>URED01000020.1 GCA_900546785.1 uncultured Oscillospiraceae bacterium | reverse complement strand
TCTTATTATGAGCAAAGCGAATAACAAGGTTCAGCACGCTTGGGTGCAGGTTCTTATTATGAGCAAAGCGAATAACAAGGTTCAGCACGCTTGCGTGCAGGTTCTTATACCTCTGCCATAAACGTACAGTTCCTTGTGAACTGTACGTTTTTTGCGTATATTTGAACGGCTTTGTGGTTAAACTCTTATGATTTCCGCTTATATTATTGTTTGCGTTTTTAGATTGCAGCCCATTCTGAGTTTTTGTGAGACCACAAACTCGCCCAAAGTTGCCAATGTGGTGAGAGACAAATGAGAGATAACTATTGTTTTGATAGATAATTATGCTATAATAAAAGTATGCATTTTAGCTGATAATCGTAATTTAATGTTAAGGTAATAATGATGAGAATAGAACTAAAGCAAGTAAGTATTGATATGGGCAAACAAGAATATGAAATGTTACAGGGTATTCTTGAGATGGAAAATGGATTTACGAATCCTGCATATAACTTATCTTATAAAGAATATAAAAATTGGCTACAAGAAATAGATAATCATTCCCGAGGTGTAAACTTGCCAAAGGGATGGATACCATATACTACCTATATTTTGTATATTGACGATATTCCTGTAGGATATGGAAGAATAAGACATTCGTCATCTGAATTTTTAGAAACTGTCATTGGTGCAGGAAATCTTGGATATGGAATTTCAAAGCATTGCCGCGGAAAAGGCTATGGAAATATCTTATTTAAAGAATTATTAAAAAAATGTAAAGAACACGGATATAACGAAATCAAATTATTCCCATTGAAAACAAATGAGGCAACAGTAAAGATAATGATAAAAAACGGTGGAAAAATTATTGGTGATTTTAGGAAAAATAAGCACATTATATTGGTTTCAATACAATAATACAAATTCTGGCTTGGAAATTCACTTTTCTTATAATATTGTTTGTCCCCAAATTTGAGGTAGGAATGGTTTAATTTTGAACCGCCCTACCATTATTTTTTGATATGATTTGTTAACGGCTCTCTGTTTTATCGGTTTCATGATGGGATTCAAAAAACATACGAAACGCGGTCGGCAGCGCGTAGGTGGTTTCGATCTCCTGCGCGGTTGCCCAAACAAAATCAGGCGATCTTTCGGCACACAGAATATGGTAACAGGTCATCTGCCATTTTATATGCGTAAAGATGTGCACCCGATTCATCTGTTTGCATAATTCCACGGGCTGAGCGCCAAAGCCGCCGGCGGTATCCAGCGCCTGCTTTACATCCATTTTGCCAAGCATATTGGGCAGCTGCCACAATCCGGCAAGCAGACCGCTTTCGGTGCGTTTCGTCAGGGCGTAGCGATCCCCGCATTGCAGTAAAAAGACCGTGCGTTCTTCTAACCGCTTCTCTTTTTTCGGCTGTTTTACCGGGTACTGTATCACCGTGCCGTTTTTATACGCCCGGCAAAAGCTGCTCGCCGGGCAAGCGGTGCATTTTGGCGATTTAGGCGTACAGACCGTCGCGCCCAGCTCCATTAACGCCTGTGTAAACTGTCCGCAATCGTTTTTCGGATATACCTTTTGAAGCTGTGCGGAAATCTCCGTTTTGGTCTGCATACGGTCGATGGGCGCGTCATTTTCCGTCATACGGGTGATGATGCGCAGCACATTGCCGTCCACGGCGGGGCAGGGCAGGCCAAAGCAGATAGAGGCTATGGCGCCTGCGGTGTACGGTCCGATACCGGGCAGTGCGCGGATCTCTTCATAGCGGCCGGGGAAGCGCCCGCCGTATTGTGTTTCAATGACGCGCGCCGCTTTTTGCAGATTGCGCGCGCGGTTGTAATAGCCGAGCCCCTCCCAGAGCTTGAGCAGCCGGCTTTCCGGCGCCGCTGCCAGCGCATGAATATCGGGCAGCTGTTCCAAAAAGCGAAGATAATATGCGCGTACGGCTTCCACACGCGTTTGCTGCAGCATGATCTCCGAAAGCCAGATATGATACGGCTCCGTATCCTGCCGCCAGGGAAGCCGGCGTGCGTTTTGCTTGTACCAGGGCAGCAATGCGCCGGGCAGTTTCTGATAAATCGGGTCGTTCGTTTTCAAGGGATTTCTCCTTTTTGCTTTATATCCACGGCGCCTTTCGCGCCAGCACGCAGAGCACCGTTATTGTCTAACATACATTATATTCCCACGCGGGCCGTTTCGCAAGACGGGCTTTGATTTTTATGATACATGTTGCCGCTGCGTCTGTCTCGTTCGTTCGGAAAGAACAGGATATCTTCGCTTATTTTGCCCATTCTACGATACATAGGGTGCAATTTGGCTGATTATAATGTAAAATATAGCTGAAAGGAGTGGTGTTATGGATCCCGAAAAGACAGGTGATTTCATCAGAGAGCAGCGAATTCAAAACGGCATGACCCAGAAGGAACTTGCCGAAAGGCTGGGCTGTACCGATAAAGCCGTATCACGCTGGGAAACGGGTAAGGGCTTCCCGGATGTTTCGTATCTCATAGACCTTGCGGACGCTTTGGACGTTAATGTAAACGAGCTGCTGCTCGGAAGCCGAATAGAGGAGGACGACCGTAAAGCAAATGACCGCCTGCTTGTTGAAACGCTCAGATCCTCCGGCAAAAAGGAAAACAGGCTGAAGCTGGCGGTGCTGGCACTGCTTTGTGTTTTGCTGCTTGCCGTATATTATGCGCCGGTTGCTGCGATGACGCCGTCCGATACGATGGGTGTTCTGTTCCTGCATGTGCTCGGCACGTGGGTCGTAAGCTTTGCTGCCGGCTTTGTAAATAGCAAATTGAGATGGGCGTTTCCCGTTTACGCCTTTATTGCGTACTGCCCCGTAGTGGCAATATTGGACAGCGCCGATCTTATGCTTTACGCCGGGTTTTTCCTTGCCTGCGGTTATGTGCTTATACTTCTTGCAGCGGGGCTGACCGCCGTTTTTGCCCGTATAAAAAGAAAGCTGAAGAAAAAAGAATGAACAGCTTTCTAAACGCAGAAATGCAGCCGTTTCCACGGCTGCATTTTTTGTAATCAGATTTCTGCTCAATATTATTATGCCTGTTTTTTCTTTCTGTGAATGATAAAGCGGTTGCAGGGATAGGTCCAAAGCGTTGGGATAGCCATTCCGATCACTTTAAAGATCAGATCCCAAAGATTGCCCGTAAGATCATGACTTGCGGCAAAGGTCTGCATCAGGGAGCCGATCCAGCCGTTTGCAAAGATCGTGAATACTACCATAATAAAGTACAGCGCCATGCTCAGCGCCGGATTGGCGTCCGCCTTAAATGTAACTTTTCTGTTCAGTATAAAGGCTATGGCATAGCCAACCGTAGTTGAAATCAGGTATGTATAAAGATACCCCTGCGAATTTATCCCGATCATATTCAGCGTGGGGTTCGTGATCTTCTGCGCCGTCATGGCTTCAAATACGGTGTTTAAAAGAGCCATGTGTACGATCAGCTCTATAACGGAGGAGCCGCCTCCGGCAATCATGAACTTTATAAATTTCCAGATCTCCGCGTGTTTTTCCGTCCACCTTTTAAAGGCGTTGTTTTTATTTTCATCTGCCATATTGCCCCTGCCTTTCCGCTATAAAAGTCTGCTCAAAAGAATGATTATAACCACGATCGCGGCAAGAATGCCAACCGCTTTCGTTATCATGGGTATTGCCGCGTCCACAGTTTCCGGCGCCTTGCTGGAAAGGTAGTCGTAGACCGGCCTTTGCACTTTCGTGCCCACAAGCTCGTCAAAGGTGCGGGTATAGGTCTGATACGCACCGGGCTTATCTTCGTCAAGCGTTATGATCCTGACGCCGCGTTTCGTTCTGTTTCCGTAAACGTTAAACCCGCTGGATTGCGTAAAGCCGAGGTCAACATTTTTATACCTGCCCACAAAGCTGTTCTTGTGGTCATGGCCGACGAATACCGCCATAACGTCTCCTTTTTCGGAGATAGCGTCAAACTCGCCGGTATTCTCATTCGGAATAGAGGGCGGTTCGCAAAGCATATCGCCTTTTCTGCAAGTGTCGCCCAAAACATAATACTCGTTCTTGTGCGTTCTGAAAGCGCGTATTGCGCCTTTGGTGTTCTTTTTTACCTGTTTTAAAACATTGTAGTATTCGCAAAGCGGAATGTGCTGAAATACGATAGACGGAACATAATCTCCGTTTTTTTCTTTAAGCGTATCTCTGGTTTTTTTGTACCAATCTATTATTTTTGTGTCAAACGGCTCATAGCCGCCGCCTTTCGCGTCCGTGCCGCTGTCAAACAGGTAAAGGCAAAATACGTCTTTACCGCTGCCGTCAGAGCTTTTAATGGGAATGCAGCAGGTGCCGCCGCCGTCAATGCCCTCTGCCTGCTCGCCAATGCAGTTCGGCAGGGATTTATAGATGTGCTCAAACTGGTCTTTGTTTGAAATGCCCACCTGCCTGTCATGGTTGCCGAACGTAACGGCAAACGGAATATTCCGCTTGGTAACAGGCGCAAGCAGTTTTTTTATGGTGGCGGCAACGGCGTTTTCAAGTTCCTTGCCCTTGCCGCGGTAGGTTATGCCGTAGCCTTTTATCTGATCTCCCGTATAGACAACCAGATCCGGCTTTTCCGCCTCCACTGCGGCCTCAAGCAAAGCTATCGTGTCCGGCGATACGGCAGGGATCTCCTGCATATCCGTTATCTGCATGATCTTAAATTTTTTGTTGCTGCCGAATTTCATAAGGCACCTCCGCTCCCGCTGTTAATCGGATTACTGCTGTCCGCCGTTTTGCGGCGGTATGTAATACGGATCGTTGTCATCAAGCAAAATTGTGTCGTTTTCGGTGTTTCTGCCCAATGCTCCGGGTGCTCCCGACGCCGGCGTTTGCCGCTGCGGCTGTTCTGCTCCGGCAGCGCTTGGCCGTTTCGGGGGGTGCTGCGGCCGGTAATAAGCGCCGCTTTCCGTGCCTTGCGGCTGCTGTGGGGCTTGCTGCCCGGGCGGCGCATAGTAATTCCCCTGCTGCGCAGGGTTAGGCTGCGTTTGATTTGCACCGTTGCTCCATGTGCCCTGCTGCTGATAGGGGTCTGCGCCCGGCTGCGGGTAATAATAAGTTCCCTGTGGGTTATAATAAGCGCCGCCTTGCTGCTGCAATGCTTCAAGCGCCGTCTTTGCCTTGCTGTGTGAAACGGAGCCTGTAATGATCAGCACGATTCCTACGGCAAAGACCGCTGCAAAGATTACGGTCAATACGTTGTTGGTGCTCTGTTCCTCTTTAAGAGCGCTCGGAAAAGCAGACGCACCCTCGCAGTAGAAAGAGAACGAGATTCCCGAATCAATATACTCGGGCATCATTTCTCCGTATACGTCAAGCGCGTCATAGTAAAAGCCGCGCATATCGCTGTCAATATCGCTGAGCATCTCGGCGCTGGCGCAGACCTGTAAATAAAGATCGCCTATGAGCATGGAATCGTCATAAGCATAATCGTCCAGTTTTTCAAATACGTCCATGTTTTCATTGACGTACAGTGACGCAAAATAAATATCGTCTGTGCCGTTGTGTGTAAAGGCTATAAGATAATAATCCTCGTCAAGGCTGTCGCCTTCAATATAGCCGTATTGATCCACAACAAGAACGTTGCCGAGATCATAAACATCAGATGGATCACCGGATATTGTTCCCGTGAACTCGGTAAGCCCCGAGCTGCCGACAACGATCATTACCAGTGCCAAAAATCCGCCTATGAGGGCCATAATGGCGCCTGTGATGACGGCGGGTATGCCCTTGTTTGTTTTAACCATGATTTTCTCCCCTTAAAAATCCCTGCGCTTTACTGTGAATTTGCGCTGCCGCCGTTGTTGGCAGAAGCGATCCCTATCCAGCTCCTGCCGGGATTAAGCGCCAGCGGGCTGCCGTCTTGGGCGGTGAATCTGAGCACGCCGTTTTCAACGCTCCAGTTGAAATCCACAACGCTGCCTGCCGAAGCCAGCCTGCCTGTTCCGCTCGTAAGCTCAAAATTGCAATAGGTCTCGGTTCTGCCGGTGCCGTTGTAGTTCTGCTTGCTTACATAAGTTGTGTCCGCAAATAAAACGATGATGTTTTTAAAGCTTACGACCTGCTCAAAATCAGATTGGTTCTGATACACCTTATCCGCCGTGTTGTATGTAAAAGTATGGCTGTCCGTCCTTGAGGAAAACTGAACGGTGATGCTGTTGCATGCCGTGCCGGAAACAGCCGCTTCGGTTTCGTTAAAGCTGAGCTCGGCAAAATTATCATTGTCAATATCTGTTCTGTAGCCTTTGTCTTCAATAACGCTCATAAGCTCGTCGCCCTCAAGAACTGCGTTATGGGGGCTTGCTTTGTCGCTCGTACGTCTGAAGCATGCGGATGTGGTCATGCCGTTTATATTGTCTACATCGTTGTCGTCTATGTAATCGTCGGCGCCCACATAATCTCCGCCGCTGTGGCTCTCTCCGAAATGGACGAATATAGAATCAAACAGCTGAGAAAATTCAACAAAGCTGGGCCTTGCGGAGCGCGTGGGGCCAACCTGGTCAGGCAATGCCGTCATATCGGCGTACAGCCAAAGCATTCTTGTTATGCCGCCTTCTACCTCACCTTCAACGATGATGTCCGGTGTGTCCATATTGTACTGGGGTCTTGCCGCAGAAGAGTTTTCTACCACAACGGCTATGGGCCGCTTGCCCACGGCGGATTCGTTATATCCCGCCTCGCCTGTAAGCGGGTTCGTTATGATAACGGGCGCCTGCGTAGTTGTGGTGGTCGTGGTTTCAGGGGCGGTCGTTTCCTCCTCTTTGCCGTAAAATACACCGAAATAAACGCCGGCGGCTATGGCTATCACCGCAATGACTGCGATGACGGCAATGATTATTGCTTTCTTTTTGCCCGGATTCTGCACGTAATCAACCTCTTCCTCTTCGTATTCGTCTGTGTAATCGTTCATGCTTTTTGCCGGCGGCGCGTCCTCGTCTAAAACAGGTTCGGGCGCATCTCCGCTCGGCGCCGATTCCTGCGCCGTTTCATCTTCATATACGGGCGGTGAAGCGGTATCTGTATGGTTTTCAGGGCTGTCTGCACCGTCCTGCGTACCTGAAAAAGCATTGCTTTCAGCGGGGGCAGCGCTGTCTGCCGCCGTGTCCTTATTCCTTGTGCCTTTCAGTTCGTCTAATATCTTATCTATCTCATCGTCTTTTTCAGCCATATTACGTCCTCTTTCTTTCAATGCGTTAAAATAGTTTTACTAATCTATTACATAATAACATATGTAAATGCAAATTGCACTATATTTTTTTATTTTATTGATTTTATATACAATATATAGTAAAATTAGTTGTAGAAAATGATTTATGGCGCCTTGCAAGGGCGAAAATCGGAAAGATGCCGAAAGCAGTTCGTTTTAGGCGATTTCGGATTTGTCTCTCTTGCTTAAGCAAAGGAAGTTTAAGAAAATGTCCAAAGCTATCCCCGTTATCATCACAAATTCAAACGTGCTGCTTTATGACGAGCAGGGCGGCGAATTCAAGCCGTTCTCCCTGCCCGGTATCGCCAGCAGCCCGAATATACCGTTTTACCATTTTTATGCCAAAAAGATCGCAGAGGGCCAGCATTATTTTAAGGAATTCGTAAAAAAATATTACCAGCGCAAGCCGTCCAAGAATATTTTGGCAATCATCGTGCCGGATGATACCAGCCCGCTCGAGAGTATTTTTATTAATGAGTTCTTCGTCAATTCCGGCGCCTGCAAGGCAGTGGCGCAGATGACCATGGGTCAGGCGCTCCAAAAAGATATAAATCAGTATATCTCCGTCTCAAAATCCAGCAGAAATGTTGTTTTGCAGTATATCAGAAATAACGAGGTGCAGGCCTCGCGTTATTACGACTGCCATACCTACACGCCCGAAAGGGTAAAGGAGGACGCAAAACGGCTTCATATCGATATCGAATATGAAAATACGCCCGTTTTCGTCAATAATTTTAATCTGAACATGGACGATCTTTTTGATATGGGAGAGGTCATCACGCCGAAACAGTTTATGGATAAAATTGCGCAGATCGACGTAGAAAAAATTTAAAGAACGGGAATAAAAATATCACCTTTACTTAAAATATCAGTGAGGTGATTTTTTATGAAAAACAATAAAAAGCAAAGCAAAAATAAGCAAAACAGGGTAGAAAACAGCAAAAAGGTCATTGACCTTACCTCCTATATCAGCCCCGATATGGCAAACAGCGATAATCTGGGCAGTTATACCGGCACCACCAAAAAAATGTATGAAACGGGCGAATACGAGGAGCCGGAGCAGGACGCTGACGATCTTTAATTTGAATACCGAGGTATATAAAAAGCAGGAACGCTGTTCTTTTAGCGTTCCTGCTTTTTATATGCCTGTCAGGCAAGGGATATTGCGGCAAAAAGGCACAGCGCAAGCGCGCCGCAGCTGAGTGCAACAAGCGCGTCCGCCGCACGGGCGGATATCTTAATGCCGGAATAAAGGCCGCCTCTTTTTTCCGGTGTGTTCTTTTTCTCTTTTTGCATGCGGCCTACCTCCTTGTCAGGTATTTTCTCATATCCACCGCGCAGGCGGCAAGGATTATGGCGCCTTTTATAACATAGAGCATATTTGCGGAAACGGAAAGAAAATTCAGCCCAACGAATATCAGCTGCAAAAGCAGAACGCCTATAACGATCCCGCTGATCTTTCCGGTGCCGCCTACAAAGGATACGCCGCCTATAACGCACGCCGCAATGGCGTCGCTCTCATAGGTAAGGCCCGTGTTTGCGGAGCAGGAAGCGATCCTTGCGCCCTCAATGAATCCCGTAACGCCGTACAGTGCGCCGGCAAGCACGAAAACGGCAACGATCGTTGCAAAAACGTTTACGCCTGAAACGTTTGCCGCCTCCTCGTTAGAACCTACGGCAAACATATTTTTTCCGAATTTCGTCTTGTTCCAAATGACCCACATGATCACCGTCAGCACCGCCGAATACAGCACATATTTGGGCACGGCAACGCCGCCTATCGTAAACAAAGTGCCTCGTATGAATTCGGTATAAGAGCTGTCAAGACCGGAAAGCGTCTGCCCGTTGTTCGTGCCTGTCATAAGGTACATCAGCACAAGCCCGAATACGATCAGCTGCGTAGAGAGTGTAACTATAAACGGATGCAGCTTGAATTTGGCAACAAAAAAGCCGTTCACAAGTCCCACGGCCGCGCCGATTGCCACAACGATCAGAAATACAGCCCAAAGCGGCATAACGCCCAGATCGGGGAACATCTTGTTCGGGTATCCCGCCATTTGCAAAAGCGACGCGCCCACGCATGCCGTAAGGCCTACAACTCGGCCTGCGGATATATCCGTGCCTGTTAAAACGATACAGCCTGCCACGCCGAGCGCGATCGGCAGCTTGGACGCCGTCAGCGATATTATGTTGACGATTGAGGAAAGTGAAAGAAAGCTCGGCACCTTAACGGCTATAAAAACGATCGCCGCAAAAATAATAATATACATCGCATTGTTCAGTATAAAATCGAGCGCCGCCCTGCGCTTTCCCGCCGCGGGAAGCGCCTTGAAATTGCCGAGCGGTGTATTATTTTCGGAAGAAGGCATTAAAATCTCTCCTTAAAGGCGCGGTAAATCCGCACTGTTTCATACCATATTTTGCTTGGTTTAAACATATTTTGCCGCAAGCTCCATGATCTGTTCCTGCGTGGCAGTATCGGCGTCTGTTTCGCCTGCCAGCCGGCCGCCGCTCATAACGAGTATCCTGTTGCAGACGCCCAGCAGCTCCGGCATTTCGGAAGATACCATAATAACTGTTTTTCCACGGCATGCAAGCTCGTTTATCAGTTTGTATATTTCGTATTTTGCGCCCACGTCAATGCCGCGTGTAGGCTCATCGAGCAGCAGCACCTCCGGTTCGGTCAAAAGCCATCTGCCTATGATTACCTTTTGCTGGTTCCCGCCCGAAAGCACGCCTATTTTTGTTTCCTGCGAAGGCGTTTTTATCTTCAGCGTTTCAATCAGGGATGCAACGTGCTCTTTCATTTTCTTATCGCTTAAAAACGGCCCGGCGGCAAATTTTTTAAGGCTTGAAATAACGGCGTTTTCGCGTATGTTCAAAATTGCGAAAATCCCGCTTGCGCGCCGCTCTTCCGTAAGAAGGGCAAAGCCGTTTTTTACGGATTCGCGCGCGGTCTTATTTGCCACCTGCGCGCCGCACAGATATATGCTTCCGCTTTTTCTCGTGTTTATACCGAAAATGGTTTCAAGCAGTTCTGTTCGCCCGGAACCGTCAAGCCCCGCAATGCCCAATATCTCTCCGCGCCTTGCCGTAAAGGAAACGTTGTAGAGCCGTTTGTACTGCGCGCTCAGATCGTTTACCGTAAGCAGAACGTCGCCCGGTGTGTTCGTTTTTTTCGGGTATCTGTTTTTAAGCTCGCGCCCTACCATAAGGCGTATGATCTCGTCTGTGGAAAGCTCGCTTGCCGGTCTTGTGGCAATGTGTTTTCCGTCTCTCATGACCGTTACTTCGTCAGAGATACGCAGTATCTCCTCCATTTTGTGAGAGATATAGATGATGCCGCATCCTCTGTTTTTAAGGGATTCTATGATTGCAAATAACCTTTCGGCTTCGGCGTCTGTCAGAGAGGAGGTGGGTTCGTCGAATACGATGATTTTAGCGTCGTAGGAAACGGCTTTTGCAATCTCCGCCATCTGGCGCTGTGAAACGGGCAGCTTTCCCATAATGGCTTTCGGGTCGATATCAAGACCTAATTTGTCAAAGACCGCCTTCGTGCTGTCGTACATTTTTCTTTCGCTTGTAAACGGCAGAAACTTAGAGACTGTTGGAAGCCTGCCCAGCCACATGTTATCCATAACGCTGCGCTTCAAAGCCTGGTTAAGCTCCTGGTGCACCATGGCAACGCCGCCCTCAAGCGCTTGCTTGGAGCTTTTGAATGCAACTTCCTCTCCGTTAAGGAATATACTGCCGCCGTCTTTTGCATACACGCCGAACAGGCATTTCATAAGCGTGGATTTCCCGGCGCCGTTTTCGCCCATAAGCGCGTGTACGCTTCCGGCCTTAACGCTGAGCGAAACACCGTCGAGCGCTTTAACTCCGGGGAAGCTTTTGGTTATATTTTCCATTTTCAGAAGCGTGTTTTTGTTTTCCATAGAGCACCCCTGATCATTCGCCCGTATATGCCGAATACGGCACGTTCACCCTTTGGGCGCCTACTGTGTTTTCTGCGTCAATGTCGGTCAGCGGAGGCTGTGCGGCATTGAAATTATCGATTATCGTTTTGATCGCCTGCGCCATGCCCTCGCCGTCCTGTTTTATGGTGCCCGCCATAGATCCGTCCGCGATTTTCGCCTTGGCGGCGTCCGTTGCGTCTACGCCGAAAACAGGTATCGTCACGCTGCCCGCGCCTTTGTTATAGCCCGCGCTTTGCAGTGCGGATACGGCGCCCAGCGCCATTTCATCGTTGTTTGCAATCACAAGTTCCACCATATTGCCGTTTGCCGTGCTGTGGCGTGCCAAAATGGTGCTCATATAGTTGGTTGCCGCGGCGGAGGACCAGTTGCCGTCCTGGTCAACAAGGTATTTGTTCGTGTTTGCAGCATCGTAAAATTCAATAGCCGGCTTTCCTGCCGCTTCCAAAACGGCGTTGCAGTCCTCAACGGCGTATTGCGTTCTTGCGATTGCCTCCAGGTTGCCCTCCTGCCCCTTGAACATGACATAGCTTATTTTGCCGTCTCTGTTCAGGTCGTATGCGTCATAGTTTTGCAGCAGGTAATTGCCGATCATCTCGCCCTGCATATGCCCCGCCATCTCATAATCCGTGCCCACGAAAACGCATTTGTCATAGCTTGCGATAACGCTTTCGCTTACGGAGCGGTTGAAAAATATAACGGGAATATTGCTCGCGCTTGCAAGGTTTATTATATTTTGTGCCGCGTCGTCGGAACCGGTGTCAACAACGTTTACAACAAGTGCCGAGGCGCCTTTCGCTATCGCGGTCTGCACCTGTTCCGTCTGTGTGGTCTGGCTGCTGTTGGCGTCATAATCATTGTAGCTCAGACCCGCGTCGCTCAATATTTTGTCCAGCGAAGAGCGAACGCCGGAAATATAGGTGTCGCTGAACGTATAATAAAAGACCGATATTTCGCCCTGCCCGCCGGCTGAACCGCCGGAGCAGGCGCTGAGGCAGAAAACGGCAAACAAAAGCGCCGCAGTCAATGCAAAAAATCTTTTCATAAAAATCACTCGCTTAAAAATGTTCTGAAGCAATCGTTGCCTTTCATATTTAATATTGCCAATAATTTTACAATGAACCAATCAATTTTTCGTCTGCAAAAAAATTCGCAAAAAAATAAGGCTGCCTCAGTTTATCTGAGACAGCCATAGACCGTCGATAAAGTCGGCTGAACCGCGCGATATACTTTACTTGTTCAAAGCAAAGAAAAATAACGTTTTGCAAAATGTTTGCTGTTTTTATTTTTCCGCGCGCCTTGATATCAGATTTTTTCTGTATGCGCTGGGCGAACAGCCGGTTTTTCTTTGAAAGGTTGAGGAAAAATGGTACGCGCTGTAATATCCCAGTGCGTCGGCAATATCAATTATGGGCATCGTGGTCTTTTCAAGTATCTGCTTTGCCTTTTCGATCTTCAGATCGGATATATACTGTTTGGGAGATATATGAAGCGTATCATTGAATATCTGATGTATCCTGCGTGAGGATACGTTAAAGAAATTGGCAATATCCATTACCGTAAGCCTTGAATAAAGCTTTTGCTGAATATAGGCGCATACTTCGGAAAGCTTAACGCTGTTTGTTGCCGCAGAGGTGCGCTCGGCGCGCTTGAGTGTAAGGCAGTAATAATAGTGCTTGAATACCGAATTTATATAATCTATCTCAGCGGGGTACTGCCTGCCAACCTCAAGCAGCTCGGAAAAAAGCGCCCTTTCATGCTCCGTTTGCGCAGCGGAAAACGCTTTTTCGGTCTTAATACCAAGCGGCGGCTGATACAAAAAATCTACCCAATAGTATTTCCAGATCTTGTCCGTGCTTCTGTATTCCTTGATCTTGCTGCGCCTGATCACCATATATGAATTTTCGGCAAGGCTTATTTTATTTCCGTCAGTCGTTTCCAACATACCGCTTCCGTTGACGGTGCGCACAAAGCAATACATATTCTTTAAGGATAGCGCGTCCTCCTGCATCTCATATCTGTAAAATTCATCCGCTTCAACGCTCCAGGCGGCGGCTACTGCATTTTTATTTTTCGGTAAAATCAGATTTGAAGTGTAAAACCATGTGCATTGATACATAACGATCACCTTATTATATAGTTTCAGATCTAAAAATTTCTGATTTTTATATTTTTTATACGGTTTTGTGTATTGCTTCCCACTTTTAAATACTATATCATTAAAATGAAAATGAATCAACAGGGCAACAAATTTTTTCTTGATTTTAGAAAAAGTTTACAAATCATGCCGTAAATTCGGTTGCATTGCATATTAAATTTGCAGAAAGGTTAAAATATGAAAATCTTTTATTCAGACAGAAAAAATCAGTTCAGGCATTTTTCCGATCTTTCCGTGTTAAACGGTATGAAAGCTGAAAAAAGCTGCGAATTATATGTTCCGGCTCAGGAAAATTTTGTGTTTCAGTTTATTCTGCTTCCGGAGGAGGAAACGATCGTCAGCAGCGTGTATCTCAAGGGCGAAATGGAGGCCGTTTGCATCAATACGCAGGGCGTAGATAAATTCGGCAGGGATTTTACTCAAAAAATATGCCTGCGCAAGGGGCATATCCAGCCGGTGTTTCTGATCTTAAAGGCCGATGCCGATCATGCAGGCAAAGTGAAAACGGCAACGGTCGTGTTTGAAACAGACCTTGGCAAGAGTGAAATAGAACTGACGGTGCATTTCACCGGTGAGTATGTTAAAAACGGCGGGTTTAACGATATTTCGCGCCTTTCGCGCCTGCTGTGGCTCAATTCCCGCCGTTTTCTTGATAAAAGCGTTGTTGCGCCTTTTTTTGAGCCTGTTGTTGACGGTGCCGAGGTCAGCGTGCTCGGCAGAACTATAGAGCTTGCAGAAAACGGCCTGCCCAAAAATGTGCATTATTTCTACGATGAGGGCATAAACCTGACCGAGACCGCGCAAAAGAGCCTGTTGGCAGCGCCGATATCCTTTCGTGCGGGCGATCGTGAAGTCAGGTACTCCGGCCTGAGCCTGAAAAAAGACGGCGGCAGCGTTCTTATCTTTTCAAAGGGAGAGTCAGAGGATCTTAACATAGAGATCTCCGGCGAGCTTCATTACGAGGGCGCCGTTGTATACAAGATCGCCGTTATCGCTAAGCAGGATATTACGCTGCCGGATATAAATCTTGAAGCGGATATTGCTCCCGAATGCGCCGCGCTGATGCACGGCCTCGGCGAAAAAGGCTCTGCCGCCCACAGCATTCATTTTAAGTGGGAGCAGGAAAATCAGCAGGACTGCATTTACATAGGCAGTGTAAACGGCGGCGCGCGCTTTAAATTTAAAGCGCAGGATTATATCCGCCCGCTCGTCAATATTTATTATAAAAATCTGCCGCTGCGCATACCTACACAAACGTGGGATAATGACGGCAGGGGAGGCATAACGCTTGAAAAGCAGGCCGGGCGTTGCAGGCTCTCGGCATGTACGGGGTTGTTTAAGCTGAAAAAAGGCGAGCGGCGCAGCTTTGATTTTGAGATCCATTTTACGCCTTTTAAGCCGATAGATTATAAAACGCATTATTCCGTAAGATTCAGCCATTACAATGATCTTAAAAACGGCTACCGTCAGGTGGACGAAGCGCAAAAGCTCGGGCTGAATTACGTAAATCTGCATCACGGAACAGAGCTTCACCCGTTTATCAATTACCCCTTTATAGAAACGGAAAGTTTAAAGCATCTTGTGCAGTACGCGGAATACAAAAATATCGGGGTAAACGTTTATTATACAGTGCGTGAACACAGCAACCATATGGCGGAGGTGTTTGCGTATAAGGCGCTTGGTGATGAGATCATCTTTCGCAAAAGCGGAGACGGTCATTCATGGTGGAAAGGCGTTCCCGAATGGCTTACCGAATATTTCGGAAACGAGATACTGCCCGCCTGGCGTGTGTATTACAAGCACGGCAAATATAAGGGCGATGCGGATATCTCCTTTATCGTGCACCCCGATTCACGCCTGGATAACTATTATATAGAGGGGCTGGACTGGCTCATCAAAAACATAGGCATAAAGGGCATCTATATTGACGATACCTCGCTGGACAGAACTACTGTGGAACGCGCCAAAAAGGTGCTTGCGCAAAACGGCGGCATGATAGACATGCACATGTGGAACCACGAGGAAAAAAGAGCCGGCAACACAAGCTGTATGAATCTTTATACGGAGATACTGCCGTTTGTTGATAATCTTTGGATCGGGGAGGGCTACCCGTATAAAAAGCTCAGCCCGGAATTTCTTTTAACGGAGGTTTCGGGTATACCCTACGGCAATACGAGCCAGATGCTGGAGGGCGGCGGCGATCCGTTTATAGGCATGCTGTTTGCAATGAACAACCGTTACGGCTGGGGCGTAAAAAACGCGCAGCATATATACAGGCTGTGGGATGATTTCGGCATTGAAAACAGCGAGATGCGCGGCTGGTGGCATTCCAAAAATCCCGTGGAAACGGGGTGGGACGGCGTTAAGGCAACTGTATATATAAAAAAGAACAGCGCGCTCATCTGCCTTTATAATTTTGACACCGCGTTCCGTGCCGTTCACTTGAAGATCGATGAAGCGCTTTTGGGCTTTGCGCCGAATACTGCCCGCAGGGTGCATATCAAAACGATCCAGCGCGGCGGCAGGGCGGATCTCAATAAGCGTTTTCACCTTGAGCCGAAAAGCGGCGTCATTATAGAGGTAAGAAAATAACGGAGGAGCCTTATGAGCAGAATAGACGATTATCTTAAAACGGTTGATGAAGTTATAGAAAAAGGCAGGTTCAAGGATAATTGGGAAAGCCTTTCCCGGTTCAAAACGCCCTCTTTTTTGCGAGAGGGGCGCTTTGGCATATTTATCCACTGGGGCGTTTATTCCGTTCCCGCTTTCGGCAATGAATGGTATCCGCGCAGAATGTATATCAAAGGCGATATCTGCAATACGCACCATATGAAAAAGTACGGCAGGGATTTTGAGTACAGAAATTTTGTTGCGCAGTTTAAGCCGGAAAAATTTGACGCCGGCGAATGGGCAAGGCTTTTTAAGGCAAGCGGCGCGGCATATATCATGCCCGTGGGCGAGCATCACGACGGCATTAAAATGTATCAGAGCAGTCTTAACAAATGGAATATGATGGAACTCAACGGCAGGGATTATATGGCGGAGCTTCACGCCGCGTGTGACAGGGAAGGCCTTGGCTTTATGATAAGCAACCACCGCGCGGAGCATTATTGGTTTATGAACGGGGCGCGCAGGTATTATCCCGGCTCGGAATGCGCAAGGGGGCTTTATCCCGAGCTGTACGGGCCGGCTTACGTGCCGCCGAGCGGCAATATAGATAAGACGGATAAGGAGATAACCGCTTCAGAGGAGTGGCTGCGCGACTGGCTTGCCAGCGCTTGCGAAATGATAGACCGCAACAGACCCACTGCCGTTTATTTTGACTGGTGGATACAAAAGAGTGAATTTCGCCCTTACGTAAAAAAATTCCTTGCCTATTATTACAACAGAGGCGAGGAATGGGGCAGGGAGGTCTGCGTTTTCTATAAGGTAGGAGCTGTTTTTGACGGCTGCGCCGTGTTTGATGTTGAACGCGGGCAAACGGACGGCGCGCTGGGTAAGCTGTGGCAAAACGATACCGCCGCCGCCAAGAATTCCTGGGGTTATACGGACGGAAATAAGTTCAAGACCGCCGGTGAGGTCATCAGAAATATGATAGAGGTGGTCGCCAAAAACGGCTGCTTCATGCTCAACGTAGGCCCAAAGGCGGACGGAACCGTATGCAGGGAGGAAAAACAGCTTTTGCTCGATATAGGAAAATGGCTTTCCGTAAACGGCGCCGCCATACGCGGTTCGCACCCGTTCGAGGTGTGTGCCTTTGAGGGCAGAAAAAGCAAAAACGGTTCGTTTAAGGAAAACAAGACTTTCCGCAGCGGCGATTATTGCTTTACCGCCAAGCCCGGAAAGATATTTGTTTTTCCCATGGCGGAGAAACTGCCGCAGGTGCTCAAGATCAAAAGCCTGCGCCGCGCGAACGAGGGCGGCATAAGATACGATGTGAAATCCGTCAGGATACTCGGAAAAGATCAGAAGCTGCCGTTTGAACAGAGTGAAAAGCTGTTTAAAATAACGCTCCCGTCAAAAATAAATCATGAAACGCCTATCTGTATTGAAATAGATGTGGATTAAAAATGAACATCATTTTGTTTAAGCAATCAGCTTGTTTATCTCCGTCCCTGAAAAGGGGCGGAGCTTTTTTATATTAAAACAATTATAATGCGCTGTGCATATTGACCCGCTGCTTTAAAATTCATGTCAAATTTTGCAAAAAACAGCTGAATATTTGATTTTATTATGATCTTTTTTCACCTTGTTTTCATGCTTTTTTGCTTTTTCTTTCACAGCCCGGAGTTATATTAAAGACTGCGGCGGGGAAAATAAATGCGTAGTCTGTTCGTAAGCCGCCGTAATTTAATTTATTCAGGAGATATTTTATGAAAAAGATCATCAGCATCGTTGCGGCGGTCGCGCTCATGGCCGCGCTTTTTGCGGGCTGCGCCGGCTCAAACACTTCAAAAATCAATGTTATAACCCGTGAGGACGGCTCGGGCACAAGAAGCGCTTTTATTGAGCTTTTCGGCATAGAAAGCGAAAACGAAAACGGCGATAAGATGGATAATACCGTCATTACCGCAGAAACGACCAACAGCACCTCGGTCATGATAACCTCCGTTGCGAGCGATCCGAACGCAATAGGCTATATCTCAATGGGCTCTTTGGGAGAGGACGTAAAACCGGTTATGATAGACGGCGCTGCGCCCACAGTGGAGAATGTGGAAAACGGAACATATAAGGTCTGCCGCCCGTTCAATATTGCCGTAATGGACGGCATATCCCAAACGGCGCAGGATTTTATTGATTTCATAATGAGCGAGGAGGGGCAGCGCGTTGTTTCCGAAAACGGTTATATCCCGCAGGGTACGGGCGGCGCATACAGCGGTTCGGCGCCTGCCGGCACCGTAACGGTAGCAGGCTCTTCCTCCGTTACGCCCGTTATGGAAAAACTGAAAGAGGCATATCAAAAGGTAAATCCGAATGCGCAGATCGTTGTTCAGCAAAATGATTCCACTACAGGTGTAACCTCCGCTATTGACGGAATCTGCGATATTGCCATGGTTTCCAGAGAGCTTAAGGAGAGCGAGCTTTCGGCGGGGCTTTCGCCCACCACGATCGCCATTGACGGAATCGCGGTCATCGTCAACCCGGATAACCCCGTGGATTCGCTTACAAGCGAAGAAGTAAAAGCAATTTATACAGGTGAGAAGACCGAATGGTAAAAAACAGGTTTAAGGAATTTGCAATGCGCGCGGTGTTTTTTATCGCCGCGTGCGTCAGCATACTTGCCGTTGGGTTGATCTGCTGGTTCATTTTTTCAAATGCATTTCCCGCGATCGGCAAAATAGGCGTAAAAGAATTTTTGCTCGGCACCGAATGGCGGCCGCTCAACGATCAGTACGGTATCCTGCCCATGATCGTGGGCAGCCTTTACGTTACCGCGCTGGCAATCGCGTTCGGCGTGCCGCTTGGTGTTCTGTGCGCCGTGTTTTTGGCGGAATACTGCCCCAAAAAGCTTTATGCGATCATGAAACCCGCCGTGGATCTGCTTGCGGGGATACCGTCCGTCGTGTACGGCTTTTTTGCGCTTGTTGTGATCGTTCCTGCCGTGCGCAATCTGTTCGGCGGCGGAAAAAGCGTGCTTGCGGCGGCAATATTGCTTGCAATCATGATCCTGCCAACCGTTATAAGCGTTTCTGAGTCGGCGCTCAGGGCGGTGCCTCAAAGCTATAAGGAGGGCGCGCTCGCCCTCGGCGCAACAAAGGAACGCGCCGTTTTCGGCGTTTCGCTCCCGGCGGCGCGCTCGGGCATTTCCGCGGGCATAATATTAGGTATCGGCAGGGCTGTTGGGGAAACCACCGCCGTTGTCATGATAGCCGGAAATCAGCCCGTTATCCCGCAAAGCGTTTTGCAGGGTGTGCGCACGCTTACAACCAACATAATCCTTGAAATGGGCTATGCACAGGATCTTCACCGCGAGGCGCTGATTGCCACGGCAGCGGTCCTGTTTGTATTCGTTCTGCTTATAAATCTGCTGTTTTCGGCACTTAAAAACAGGGAAGATAAAATATGAAAAATACTGCAAAAGGGACGGTAAAACACAGCTTTACCGTGTGTAAAAGGCGCCCGGCGTCGTTTCTGCTTGCCGCGGCGGTCTATATCTGCGCGGCGCTGTGCGCGGCGATCATACTGTTCATCGTCGGATATATCATCATAAAAGGTGTGCCGAATATCAGGCCGTCTCTTTTTGAATGGAAATATGATTCGCAAAACGTCTCCATGCTTCCGTCCATCCTCAATACACTTATACTGACGGGCGCTTCGCTGCTTATCGCCGTGCCGGCGGGCGTTTTTGCGGCGATCTACCTTTCCGAATACGCAAGGCGCGGCAACGCTTTCGTCCGCCTTATACGCACAACGGCGCAAACGCTTTCCGGAATACCGTCCATCGTTTACGGGCTGTTCGGATATCTTATGTTCTGCGTCTACTTTAAAATGGGCTATTCCGCGCTTGCCGGCACGCTTACGCTTGCGATCATGATACTGCCCCTGATCATGCGCACTACGGAGGAAGCGCTGTGCGCAGTCCCCGATTCCTACAGGGAGGCAAGCTACGGGCTCGGAGCCGGCAAACTGCGCACGGTGTTTAAAGTGGTGCTGCCGAGCGCCGTACCCGGCATACTTTCCGGCGTGATTCTCGGCACCGGCAGGATCGTCGGAGAAACGGCGGCGCTCATTTACACCGCCGGAACCGTTGCAAGCGTTGTAACAAGCCCGTGGGATTCGGGGCGCACGCTCTCCGTGCATATGTACGCGCTGCTTTCAGAGGGGCTTTATACCGATGAGGCGTATGCAACCGCAGTGGTACTGCTTGTTGCCGTTATCATCATCAACGCGCTTTCCGGCGCCGTTGCAAACAGAATAGCAAAAAAGGAGGGCAAAAAGTATACATGATAAAATTCTCCGTAAGAAATTTAGACCTGTATTACGGTGACTTTCAGGCGCTTAAAAATATAGATCTTGATATTGAGGAAAAGCAGGTGGCAGCGTTTATCGGCCCGTCCGGCTGCGGCAAGTCAACACTTCTTAAAACGCTCAACAGAATGAACGATCTTGTTGATTCCTGCAGGATTACCGGCGAGGTGCTGTTGGAAGGCGAAAACATCTATTCCAAAGCAACAGATGTAAACGAGCTGCGCAAAAATGTGGGTATGGTCTTTCAAAAGCCCAATCCGTTTCCCATGAGTATTTACGATAATATTGCGTTCGGCCCGCGCACACACGGTGTAAAAAAGAAAAAAGAGCTGGATGAGATCGTGGAAAGCTCGCTGCGCGCTGCCGCTATATGGGAGGAAACAAAGGACAGGCTTAAAAAATCGGCGCTTGGTCTTTCCGGCGGCCAGCAGCAGAGGCTTTGTATTGCCCGCGCGCTCGCCGTGGAGCCGCAGGTGATCCTGATGGATGAGCCTACCTCCGCGCTGGACCCCATCTCCACCGCAAAAATAGAGGAGCTTATTGCCCGCCTTAAGGAAAAATATACGATCGTGATCGTAACGCACAATATGCAGCAGGCGGCGCGCGTTTCGAATAAAACGGCATTCTTCCTGCTTGGAGAGGTCGTGGAATATTCTGATACAAAAAAGATGTTTTCGGATCCTGAAAACGAAAAAACAAAAGCTTATATTTCCGGCCGGTTCGGTTAAAATTCGCTGTGCGGAAAACGCGCCGTGAATAAAGCTTTACATCTCTGCCTTTTGGTGGTAAGATAAGTCTGTTGAAAAACAGGCTTGTTTTATTTTCTTTGATTTAAAGGAAGTTATCATTTATATGGCGCATCCCGTAAAGCATTTTATAACGATCACAAAGCACCGCCACAGGGTCATGAGGCATTGCTTCCTTGCAGGTATACCGTTTCAGGGTCTTGTGCACGATCTTTCAAAATATTCCCCTGCGGAATTTATACCGGGCGCAAAATACTATCTCGGCAACCGCTCGCCTAATGAGGGGGAAAGGGACGCCCTCGGCTATTCCTCCGCATGGCTGCACCACAAGGGCAGAAACCGCCACCACTATGAATACTGGATGGATTACAGCTCCAAAACCAAGCGGCCGGAACCTGTTGAGATGCCGCTCAAATATGTAAAGGAAATGTTTTGCGACCGCGTTGCCGCAAGCAAGATCTATCAGGGCAAAAATTATACCACCGCCCATCCGCTTCAGTATTATTCAAATGCAAAATCAAGGATCATCATGCACCCGAATACCGCCGCCCTGCTGGAAAAGCTGCTGGTTATGCTTAAGGAAAAGGGCGAAAAGGAAACGTTTAAATATATCCGTTCACTAAAATAAGAACGCTTTTTTAACGCTTTGCATACCCTTTGTGTGCAGGGCGTTTTGCTTTGCCGGGCATAAAGCTTTTCCTTTACTTTTCATCTTTTTGTGTTATCCTCAAAGCGTGTTTAAAGCAGTTTTTAATTTTAATAAAATATTGCACATATTATATTAATGTGATAAAATATATAAAAATTCTTTGCGCAGGCTGCGCCTTTTACGGCGCCGGGTGCGTTGGAGGGCTCGTTTTGGTTAAAGAGATAGACGGCATCAGCGTAAATTATGAGGTCAAGGGCAGCGGCGATCTTTTGTTTATCCTGCACGGCTGGGGTACGAATATCGGCGTTTATAATTCCGTATCTGATCTTCTGTCGCAAAAATTTACCGTTATCACCCTCGATTTTCCCGGCTTCGGCGGCACGCCCGAACCGCCGGAGGTGTGGAGCGTTTCCGATTATGCGGATTTTACGGTGAAATTCATTTCTTCCTTCGGCGCGCAGAACGTTATCCTTTTCGGCCATTCGTTCGGCGGCAGGGTCATCATAAAAATGGCTTCGCTGAGCAATCTACCGTTTCATATTTCAAAGATCATTTTTGCGGACAGCGCCGGCGTTATGCCCGTGCGCTCCAACAAACAGAATTTCAGAACAAGGATCTATAAAATCGGCAAGTTTTTCCTCAGCCTTTACCCGGTCAGAAAACTGTTTCCAAATGCGCTGGAGGCGCTTCGCAAAAAGTTTTCCTCCGCCGATTACGCAGCGGCATCGCCCCTTATGCGCGGCGTGCTCGTTAAAACGGTGAATGAGGATCTTACCCCGCTCCTTAAGAATATCAAATGCCAAACGCTCCTGATCTGGGGCGCAAACGATACCGCTACGCCTATATCGGACGCGCATATTTTTGAACGCGAGATCTCTTCCTCCGGCGCGGATGTAGGCTTGTGCGAGATCAAAAACGCCGGTCACTACTCTTTCCTTGACCAGCCCTATGTTTTTCAGAATATCTTAAAATCTTTCTTTAAAATCGGAGAGTAAAATGTATCTCATATTAAATATCATCTGCCTTGTGCTTTCGGCGGCTGCAAGCGTGCTGTGCGTGATCCGCACAACGCATATGTTCCAGCTCAATTCCTATAAACCCAAAGTACAGCTGAAATGGATGCGCAAAAATTTCAGCCATTATGTTATAAACTGCATTCTGCTCGTGTTAAGCATCGCAGCCTTATTCACAAATGCTTTGTGGCTCTATATCGTGTTTTTTGCGTTTGCGCTCATCTTTGCGCTTGTGAACCGGCCTATGAAAAATGCAAAAAAGCCCCTTGTTTACACGGCAAGGGTAAAGCGCATGCTCGTGACCGATCTTATCGTTTGGCTCCTGCTGAACGCGGCGGCGTTCTTTGCGGGCGATGAACGTTACGGTCTTTTCGGCATGGGGCTTATCCTTGCGCTTGTGCCGGTACTGCCGCTCATAGGCAATCTGATCAATTCCCCGATAGAAAAGGCAATCCGGCAGTACTATATCAACGACGCAAAAAAAATGCTGAAGGCCTGCCCGGATCTGAAAGTGATCGGCATAACGGGCAGCTACGGCAAAACAAGCGTGAAATATTACCTTTCTACAGTCCTTAAGGCTAAGTACAATGTGCTGATGACCCCGGAAAGCTACAATACCCCCATGGGCGTGGTAAAGACCATAAGGGAACAGCTGCGCCCCACGCATGAGATCTTTGTGTGCGAAATGGGCGCGCGCCATGTGGGCGATATCAAAGAGATCTGCGATATCGTGCTTCCCGAATACGGCATCATAACCTCCATAGGTGAACAGCACCTTGAAACTTTTAAATCCATAGAGAATATCATCAAAACGAAATTTGAGCTTTACGACGCCGTTGCAGACAAAGATAAAATGTTTCTCAACGGCGATAATGAAAATATTTCCAAGGCGCGCGCAGGCAAGGGCGATAAAATCAGCCACACCTACGGTCTAAACGAAAACAACGAAACATATGCCTATGATATCAAGGTCACAAACAAAGGCACGGTCTTTTCCGTCTGCTGCCGCGGGCAGAAGATAGAAGGCCTGCAGACCCCGCTCGTGGGCGAACACAATGTGATCAACCTGACGGGCGTGATCTCCGTCTGCCTTTCGCTCGGCGTGGAGGCGGAGGATATTAAACTGTTCGTCAAAAAGCTGGCGTCGCCGCCGCACAGGCTCCAGCTCACGCGCAGGGGAAATACGGCAATTATAGACGACGCTTATAACAGCAACCCCGCAGGGTGCGAGGCAGCGTTAAAGACCTTATCGCTTTTTGACGGCGTTAAGGTACTGATCACGCCGGGCATGGTGGAGCTCGGCGAGATGCAGGATCAATGCAATTACGAATTCGGCAGGCAGGCGGCCGCCGTTTGCGATAATATCTATCTTGTGGGCAGAAAGCAGACCCAGCCTATTTATCAGGGCGTAACTCAAGCGGGCTTTTCTGCGGATAAGCTTGTTGTTTGCGACAGCTTTATGGACGCTTATAATAAAGCCATGGCGCTGCCCGGCACAGAAAAGATCATCCTTATAGAAAATGATCTGCCGGATAATTACTGATAATTTGGAGGAGCATCATGAAGATCAATATAGCCGTGCTGTTCGGCGGCAAAAGCGTAGAGCATGAAGTCTCTGTCATTTCCGCCGTGCAGGCAATGCAGAGCATAAATAAGGATAAATACGCCGTTTACCCGGTCTATATCACAAAGAAAAACGAGCTTTACTGGGCGGACTGTATGCAGGATATAGAGGAGTTTAAAAATATCCCCGCCCTGCTCGCGAAGAGCACAAAGATCAATATTGTGACGGACGGCAGCAAAACGTATCTTATGCCGCAGCAGCCAAAACGCTTTTCAAAGCCAAAGCCCATAGCCTGCATAGATGTTGCGTTTCCCATCGTGCACGGCACAAATGTGGAGGATGGCGCTTTGCAGGGCTTTTTAAAAACGCTGAATCTGCCTTTTGTGGGCTGCGATGTGCTGGCAAGCGCAATCTGCATGGATAAATTCGCCATGAAGATCATGCTCAAGGAGGCGGGCTTCCCCGTGCTGGACGGCATTCGTTTCACCTCTCAGGATTATAAGAATGAGGAAAAGGTGGTTGCAGCAACGGAAAACAGATTCGGCTATCCCGTTATCGTAAAGCCCGTTAATCTCGGTTCCAGCGTAGGCATCAGCAAGGCGGAGAATAAGCAGGAGCTGGAGGATGCGCTTGAGCTTGCTTTCCAGTTTTCGGATAAGATACTTATAGAGCCGGCAGTCGTTAATCTTAAGGAAATCAACTGCTCCGTGGTCGGCGATTATACGGATGCCGAGGCTTCCGAGCTGGAAGAGCCGATTTCGGCAGATAAGATTCTTTCCTATAAAGATAAATATATGGACGGCGGCAAAAAAACAGGCGGCAGCAAGGGCATGAGCGGCCTTAAAAGAAAGATCCCCGCCGATATTCCGCAGGAAACGGCTGAAAAGATCAAAAATATCGCGGTGGACGCATTCAAGTATCTGGATTGCAACGGTGTTGTAAGGATCGATTTCCTTATGGATTCAAAAACCGGTGAATTCTGGATCAATGAGTTCAATACGATCCCCGGTTCGCTCGCGTTCTATCTTTGGGAGCCAAAGGGCGTTCAGTACCCCGAGCTGCTTGACAGGCTCATTTCGCTTGCGCTCAAAAGGCAGCGCGGCAGTGAGGAGATCACGTATTCGTTTGATACGAATATTCTTTCCTCCGCTTCCTTCGGCGGCGCAAAGGGCGCAAAAGGCTCAAAAATGTAAAAGATCAGCCCGGTCATACTCGGCCGGGCTTTTTTAGGTGATAAAATGGATATTCATGATATGGAAGTTCGCCCTTATGAACCGGGCGATGCGGTACATATGGCGCGGATCTGGAATCAGGTGGTGGAGCGGGGAAAGGCCTTTCCGCAGACCGAAACGCTTTCGGAAAGCGAGGCGCGGGAATTCTTTGCCGCCCAGACCGCCTGCGGCGTTGCGGCGGATAAGCGCAGCGGCAGTATACTCGGCTTATATATACTTCACCCAAACAATATCGGCAGGTGCGGGCATATCGCAAACGCAAGCTTTGCCGTAGCAGAAGAAAGCCGAGGAATGCATATCGGCGAAAAGCTTGTGCTTGATTGCCTGAAAAGGGCAAAACTCTGCGGATTCAGGCTCCTTCAGTTTAACGCCGTTGTGGGCTCAAATATCCATGCGCAGCATCTCTATGAACGCCTTGGATTTACCCGTCTCGGCAGGATCCCCGGCGGATTTAAAAACATCTTCGGCGAATATGAAGATATTTTTGTTTATTACATTGAATTGTAGATTTCAACAGACAGCACGCGGAAACGGCGGGGATATTCAGAAAATATCCCCGCCGTCTTTTTATATTGGTTCTATAATAAATGTTGAGGTCTTTACCCCAACATTTATTATAGAACCCTGAAAAGGCATACTGTGCCGCCGTACCGGCGGCTTACAAAGCGAAAACGATACAACTTTCCTGCAAAACGGCGCAGCAATGCCGAAACGGCAGGCTGCTGAATATTCCGAATTATTTGCAAGAATAGGTATACATTTTTTCACCTCTTATTTCAATATTTAAAAATGTAACAATAAATACGTTGGTGGGAAAATATTGCCCTATATCAGATCAGTTTGATACAGCGCACGGCTGCACTGTATTATTACACGCTTTTTTCAGTCCTGATCGCTCTGTCCTGCGGCAGCGTTTTTACAAACTGAATAATAAAAGGCAGGGCAACTGCGGCTGCGGCAACGTAGGCTATAGGCTGCGCCGCCTCTATGCCCGTAATGCCCATATATTCCGGAAGTATCATAACAAGCGGGATAAAGAAAAGCCCGTTTTGGGTAAGTGCAAGGAAGAACGCGCGACCGCTCTTGCCGATGCTCTGAAAAGTCATATTGCTTATCATGACCGTAGGTAAAACGATAAGCGATACGCAAAGCATTCTGAGCGCCGCGCTGCCGATTTCAACCACTTCTGTTTCATGGCGGAACATCGTTACCAGCTGCGGGGCGAATATAAAGCAGATTAGCGACAGGATAAATATTACCGCCGTTGAAAAGCCCCATGTGAATTTGATGCCTTTTTTAACTCTTGAATATATCCCCGCGCCGTAGTTGAAAGAGGAGACCGGCTGAAAGCCCTGGCCTATTCCCACGCAAACGGAAAACAGCAGGTTGGAGACCTTTGAAACGATGCTCATAGCCGCAATACATGCGTCGCCGAACGGGGCGGCTTCAATATTGAGCACCATGCCCGAAACGCTGTTGAGCCCCTGCCTTGCAAGGCTCGGCAAGCCTGTTGCGATGATCTCCCCAACGAATTTCGGCTTCAGCGTAATGAATCTTATTTTCATCTTGCTCTGGGCAGCGCCGCGGTAATACATGATCAGCAGAACGGCAAGGCTCACATATTGCGATATTGCCGTTGCAAGCCCGGCGCCGCCTATACCCATATCAAGGGAAAAGATGAATATGGGGTCAAGTATCATGTTCAGCACGCCGCCGCAGGTCAGCCCGATCATGGCAAGTGCCGCCATGCCCTCGTATCTCAATATATTGTTGATCACGCAGCTCGCCGTCATCGCAGGGCCGGAAAGCAGGATGTAAAAGCCGTAATCGCACGCATACGGCAATATGGTATCCGTGCTGCCGAGCAGGCGCATAAGCGGTTCCAGAAAGATCAGCCCCAGGACCATTATAATGCCTCCTGCCAAAAGCGAAAGGAAAAAGGCGGTGGAAGAATATCTGCGCGCCTTTTCAATGTCCTTTGCGCCGAGATGGCGGCTGATGCAGCTGCCGCTCCCGTGGCCGAACATAAAGCCGAACGCCTGCAAAATTGCCATAAGGCTGAAAACAACGCCTGTTGCGCCGCTTGCGGAAATGCCTATTTTGGATACGAAATAGGTATCCGTGGCGTTGTATATATTTGTGATGAGCATGCTGATCACCGTGGGTGCGGAAAGGGAAGCAATCAGCCTGTTTATCGGCGTTTTTGTCATTTTATCAAACTGCGCGGCGGCGGAATCCGCGCCGCTTTTTGCGAATAGCTCCTTTATCATTTTTTATCCCTCTCAGGCAGTTTTGCATAAAGTCTGTCACCGTTTATGAACATAAGCGCAAATGCCGCGGCAAGTATTCCCGCCGCAACAAGCGCCGCTCTGATATCCATAATACGTGTAACGGCCGTGCCCGTGACCGCGCCGATTATGAAAAAACCGATGATCATAAAATACTTCAAAGATTTTTTGAGAGCCGCCGTGTCCTTTTTTGATACCGCCGCAAATAAATGCTCTGCCGCGCTGCGCAGGTTGCCGGTACACATGGTTGTGGTAAGCGCTACGCCGCTGATGATCCTGAAGCTCTGCACCTGAAGTGATGCGGCAAACGCCACAAGCGCGTTTGTGTAAATGTTGTTTTTGTCTGTAGAAGGCACGAATGAGATTGCCGCAAGCACGCCGATCTCAAGCGCAACGGTGATCTGCCTCCAGTGCAGAACCGTGCGTTTTTTAAATATCTTTTTTACAAGCTCGCTCGCAAGTATGCCGCAGGCAAAGGCGGTTATCGGTATAAGGTATTGCAGCGCGCTCTTAAAATTGCCGTCTGCAAGCTCTATTCCCATCAAAACGATATTTCCCGTTTCCGCATTTGCAAAAACGCCGCCGCGGCAAACATATGTATAAGCATCCAAAAATCCGCCGGCAAGCGCAAGCACCGCCCCAAGCAAAAAGGATTCGGACATCTGTGAGCCTTTTTTCATCTTCATCACCGGATATAAGTTATTCCGGCAACCATTTTAACACTTCCGAAAGCGGTTTGTAAATGTAAATACTTGATTAATTTTGCTGCTTCGGGCGGCAATATTTTATACAATTTTTAATTCTTCAAGTATTTTATGTCATGCAAAAGATCATGATCTGTATTTTTCAGCCTGAAGCTCAAACATGTAAGCATATTTTCCGTTCATCGCCATAAGCTGCTCATGCGTTCCGCTTTCAACGATCTCGCCGTTTTCCATAACATAGATCCTGTCCGCATGCCTTGTTGTTGAAAGGCGGTGCGAGATGAAGATGACCGTCTTGTGCTTTGCCGCGTTCATCATGGATCTGTTCAGGTTATACTCCGCAATCGGATCAAGATTTGCGGAGGGTTCGTCCATGATAACATACGGGCATTTTTTATAGAATGCTCTGGAAACGGCAACCTTCTGCGCCTCGCCGCCGGAAAGCATTATGCCGTCGTCGTCAAATTCCCTTAAAAGCTCCGTGTTGATCCCGTTCGGAAGTTCTTTTTTGAATCCGCTGTTTTCAAGCGCCTTTTCCGCATCTTCTTTATTTACATTTTCGTCCAATGAAACATTTTCTCCAAGCGTTGCGGCAAAGATCTGAAAATCCTGAAAAACGGCGGCAAATCTTGCGCGGTGGCTCTCAAGCGTTTCGTCTTTTATATTTTTGCCGCCAATTAATATTTCGCCGTCCGTCACGTCGTAAAGGCGCAGCAGCAGGTTGGTAAGTGTGGTCTTTCCCGCGCCGTTGTAGCCTACAAGGGCTATCTTTTCATACGGGTGCAGCGTAATATTTATATTTTTTAAGGTGGGTTTTGTATTGCCGGGGTAAGTGAAAGAAACGTTTTTCAGCTCTATCGTTTCCGGCTCGCCGCATTTCGCCGTGTGTTCGCCGTCTTTAATATTGTTCGTCCTGCTCAGGAACTCGCGGAATTTTTCAATCATCTTTGCCTGCTCGGAAAAGTTCCTTGCAATGGCTACGGTCAGGAAAGAAAAGGAAGTGGCAACCGAATATGCGCCGTTAAAGGTGGCTATGAAATCACCGGCGGAAAGCGTTTCGGACCGGATCACGCAGTATCCCAGATAAAGCGGCAGAATAAACATGAAGCCAAGCACCTGAACGCCGGTTTCCTGAAAGAAATAGATCAAGTCTATCTTGCCCACGTATCTGCGCTGGTTCTCTGTAACGTCGTCCGCCGCCTCGCCGTATCTTTTGATCAGAAGCGGTCTGATGTTGTTTATCCTAACTTCCTTTGCATAGTCCTGCAGATAGAAAACGCGGGCAAAGTAATCTGATTTTCTGTGCAGGCGGTTGTTTTCGATTCGCCTTTCGGACTGCAGATTGCCTATCTTTTTGCTGATCGGCGTAAACAGAATGATGATCGCAAGGATGATCAAAAGGCATACGGGATCCAGCGCTAGAATAACGGTGCATATCGTGATAAGCGATATCAGCTCGCCCATATAATCTCTTATCATCGTAAGAATATTATTCAGGTTCCCCGTGGAAGATTCTATTGCCACAATAAAATTATTGTAAAAATACGGGTCGTCATAAGATTCAAGGTCAAGCGATCTTGCCTTTTCGTAAAAGATCGTGCTCAGCCCGGCGTTGGCCCTTTCTCTTGCAATGTTCCAGTAAAATTCCCGGAAAAGCCAGCAGATCACCTCGCTTACAAGCAGTATGACCGCAATACCGACAATGGCGAAGGCTATTTTGGAAAGATCGTCATGACTTGTAACCACGTCTACAACGTATTTGACGCCGATTACGGCAATGAGCCTCGTGGGCAGCTTGAGCAGAACGCCCCACATGGCCTCACCTATAACAAGCAGCGGGGATATCTTGAAAAGAAGCCTTATGAAGTAAAACAGATTGGATTGTGTGGAATGCGCTTTTGATTTTCGTTTACGCTTCAATTTCATCACCCTCCTTTCGGTAGCTGGACGCCTGCAGCGCAAACATCCTTGCGTATTCTTTTCCGTTTGCCATAAGCTGCTTATGGCTCCCGCTCTCGATGAGCCTGCCGTTTTCAAGCACGAAAATATTATCTGAAAGCACAGCGCTTGAAAGACGGTGGGAGATATAGATGATCGTTTTGGCTTTGGTTTCCCTTATCAGATTTTCGTACATTTTGTATTCGGCAATGGGGTCCAGCGCGGAAGAGGGCTCGTCCAGCACGGCTATGTCATAATCCCTTGCAAACAGCCTTGCAACCGCCATCTTCTGCGCCTCTCCGCCGGATAGGCCGGCGCCCTTTTCGTCAAATTCCCGTGTAAGCACGGTATCCGCGCCCCGGTCAAGGGTCTGTATTTTGCCGTAGATGCCGCTCTTTTTCAGCGCGTCTCCGGCAAGCTGCTTATCCGTCTCATCACATTCGCGGCACATCACGTTTTCGTTAACGGAAAGCGCAAAGTTTCTGTAATCCTGAAAAACAGCGGCTATTCTGGCGCGCAGGCTTTCCAGGTCATATTCTTTAATATTTATTCCGTTATAAAGGATTTCGCCGCTTGTAACATCGTAAAAACGCATAAGCAGCTTAACGAAGGTGCTTTTGCCCGCTCCGTTTATGCCCACAACGGCGATTGTCTGTCCTTTTTCAATTTTTAAGCTCAGGTTGCTGATGGAATTTGTTTTTGCGCTCGGATATCTGAAAGAAACATTTTTAAACTCTATGCTCTCAAATTCCGGTGCCTTTTTGCTGCCGGAAACAACGGACGGTTCATACTCAAAAAATTCGCGCAGGTTCTGAAAATAAAGAGCGGAGGCGGAAAGTTCGGAAAATCCCCAAGCCATGGACTGCGCCGCCAGCCGCACCGAATCGATTGCGGAGAGCACGACGGAAAAGCCGGACACGGTAAGATCATTCGTAACTACGAACTGATACCCTGCATAGGCGTATGTACCCACGATCGGCAAAAATTCACCCATGATGGAGCTTGCCATGCTGAATAAAAACAGCTTCATTCCGTATTTTTTCAGTATCTCCACATTGCTTTTAACGGCATTGTCAAACCTGCTCTTTATGACCTCAAAAATATTAGAGGTTCTTATATCCTTTGAAAAATCCTTAAGAAAAAGCGTTCTCTGGGCATAGGCTTTTATCCTGTTGTTGGTCGCCATGCTGAAATCACGCTTGTAAACAACCCTGCTCTTTATGACCTCAACCACGAATACAAGCAGCACGGGAATCAGAAAAACGAGATAAGCGGGGTCTATCGTTGCAACGGTGCCCGTTACGGAAAAGAAAGCGATAAATGCGCTTATGACGTTCGCAAGGCTCAGTGCAAAAGCAAAAAAGTAGCCGCCGGTCAGTATCTCCGTCGCGCGCTGGTATTTGTCATAAAACTCCGGGTTCTCATAGCAGTTTATATCCACTTCGCACGCCTTTTCAAAGATCATGTTGTTCAGCTTTTTGTAAACGATCTTTTGACCCACAAGGCTCTTATAATCGCTTATATTGGAGATCAGCTTATCCAGCAGTCCAACAAGGAAAAATATCAAAAGTATCCTTACGTAATAGGAAAAGGAATATCCGCCCTCAATTACGGAAAGCAGCACTTTAAGAAACAGCACGCTTTGAATGTAGGTTCGGAATATCACATATGTAAATTCGGAAAATATGTTCCAAAATAGGTAAGGCTTGTGCGCTTTGTAGATTATTTTTACGGCGTAAAGAATATTCTTGAACACGGGCACCGTCGTATCCTCGTGCACGGGTATCCACGGCATTTCAACACCTCCTGTAAAATAAAACAGCCGCCGGTCATATCTGCCGGCGGCTTTACGGATCACGTTGTATACTCTTTCAAGTGAACATAATAAGCTGGTAAGCAAATATCCTGTAAGATAGATCTGTATAGTATGCGTTCATAACGGTCGGCCATTCTGTACTTTGTCATGATTATGTTCACTCCTTTCAATATCTGTTGTTTTGGGGCGCAGCGGGCAGGATCGGTCTGCCTGTTCGCTCATGTAAAAGAGTATATCATCAATCCAATCCGGTGTCAACACTCGTATCACAATAAAAAACGAGCGATTTGACATGGATTTGACATAAAAACCGCATTTATTTGATTATGCCCTGTTATGGTATTCGCGTTATAAGGATTATGTAAATAAAATTTTGAGGGATAGTTATGAGTATTTATTCTGTTTTTTCGCTTTTAGGCGGACTTGCCCTTTTCCTTTACGGTATGAATATGATGGGCGACGGGCTTGAAAAGATCTCCGGCGGCAAGCTGGAACAGATCCTTGAAAAAATGACGGATAAAACGTACAAGGGCGTGCTCCTCGGCTGTGCTGTAACGGCTGTTATCCAGTCCTCCTCCGCCGTCACCGTTATGGTGGTCGGTTTTGTAAATTCGGGCATCATGGAGCTTTCCCGGGCGATCGGCGTAATCATGGGCGCAAATATCGGAACCACTGCAACCGCGTGGATCCTTTCGCTTACCGGTATAGACGGCGACAGTCTGATCGTCAACCTGCTCAAGCCGTCCTCCTTTGCGCCGGTGCTTGCCCTTATCGGCGTGTTCCTGCTGATGTTCTCAAAAAACGAAAAGCGCAAAAACATAGGCGGCATCATAGCCGGCTTCGGCATACTTATGATCGGCATGGAATTCATGAGCGATTCCATGAGCGGCCTTGCCGATAACCAACAGTTTGCCTCTGTTCTTGTTAAATTCTCAAATCCTGTTTTGGGCATACTTGCAGGTATGATCCTCACGGCGGTCATTCAGTCCTCAAGCGCGTCGGTAGGTATTTTGCAGGCGCTCTCGCTTACGGGCACAGTGCCGTTTGCAACGGCGTTTCCCGTTATTCTGGGGCAGAATATCGGCACGTGCGTCACGGCTCTGATCTCTTGCGTAGGAACCAGCAAAAATGCAAAGCGCGCCGCGTTTGCGCATCTTTACTTCAACATAATCGGCGTCGTTCTTGCCGTTATTCTGTTTTACGGTGCAAATGCGATATTCCATTTTGATTTTCTGCAAAATGCGGTTACGCCGTCTCAGATCGCTATTGTTCATTCCGTATTCAATATCTTTTCAACCGTTGTTTTGCTGCCGTTTACAAAGCAGCTGGAAAAGCTTGCCCGCCTGACGATAAGGGACGGCAAAAAAAGCGATTCCGATGCACCCGTGCTGCTGGACGAGCGCTTTTTGCTCACCCCCTCCTATGCCGTTGAAAAAAGCAGAGAAGCAACCGTGCAGATGGCGCAGCTTGTTGAAAAAACGGCAATGACGGCATTTTCCCTTTTTAAAAACTACAAGCCCGAAAAGGCGCAGAAGATTTATGATAACGAAAAGAAAACAGATAAGTACGAGGAGATCCTGGAAACTTATCTTGTTAAAGTAAGTTCTCTTCAGCTCAGTGATGAGGACAGCAAAAACGTCTTTATTCTCCACCACGCCATAGAGGATCTTGAAAAGATCTCCGATTACTGTGAAGACGTGCTTAAGATCAAGAAAAATATCATCAAGAAAAATATTGCGTTTTCGGATAAGGCAAAATATGATCTTTCGGTCATGATAGCGGCTGTTACTAAGATCGTCAACATTACCGTTGAGGCATTTAACGCAAACGATATTTCCAAAATGAGAGAGATAGGGCCGCTTGAAGAGGTTATAGATAAGCTTAAAAAAGAGCTGAAAAGCCGCCATTTAAAGCGCATTGAGGAAGGCTCCTGCTCCGTATCACAGGGCTTTGTTTTCCTTGATCTGATCAACGCGCTTGAAAGGATTGCGGATCACTGCGCAAGTCTTGCCGTTTCGGTCATAGAGCTTGAAAGCGGCGAATACAATGTTCACGAATACACACGGGAAATCAAAGAGAGCGATAAGGATTTTATTGAAAATCTGGATTCCTATCTTGAAAAATATTCACTTAACTGAGATAATGTTGTTGAGAGGTGATGGATTATGCCGCTGATTTATATTTTGGAGGACGACAGCAGCGTGCGCGAGCTGGAATCATATGCCCTTCAGGGCAACGGCTACGAGGTGCGCGGCTTTGATAACCCCAAGGCATTCTATGAGGAGCTGAAAAGGGAAATTCCCGATCTTATTGTTATAGATGTTATGCTGCCGGGAGAAGACGGGCTGAGCATAACCAAAAAGCTGCGTGCCAGCGCGGATTATAAATATGTTCCTATCGTTATGGTAACGGCAAAGGATTCTGAGATAGACGCGATCAAAGGGCTTGACAGCGGTGCGGACGATTATATAACCAAGCCGTTTTCCGTTATGATATTTCTTTCCCGGATCAAGGCGCTTTTAAGGCGTACCGGGGACAGGGATGAGCGCAAGACGCATACATATGAGTCTATTACATTAGATGATAAAAAACACAAGGTATATTCCTTCGGCAAAGAAGTGGAGCTCACGTTTAAGGAGTATGAGATACTGAAGTATCTTATCTTAAACAAAGGCATTGCCGTTACGCGCGAGCAGCTGCTCAATAAAGTGTGGGGGTATGACAGCGAAAGCGAATCCCGCACGGTGGACAGCCATATACTTACTTTAAGGAAAAAACTCGGCGAAAGCGGTTCGCTTATTGAAACGATCCGCCACGTCGGCTATAAGCTGGGTGATTGATGTGACAGGTAGAATGACCGGCAAAATATTTAATACCATGCTGATCGCAACCGGCTGCTCGGTGCTTGTTTCCATAGCGGCGTTTGCGATCTTCGCCGCCGTTTATATCAGAGATCTGGAGGGCGCGGATATGAGCCGCGTTGCGCTTTTTACCGGGGTCACGGCTATCCCCGTGCTGGCAGTCGCGCTTTTAATCTCTTTTGCGGCGGCTTTTATTATTTCAAAAATACTGCGCACGGATATAGAAAAAATGGGCGATGACGTTGCAAATATCAGCAAAAATTGCAGATATAACGAGCTGAAGCCTTTTGCGGATAAGATTCAGGTGCAGCTTGATGAAAAGGAAAAGCTCCTCAATATGAAAAAACGTTTTACGGCAAATGTTTCCCATGAGCTGAAAACGCCGCTCACGGCGATCTCCGGTTACGGCGAGATGCTTCAGAGCAACATGGTGCAGCCGGGCGACGTTCCTGCAATCGGCGGCATCATCTATAAGGAATCGCAGCGGCTCATAAACTTAACGCATGATATTATTCAGCTCTCTCAGCTTGAGGAATATGATTACAAGCCCATTATAGATTTTGTAGAGCTTATGCCTGTTGTGGAATACTGCGTGGAGGCGCTTTCCGTAAAGGCGCAGAAAAAGAATGTAACGGTTACCGTAAGCGGCGCGCCGTGCCGCGTAAGGGGCACAAAATCGCTTATAGAGGAACTTGTTTATAATGTTGTTGAGAACGCCATCAAATATAATATCGACGGTGGCAGGGTAGAGGTGATCGTTGAGGACGGCGAAGCATACTGCCTGCTTACGGTAAGCGATACAGGCATCGGTATTCCCGAAAAGTATCTGGACCGCGTTTTTGAACGGTTTTTCAGAGTGGATAAATCCCGCTCCAAGGCAACGGGCGGCACGGGACTCGGTCTTGCGATCGTTAAGCACACCGCCGAATACTTGGGCGGCGGCGTTTCAATCGAAAGCCGTGAAAACAAGGGAACTTCCATAACCATCAGGCTTGCCAAATAAAGACATTAATTATTTATTAAAGAAAACACAACGACTTGAAATTGCCTCATCCTTTCATATATAATATATCTATTATGATTTACGATATCTTGAGGTATAAACATGTCAATCAAACAGGGTGATTATCTAAAAAAGCTCAGAACAGAAAATAAATTAAGCCAGGAAAAGCTTGCGGAAAAGCTTGGCGTTTCCAGGCAGTCCATCTCAAAATGGGAGCAGGGATATGCGGTTCCCGATACGGATAATATGTTAAAGCTCTCAAAGCTTTACGGCCTTTCGGTGGATGAGATACTGAACTGCGGCGAGGCGAAAAAGACAGATTCGGCAAATTCGCCCGTGCAGCCTGCGGCAAATACGGGCGCGCAAACGGCGGTGGCGGAAAAAGCACAAACAGAATCCGATATGAAAAAAGACGAGCATAAACGGCCGGCAAAGAAAAAACGCTCGTGGCTGTTTTACGCATATCCGTTCATCGCAATTTTTGCCATGGTGGCGCTTGGCGTTATCAACAGCAGCCTTTGGAAAAGCTCCTGGCTCTGTATTTTGACCATTCCTGTTTTTTATACGTTCATTTTTGCGCGTGAAAAGAAAAATCTGCTCATCTTTTGCTATCCTGCAGTGGTGCTGATCCTATTTTTTATAGGCGGCTTCCATTTCAGCCTGTGGCATCCGCTGTGGATCCTGTTCCTCACCATACCCATCTATTACATAGGCGCCGCCGTTTCCTATAAAAATAGCAGGCATAAAAAGTAAAAAGCAAAACCCGCCCGGCTGAATGCAAAAAACCGCCCAACCGGGCGGTTTCAGCGTGTAGAAAAATGTGTGAATTTAGAAAAGTGGGCAGTCCTACACGCTGAGGAGACTTCGAGAAATCGAGCTGAATTTCGTTTTCTTGCGAG
>URED01000019.1 GCA_900546785.1 uncultured Oscillospiraceae bacterium | reverse complement strand
GGCTTTTTTGCAACCATCATGGGCGTTTTGCCGCCGAGAGCCGGAACGGGGTAATCTGCCATTCCGTCATACAAAACAACAACATATTTCATTATGATTATCTCCTTTGAACCGCAAATTCATCCGCGCGGTGTGCAGAATTATTTAAAGTAATTGACGCCGCTCTCAAATATCTTCATATCTTTTTCAAACGGAACGTTGGCGTAAAGGTCTTCGCCCTTGCGCTCACAGTGACCCATTTTGCCGAGCACGCGGCCGTCCGGAGAGGTGATGCCCTCAACGGCGCAGACGGAGCCGTTCGGGTTGAACGGCATATCGCAGGCGGGCTTTCCGTTCAGATCAACATACTGCGTGGCGATCTGCCCGTTCTCCGCAAGGCGTTTTATCGTTTCTGCGTCCGCCGTGAATCTGCCCTCTCCGTGCGAGATAGGCACGGCGAATACGTCGCCCGCGTTAACGCCGGAGAACCACGGCGATTTTACGCTGGTAACTCTTGTATAAGCCATTTGTGAAATGTGTCTGCCGATCGTGTTGAACGTAAGCGTGGGATCGCTCGGTTTGATCTCTCTGATCTCGCCGTAAGGCACAAGGCCGAGCTTTATAAGCGCCTGGAAGCCGTTGCAGATGCCGAGCATAAGCCCGTCGCGGCAGTTGAGCAGCTTTGAAACCGCTTCGGCAACGCGCGGGTTGCGGAACGTGGTGGCAATGAATTTGCCGGAGCCCTCCGGCTCGTCGCCGCCGGAAAATCCGCCGGGCAGCATTACGATCTGGGCGTTGTCTATCGCCTTTACCATTTTGTCTATCGTTTCGTTGATTGCAGCCGGTGAAAGGTTGTTTACAACAAGTATCTCCGCCTCGGCGCCGGCTTTTTCAAAGGCGCGCGCCGTATCTATTTCGCAGTTCGTGCCCGGAAAAGCGGGAATGAATACGCGCGGCTTTGCAACCTTGTTTTTGCAGATGAATATGGAACGCTCGCCGTAAAGCGCAACGTCTTGCGGCATATCCGCCTTGACGCCGCTGTTTTGCGGGAATACCTTTTCAAGCTTTGCGCACCATGCGTCGATCAGTTCATCAACGGTAAGCACTTCGCCGTCTATGATGAATACGCCGTTGTCGTTCGTGGTGCCGAGCAATACGGCGCTATCAAATTTATCGGAAAGCGTATCCGCGCACTCCACTACAAAGCTGCCCTGCATGGGCGCGAACAGGGTGTTCATGGCAAGCCCCTGCTCAAAGGTGAAGCCAAGCTTGTCGCCGAACGCCATTTTGCAGACGTTTGCCGCTGCGCCGCCTTCTTTAACAACGCCTGCGGCAAGGATGGAGCCGTTTCGAACTTCTTCATATACGGCTTTCATGACCGCCATGGCGTTTTTGTAATCCGGCAGACCGCTGCCTTTGTCAACGGGAAGATCTATAAGATAGACCTTGGAACCCGCTTTCTTGAATTTTGCGGATACGGTCTTAGAAGCCTTGCTCATGCCCACGGCAAAGGATACAAGGGTGGGCGGCACGTCAAGCTCGTTAAAGGAGCCGCTCATGCTGTCCTTACCGCCGATGGACGGCGCGCCGTAGCCGATCTGCGCCGTGATGGAGCCGAGCAGCGCGGCGGCAGGCTTGCCCCAGCGTTTGGGGTCGTCGTTCAGCCGTTCAAAATATTCCTGGAATGTAAGGCGCGCTTTTGTGGGGTCGCAGCCCACGGCAGCAAGCTTGGCAAGCGATTCCGTAACGGCGAATGCCGCGGAGTGGAACGGACTCCATTCGGAAAGCTTGGGGATAAAGCCGTAAGCCATAACGGTGGCGTCGTCTGTTTCGCCGTTCAGCACCGGCAGCTTTGCCGCCATAGCCTCTTCGGGCGTAAGCTGGTATTTGCCGGCAAACGGCATCAGCACCGTCGCCGCGCCGATGGAGGAATCAAATCTTTCCGCAAGCCCTTTCTGGCAGCAGACCTCCAGCCTTTCAAGGTTTGCCTTGAGCGCTTTGGCAGGGCGCATACCGTTCAGCACGGCAGGTACGTCCGTTCTGTAATTTCTGCTTTCGTCAACAGCCTCTATAACGGCGCTGGCGTGCTGCGTTACGCCGTTCGTGTTCAGAAAATCGCGGCTGATGTCAACGATCTTATCGCCACGCCATGTCATGGTGAGCCTGTTGGTTGCGGTCACTACGGCAACGGGGGTTGCCTCCAGATTTTCCGCATTTGAGTGTTCTATAAATTTATCAACATCGTTTTTATCCAGCACAACCGCCATTCTCTCCTGCGATTCGGAGATGGCAAGCTCCGTGCCGTCCAGCCCGTCATACTTCTTGGGTACTTTATCCAGGTCAATATCCAGCCCGTCCGCAAGCTCGCCTATGGCAACGGATACGCCGCCGGCGCCGAAATCGTTGCATCTCTTTATCATCTTTGCAACTTCTTCATTTCTGAAAAGGCGCTGGATCTTTCTTTCCGTGGGCGGGTTACCTTTCTGCACTTCCGCGCCGCAGGTCTCTATGCTCATGCTGTTGTGCGCCTTGGAAGAGCCTGTTGCGCCGCCGCAGCCGTCTCTGCCCGTGCGGCCGCCCAGCAGCACGATGATATCGCCCTCCTGCGGCACTTCCCTGATCACGTTCTTTTTGGGAGAAGCGCCGATCACCGCGCCGATCTCCATGCGCTTTGCCACATAGCCCTCGTCGTAGAGCTCAACGACCTGACCGGTGGCAAGCCCGATCTGGTTGCCGTAGCTGGAATAGCCCTGCGCGGCGCCGGTGGTGATCTTCTTTTGCGGCAGCTTGGCGTCCAGCGTATCCTCAAAGGAAACGGTTGGGTCGCCCGAGCCGGTAATGCGCATTGCCTGATATACGTAAGCCCTGCCTGAGAGCGGGTCTCTGATCGCGCCGCCGAGGCAGGTTGCCGCGCCGCCGAAAGGCTCTATCTCGGTTGGGTGGTTGTGCGTTTCGTTCTTGAACTGAACGAGCCACTGTTCGGTCTTGCCGTCTATCTCGACCGGCACTTCTATGGAGCAGGCGTTGATCTCGTCGCTCTCGTCCAGATTGTCGAGCACGCCGCGCTTTTTGAGCGCCTTGGCGCCGATGACCGCCATATCCATAAGGCAGACGTTCTTTTCCTTTTCGCCGTAAACTTCTTTTCTGAGTGCAAAATACTGCTCTATCGCGTCTTCAACTGCCTGCGAATATTTTGACTTTTCAACGCGGATATCGTCAAGTATGGTGCTGAAGGTGGTGTGGCGGCAGTGGTCGCTCCAATATGTGTCTATGACTTTAAGTTCGGTAAGGCTCGGATCTCTGCTTTCGGTCTTGAAATAATCCCTTACCCAGCAGAGATCGGCAACGCTCATGGCAAAGCCCATCTCGGCGTGGTAGGCGGCGATCTCCTCGTCGCTCTTTGCGGTAAAGCCGGTTATGCGTATGATGTCGGCGGGTCTGTCCGCAGTGATGTCAAGGCTTTCGGGAATATCCATGGAGGCCTCGCGCGATTCAACCGGGTTGATTATGTAATTCTTGATCTTTTCAAATTCAGCGTCGGTCATCTCTCCGCGCAGCAGATAGACCTTTGCGCTTGCAACAAGCGGCCTTTCGCCCTGGGTGAGCAGCTGAATGCACTGCGCGGCGCTGTCCGCCCTTTGGTCGTACTGACCGGGTAGGAATTCGCTTGCAAAGCTGCGCCAGCCTTCAGGGATCTCAATGCTGTTATAAACGCTGTCCAGGTTCGGCTCCGACAGTATCATCTTTGCGGCTTCGTCAAACTCCGCTTTTGAAAGCCCCTGTGCGTCATATCTGTTTATGAGCCGCAGCTCCTCCAGAGAGGTTATGCCCACGGTGGAAACAAGGTCGTCCAGAAGCTGCCTTGCCTCAATATCGTTGCCCTTGTTTTTTTCTACGTAAACGCGATAAACCTGTGCCATATTTATTTCTGCTCCTTTTTTATCCGCCGAAACGGGCGGAAAGATTTTAACTTCGCTTCAATAATACTTAGCAAAAATTATCAATTAGTATAATAACACAATGTTTTCGTTTTGCCTATAGAAAAAATGATTTTTCGGCAGTTTTATTAACAAAAAATTCGCAAAATAATAATTTTTATGCTATAATGACGATATAATATATTATCGGGCCGGTACCCCGTCGGAAACGCTTTTGAAAGGAGTATGAAAGCCGTGACCGAAACCAATGAGGACAGAGCCTACGAGGTTGAGTTCTTAAACTGCGTAGTAGATAAGGAAGACGATTTCAGGATCGTTGATTCAGACAGCCATTTTGCGGAATTTTCAGGCGTGCATCCCTCCAAGATCAAAGAGGGGAAGCTATTTTTACAGGATATCGTTATCCCTGCGGACAGGCAGGAGGTAATTGAAAGAATATGCAAAAAAGATTCCAGATTTATATATATGGATATGGATATCATTAACGGGGACGGCGAACAGGTCTTCGTGCACTGCACCGCGCAGAATATGGAGGATTCCCCGCTTTGCCGCCTTGTGTTTGCAGACGTGTCAAAAAGCCGTGAAAAAAACAGACTGCTCAAGGAGCAGGCAAGCGAGATAAACCATCTTATAGACCTTGTTACGGGCGGCGTATGCCTGTTTAAAGTTACGGCGAATATGCACTTTGAAGCGCTGTATCTGAACGAGGGCGGCTGCCGCCTATTCGGCACCACAAAAGAGGCGTGCAGAAAACAGACCTATCGGCTTGACGAGATCATACACCCTGAGGATAAAACGCTTGTTTATCAGGCGGTCGGCAAGGCTATGGCAACGGGTGACGCCATAGATCTGGAATACAGAGTGCGCCGCCATAAAGATGATTACATATGGTGCAAATGCAATGCCGCCGTACATAAAACGGACGCTGACGGATGCCCGGTCTTTCACGCTATGTTTACGGATATCACGCGCGTGAAGGACGCGGAAGCAAGAGCAGACCGCGCGAACGACAAGCTGGTGAATCTACTTGAAAATCTGCGCGGGGCATTCTTTTTCACAACGCCCGAAAGCCCGTTTGAATGTGACCTTATAAGCGGCGATTTCGTTAAACTCACGGGGTATTCAAGAGCGGAGTTTTTTGAGCGGTTTGACGGTGATCTTTCCCGCCTGATTCCCGGGGATAATACCGAGCTTGCAAAGCAGCTTAAAAAGGATATCCTCAAAAACGGCAGATGCGAGGCGCAGTATACCATAACCGCGCGCGGTTCACGGCAGAAGACCGTGCGGGACATGCGCAAGCTCATAACCCAGCAGGACGGCTCCATGGCAGCGATCTGCGAGCTGGAAGAGATCGGATAACAGAATACAAAAATCGGAACCGGTGTGTTGCAAAGCACCGGTTCTTCTTTTTTGATACGGTTCAGATTTGTGCCTTTGTATTTTTACAAATTCCAAGTTCTTCGTGAGAAAAAAGCGCAGCGCGATTGTGCTTTTTACGCTGCATTGTTGCTGCGCGGATTTGGTTTCTTGTGAAAAACGAATATGAGCCGGGATTCACTGTCAGTATAACGATAATATACAAATCGGAAATGTAAATTTTGTGTAAATTAACAATGGACTAAATATGTTAAAATTATTATAATTAAAGCGATAATAAATAAAATGGATCAATATGTTTGTACGGATTCGTTTTAAAGTTGTCATTACTTTTTTCGGAGGAATCATTATGAAAACAGGCATAAGCAAAAAACTGCTGAGCGTACTGCTTGCCGTGCTGACCGTGATAACCATGGCGGCGCCGGGCTTTTCCGCTCTTGCCGCCGAGATCGATCAGGGCGGCGGCGTTATCGGCGTGTACGATATTGAGATCTTTTATGAGGACGGTACCCTTGTGCCCGCCTATCAGGAGGACGGTGAGACCGGTTACATAGAGTATATGTACGAGGGCGATAAAAAGCAGTTTACATACCAGCTTATAGACTGCACCCTGCCCGATAACGGCTATGTGAAGTGGACAAGCGATACCCCCACCGTGTGCGATGTTACGGAGGACGGTATCGTCCGCGCGTTCGACTCTTCAAAGGGCGCTGCGGTAAGGCTTTGGATAGATAATGAGGTGGCAACGGTGCCGCTGATCGGCTCGCTGCTCAAAACCATATTTGAAAAGGCACTGTTCAACGATACCGTTAATGTGGATACGATGGATACGGACGAGATCATCGCGCTCGTTGAGGCGGCGTTCGGTTCCGATTCCCTGCTGGATCAGTACATTGATTCCTATAAGGGCGAGCTGATCGATTCCCTGCGCGAATATCTTGATAAGGTGAATACGACGATCACCTGCACGTTGTATGACGCAAACGGCAGTGTGCTTGATGCGGACAGCTTTCAGGTCTGCGTGCAGAAATCACAGGAGCTCTATGCCGATTTTATTCCGAACGGCACGCATATCACAAACAAGCAGGATCTTCCCACCACAGTTGCGGTGGGCTCAACGCTGCAGCTTTCCGCCTGCACAACGCCCACAAGGCTGCATATGGGCGTTATCTATTCTGTTAAGAATACCTCTATCTTCTCCAGCGGAAAGGTAATTGCAACGGTTGACGATACAGGCCTTGTAACGTTCAAGAACACGGGCGAGGTAACCATAGTCGTTTCCCCGGATACAGACGGCTTTATTCAGAATCTGCTTAAATATATCAACTATATCTATGAGCTTGAGAATATGACCACCATAGATTCAAGCCAGATCGCGGATATCCTTATTAAATATGTAGGCCTTGATATAAACAGAACGGTGCTTACGGCTATTCTGGACGCCTGCTTCGCCATTTATGATGTCGTGGGCGAAACGGCGGATCCCGTTCAGCTTACGGCAACGGCAGTCAAGGTCATTGCAAATATCGTTTATCAGTTTACAACAAATGACTCCATCACCTTTACCGTTGTGGACGGTGTGCCGGTTACGGATTTTGAGATAACGGGCGCCACCACCGTGCGCGAGGGTACCCAGATCCAGCTGGAGATAGACAATGTTGAGCCGGAAGCGGCGGATACAAGCGATATCACATGGACTTCTTCTGATCCGTCTATCGCATCTGTAGATCCCGTTACCGGCATCATCACCGGCAGGGACGCGGGCGGCTCGCTCGGTCAGTATTCGCAGCAGACGGTGCAGATCACGGCAACCTCCGCCGCAAACAATGTTTCCAAAACGGTAACGATAACCGTTACCGGCAGGGTGGGCAACTACCTTTCCGATGTGGAGATCACGGCGGACAGTGATTCCCTGAATCTCGGCGAATCCCAGTATATGCATGCAACCGTTTATCCCTCCCGCGTTGCGGATTCGGATAATCTGTATCTGAAATGGGGCATCAAGACCCAGAATGCCGAAACGGGCGAGGATGAAGTCGTTTGGGCAACGCAGCCGTATCAGGAAACGGATGCGGACGGCAACCTGCTTTATGACGAAAACGGCGATCCCGTTATGAATGACGGCACGGCTACGGACGGCATAGGAAAGATAGACGCAAACGGCCAGTATACGGCGGTTGCCGGCGGCAGCGCAACCGTAGTCTGCATGGCGCAGACGGGGTATTACGTAGGCTCCAATTTCCTGGAGATCAGCTCCGTTCAGAGCGAAAAAACAATAGACAACGGCCAGCCCGTAACCGGCATATCGCTTGAGGTCACAGGCTCTACGAGCGACAGCGCTCTGACCGTTTCTTCTGCCGATGTGGGCGGTGAAAAACTACAGTACGCCGTTGTTAAAATAGAAGTAGGCAATGCCAATATCACTTATGATGGCAAAGGTATCAATCTGAAAGCCAACGTAGCGCCGGAAGACGCTACAAATAAAACGGTAAACTGGTATATTGACAACGATAGCTTTTCTCTTGAAAGCGATGCGCAAGCCGGCACTGCAACGGTAAAGATGAAAGCAGGTCACGAAAGTGCGCAGAGCGTCAATATTTACTGCGTTTCGGCGGACGGCTCGGTAAGGAGCGACACCGTTGCGCTTACCGTTGCAAGGAACTATGCAACATCTAATACGATAAACGGGGACGAGCTTTCTCTGACGAACGGTCAAACGCTTGACGTTTCCCATTCCATGAGCTTCGGCGGTTCCCTTACCGGCAGCAATGCGGCGTGCTATGACGCAAACTGGTATTCTGCTGATGAAGATATCGTTACCATAGAAAGCAAGGACAGCGAAACGGGCAACGCCGTCATAAAGGGCGTTGACGTAGGCACAACCACGCTTTACTGCGTTTCAACGGACGGCGGTATCGTGGACACCGCCACCGTTACCGTTTATCCGGATAAAGCAAGGCTGCGGGAGATCATAGGCCTTTGCGAATCTACCATTATATATAAGACGGATGAAAACGCTTCCTATTATAAAGAGTATATGCGCATACTCAATTATGCGTATTACATTGACGAGGTGCTGGATCTTGCCGCGCAGTCGCTTGTGGATACCTATGCGGATGAACTGCTTTATGTATTCTACCAGCTTGGCGGCTATGTAGGGCTTAATAACGTTACGGTGCTGGACAGCTCCGGCAACGAGGCGCCGGATTATATCAGCGTGGATGTTACAACGCTTTATTATTACAACACCTCCTACCAGCTTGGTTATGCTATAAATCCCAAGGGCGCAATGTACAGAAGCATTGAATGGAAGTCCAGCAATGAAAGCGAGGTATCGGTTGACGCAACCGGTAAAGTTACACCTAAAAACGATTATACTTCCTGCTATGCAACCATAACCGTTACGGCAACCGATTATTTCGGCGATACGGTTTCAGACAGTGTTGTTGTTGCGTTCTCCAAAACGCAGGCAACAGGCATCTCCGTTGACCCCACATCCATAACCGGCAAGACCGGCGAAAGCGCGCAGATAGAGGCTACGATAGAGCCGCGCGTAGGTTTCGTAACATCGGCGGATATTACGGATGTGATCTGGTCCTCCAGCAACGAAGAGGTTGCAACCGTGGATCAGGACGGCAATGTAACCTTTGTTTACGGCGGCGAATGTATCATTTACGCAACCACTGCGGACGGCGGCCACACCGCGGAATGCGCAGTTACCGTGCATACGAACTATGATGCGCTCCAGCAGCTGGTTGATACATACAAGGGTCTTGCGCTCTCCGCACAAAACTATTATCCCGATACGTATGAAGCCTATATTCAGAAGCTTGACGAGGCGCAGGCGCTCATAGACGCTAACGCTTCTTCTCAGGAAGAAGTAGATGATATGTATGCCCAGCTGGAGGCTGCGTATAACGGGCTTAAGAAATACACATTTGTTCAGAAAGTAGAGCTTTATCTTGACGGCGAGGAAACGGACGATTATTATCAGTATGATCTTTCGCTGCTCAAGGAAGGCCTTTCCTATAAAAATGCAGAGCTTAACTTGAAAGTAAGGCTCTATCCGAACAATGCAAGCTATGAAAAGGTAGAATGGGTATCTTCAACGGATCTTATAACGGTTTCTCAGGATGGCGTTGCAAAGCCGGCTGAGGATACAAGCTGCTACGGCATGATCACCTGCACGATAACAGACCATTTCGGCAATCAGTACAGCGATAATGTTTGGGTATCCTTTGCATACTATCCTGTTACCGGCGTTGCGATCAACGAAAGTGAGATCGGCGGCAGCATCGGCAGTACATATCAGCTCAACTGTGTTATCTCACCTACCGGAGATTCGATATTCCATATCGGTCAGGCAAGTATCAAAGATGTTCTCTGGAGCTCGGATAATGAAGATGTTGCAACCGTAGATCAGACGGGCCTTGTAACCTTTACCGGCGCGGGCGCTACCACCATAAGGGTAACCACCTATGACGGCGGTTACACGGCGGAGTGCCGTGTTTCCACTGAGGGCGACAGAAGCGCGCTGAATGAGGCGATCTCCAAATACGCCGATGTGGATTATATGGATTATCAGTATGATTACGGCATGGCGTTTAAAGAGGCATATGATGACGCCGTTGCCGCGCTGAACGATGATTCTCTTGTTCAGACGGAGATCAACGAGATCGCCGCCGCCCTGAATCAGGCGGGCGAGGCGCTTGCGGGGCATGAGTTCGTATATGCGCAAACGATCAGCCTTACCTATGATAATCAAAAGCAAAATCTGGTAGGCAACTATGGATCTAAGGGCAGCGGCAGTATCAGCGATACGGCGCTCACGCATACTTATAACTGCTCTGACGGCACGGGTTACAGAGCAAAAGCCATAATCACTGCGTCGCTTCCGGCAGAAGCCGCCTCCAACTACAGCAGTATTGCATGGAGCGTGGTAAGCAGCAACAGTTATGCAGAGGTGAACATAAACGGCGCCACGGTTGAAGTGGTACAAACGGATTCCATACACGGTATACAGGCTGAACTTTTGGTTACCGCTACAGATTATTACGGCAGAACGGTCACAAGGACTTTAAGAGTTGTTGTTGCCGATGATACCGTTAACGGCATCTCGCTTGACCAGACGAATGTTGAAAGATACGCAAACGAGGGCGCGTTCAAGCTGAATGCAACCGTTTCGCCTGATGACGCTGCAATCAAAGATGTTATCTGGTCTTCCGACAACACAAATGTTGCCACGGTGGACGGCGAGGGCAACGTTACCCCCGTTAACACCGGCACGGCTGTTATAACGGCCGAAACGTTTGACGGCGCTTACACCGCAAGCTGTACGGTAACGTTTAAAACGGATTATACCCAGCTTGCAAACCTGTATGCGCAGTATAATGAATTTTATGAGAATACCAAGGATACGCATACGTATACAAACGCTTCGCTTGCAAACCTGAAGACGGCGCTTGATCTTGCCAACAAGGTCATCAGCGAGGCTTCCGCAGACCAGGCTGACGTAAACACAACGATAGATACGCTCAACACGGCTTATAATTCGCTTGAGCTATTCGTTCCGGTAACGGGCGTTTCCATAGCGCTGGAGGAGAGCGATAATGCCGAAGTTGTCAATGACGGCTTTATCCGCTATCAGGCGGTTTCGCTCAACGGCGGCGCGGTTCAGCTTTCCGTATCGCTTGAGCCGGAAAACGCAAGCTCCGGCTGGACGGTTGAATGGAGCTCATCCAACAGCAGCATAACCGTTGACCAAAACGGGCTTGTCACAAAGAACGGCATCGCCGCTGCCTATGCAAAGATCACTGCTAAGGTAACGGACGAGGCGGGCAACACGGCGGAAAACAGCGTTTATGTTTCCTTTGTTCAAACGCCGGTTCAGTCTGTATCGTTTGATGAGGAATTTGTTTACGGCTCACCGTCCACAAGCGTAACGCTTGAACCGAATTATTCCGGCTCAACGGCTATCTCCATCCCGAGTATAAGAGAAGCGATCTATGTTTCGTCGGATCCGGATATTGCTACCGTTGATGAAAACGGCGTTGTCACCTTTATTTCGGGCGGCGAGTGCACCATAACCGCGTATTCGGCGGACGGCGGCCATTCGGCAACGATACGGGCGATCACCACAAATGATACCACCGCTCTGAATGCCGCAATAGAAGAATATGCTTCCGTAAACTATATGGATTACGAATATGAATACGGCATGGCGTTTAAAGAGGCATATGAAACCGCACAGGCGGTAAGCGCGGATTACCTGTCTACGCAGGAGGCGATAGACAATGCCTGTGCCGCGCTGAGAACGGCTTACAACAACCTTGCGGACCATCCGTTTATTACGGCGGGCACGCTCTCGCTTACGGCAAACGGCGCTGAAATTACGGACGGCGGCTCGTATGTAAAAGATGAAAACAACACCGTTGTGATCACCGCTTCCCATGCAGAGGGCGCCATGCTCAAATCCGCAGAGCTGACTTATGCAGACGCGGAAAACGTAACGGCAAGCGTAGACGGCAATGTGCTCACGATCGTTAAGGATAACGACGCGGAATACGGCAAGATCACCGTTACCTACACTACGGTTGATGATTATGACAGAGTGACGGAGATCACGCGCACCATCATGGTTACCGACGCGCTCCAGCTGATCGAATCCTTTAAGTTCGTATATGACGGTGCAGAGGTTGACAGCGTAGAGGTAAGGTCACTGAGCCTGTCCACTGCAACGGCGCAGCTTTCCATTAATACATACCCCGAAGCGGCGGAATCTTATACATCTGTTCAGTGGAGTTCAAGCAATTCCAAAGTCGTTGTGGACGAAACGGGTCTTGTCCAGATTGACGGTACCGCGTTGAATACCAGCTATACCGCCACAATAACCTGCACGCTTACCCTGAGCGACGGCTCTACGGTCTCCAATTCCATACCGGTTTCGTTCGTAAGAGGCCGTTGATCGGAGGCGCAGCTATGAATAAAAGAATGAAAAAATATATTTCCGTGCTCCTTGCCGTAGTGCTTGCGTTTACATGCTTTACAGGGCTCACCCTTGTAAACGCGCAGGACAGTGTTGAGATCAATTCGGTGAATTTCCCGGATGATAATTTCAGAAACGTTGTTTTAGCAAATTATGATACCGATGATACGAAAGGCTTCCTCAGCACAGAGGAAGCCGATGCGGTAACGGTAATGCTGCTTCCGGCTCTGTCTGAAGGAGATATTACCACGCTTAAAGGCATTGAGTATTTTACGCAGCTGACTCGTCTGTTTGCCGGGGATCTCGGCATTGAAGAGGCGGATCTTTCCGCACTTACCAAGCTGCAAACGCTCAGAATAAACGGCAATGCGCTCACTTCGCTTGACGTTTCCGCCAACACGGCGCTACAGGTGCTCAACTGCCGCGGCAATGCGCAGCTCACGAGCTTAAAAGTACCTGCGTCCGTAACGGATCTTCAGTGTGATGAGTGCGCGCTGACGCAGCTTGATCTCAGCGCCTGCACGGGGCTTAAGACCTTGAACTGTTACGGCAACGAGTTGACATCGCTTGATCTATCGCACAATACGGAGCTTACAGAGCTCAGGTGCGCAAGTAACCACCTGACAGCGCTGGATCTTTCTCATAATACGGCGCTCACTGGCGTAATGACTTCCTTTATAGGCGAGCAGACGGTGAATGCTGCGGCAACGGCAAGCGGCAAAACGATCTCCGTGCCCGTAAGCGGGATAGACTCGGCGTTCATCAGCTACCTTTCTTTGGCGGACGGCAGCTATAACGCCCAAACCGGCGCTTTTGAATTCTCGGATTACGGTGCCGCGCAAAGCGGATTTGATTACAATTACAACGTTAATCTTGCAAACGCGGAGGTCATGAGCGTTCAGGTTAACGTCAGCAAGGATTTTTATAAGGCGTCCTATTACGCTTCTGAGGGCGGCGAGCTTATCGATTACAGCTATGTTACCGCCGGCTCGGACGCCGTTGCTCCTGCGTTCCCGCAGGCTCCCGAGGGCTTTGTCTGCCCGGCATGGAGCGCGGACGGCAAGAATATTCAGGCAGATACGGATATCTACACCGTTTGGAGTGAAAGCCACACATACACAGTGGTTGCGTACAGTGATCTGACTGCCACAATCAGCTGCTCCGTTTGCGGTGATACGTACCAGAAGAGCCTTTATGACTGCTTCAATGCAAAGCGCGGCGAAGCCGATTATGACGAGGCTATGGATTACAATCATGACGGCTATATCAATTCAAGAGACCACGCGCTTTTGATTGAAACATTCGGCTGATGCAAATCAAAATTTTGACCGCCCGGTTCTGCCGGGCGGCATTTTGTTTATATACAATATGGGCAAAAATGGCAGTTGAATAAGTTTCGAATTTAATTTATAATAAAAAGCAGGCCGCCGGTTAAGCGGCAGACATGCTTATAAATAGGGGTATCATCATGAAAAAATTTTTGTGCTTTTTCCTAAGCGCCGTTATGGTATTCTGCGCGCTGCCCGCAGGCTTTACCGTTGCCGTTGCAGGCGGCAGCGGAACGATTTCGGCAGGGCAGACGGTCACTGTAACGCTCGATTACAGCGGCGATGTTTATGTTCTTAGGTTCACGCCGGAAAAAAGCGGGGCATACAGAGTTTTATCACATCTTGGCGAGGATATTACGGATCCGTACTGCATTTTTAATGACAGCAGCGGCGGGACGGTCATAGACCCGTCGCTTACGGACGATACGGTTTATGAGGACGGCACAAGAAGCCCGAATTTTGATTTTACCGTTGATCTTACTGCCGGTGAACAGTATACGATCGTTTGCATGGCGGCAAATATTTCCGATACGGTGTCCTACATGGTGGAGATCATTGAAGTGATCCAGCCTCCTGCGGCTCCGACCGGGCTTACGGTCTCGGCGCTGACACAGACAAGCTTCAAGCTGGATTGGAATGACGTTTCGGGCGCGGTGTCCTACACGGTCTATGACCCGTCCACAGACCCGGCAACCGCCAGAACGGTCACGGAAAGCGAATACGCGTTCAGCGGTCTTGCGCCGGCAACGGAATATACAGTTCGCGTTACGGCAACTGACGAATACGGCCAGGTATCATCTGCGGCACAGATTCAGGTCACCACGCTTTCAAACGAGGCGCCGGAGGTTTCGGCTCCGGAGATCACCGTTTCAAATATCACGCAAACAGGCTTTAGGCTCGCATGGAACAGCGTGAGCGGTGCGGAATACTATATCGTAACCGATATAACGGGCGGCGCTGAAACGCATATTGCAACGATCACGGACTGCGAATATACGTTTACAAACCTCAGCCCGCAAACCGGCTACACGATCCGCGTTACGGCGGCAAATGCAGATCACAGCGCTTCTTCACAGATCGATGTGACCACGCTTGCGCAGGAGGCGCCGGAGGTCTCGGCGCCTGAAATAACCGCTTCAAACATTACCTCAACAGGTTTTATACTGAAATGGAACAGTGTAAGCGGCGCAGAGCACTATGTTATAACCGATATAACGGGCGGAGCTGAAACGCATATTGCAACGATCACGGGCTGCGAATATGAATTTACGGATCTCAGTCCGCAAACAAGTTACACGATCCGCGTTACGGCGGCAAATAAAGACCACAGTGCTTCTTCCGAGATCAGTGTAACAACACTGGAACAGGAAAAACCGGAAGACCCCGATCCCGATGATCCCGATGAGAAGAAACCCTCGGCGCCGTCAGGCTTCAGGGTATACGGCAGAGGGGACGGCGGCACGGATCTTTATCTGAGCTGGAACGCCGCGAAAGGCGCGGACGTTTACCGCGTATATATTCTGAACGGAGAAGAACAGGTCTACAAAGGTTCAACGGCAGAAAGCAGATTTATATTTACGGATCTTGACCCGGCGGCGGAATACAGCGTGCTTGTGATCGCGGAAAACGAATACGGCACCGCCTCAGCGCAAACTGCCGTGTGCACGGCGCCCGCTGCGGTAACGGGGCTGACAGCTGCGGCAGACGGCAATATGATAACGGCGAACTGGAACGGCACGGATTGCGACGGCTATGTGATCCAGTGGTCAACAAGCCCGTCCTTTTCAAGGATAGCGGGCAGCGCAACGGTAAACGGCGCTGACGGGACGGAAAAAACGGTCAGCGCGCAAAACGCCGGCAAGTATTATGTAAGGATCCGCGCGTGGAAGAATGATAACGGCGCCAGGATCTACGGCGATTTCTCCGCGCCGGCAAAAGTAAATTAAACAGATAAAGAACGGGGCTGTCTCATACTGAGGCAGCCCCGTTTATTCTATACTGGATAATCGCGAATAGAAATAAAAAGGCGGAGCGGACAAAGTCCGCTCCTGTTTTACGGCGTTCGCCGGTCAGATCACCGGGGTGTTGGAGGTGAAAAGACAATTTATTGTAACACAAAATTGATTAAATTTGCATAAAAAGTGCAAAAAATGATAAAAATCGTGCAAAATCGTGAAATACTTCATATTATACATTAAATGTCATATAATTAAATGATTAGATATTTATTAAATTGCATATTTTGGCGAAATATGCTGTGCCTAACCCTTGTGAAAAACTAAGATATAATCCTTGCCTGCGGCTTTTATTTTATAATAGAAGATTGATGATGTAAAATAATTCCAAAATTGTGCTACTTTGATAAAAAAATAACTTAATGTTTAGATTTTTTATTAAAATAGTATAGATTTTTGTTAAAGAATATTGTAAAATATAATTCAATCGTTTTTCATTCAGGGGGAGTTATATGAAGCATATGCTTACGGACGAGACCCGCAGCCAGCGTGAAAAGCTGAACGAGGTCTTTAAGAAGTACAAGGATACGCCGGGCAGGCTCATGCCCGTTTTGCAGGAGGCGCAGGATATTTACGGTTATCTGCCGTATGAGATACAGCAAAGAATATCCGAGGCGCTTGATATTCCGATTAGCGATGTTTACGGCGTTGCGTCGTTTTACAGCCAGTTCAATCTTACGCCCAAGGGCAAGCATCAGATCTCCGTCTGCCTTGGCACGGCATGCTATGTTAAGGGCGCGGATAAGGTGCTGGAGCGTATAGAGGAAAGGCTCGGCATCAAAAACGGCGAATGTACGGAGGATAGGCTTTTCAGCATAGATTCCTGCCGCTGCGTGGGCGCGTGCGGCCTTGCGCCCGTAATTATGATAGATGATGAGGTATACGGCAATCTTGATGTAAATAAGGTTGACGCGATCCTGGATATGTACCTTGAAAATGAGAAGGGCGGTGAGTCTGATGACGATAAGTAAGCTGGGTGAGATCAGGGATAAAAACAGAGATCTTGTGCTTGTGCGCAAGCTTGCCGCGGCAGACAGCGAAAAGCTGGAGCAGAAGACCGCGTACAGAAAACAGGTGCTTGTGTGCGGCGGAACGGGCTGCACCTCCTCCGGCTCAAAAAAGGTTCTTAAAGCGCTTAAAAAAGAGCTGGAAAAGCAGGGTATTGATGATGTGCTTGTTGTAAGAACGGGCTGTTTCGGCCTCTGCTCGCTCGGACCGATCATGATCGTTTACCCGGAAGGCTCTTTTTACAGCAAGGTGACCGCGCAGGAGATACCGGAGATCGTTTCCGGCCATCTTAAAAAGGGCGGCAAGCCGATCAATAAGTATCTTTACCCGGAAACGGTACATAAGGACGGCAGCACGATACCGCTTGCCGAAACGCCGTTTTATAAAAAGCAGATGCGCATAGCGCTTCGCAACTGCGGCATGATCGATCCCGAAAATATTGATGAAGCAATCGGCGCAAACGCTTATCAGGCACTTGCCAAGGTGCTGACGCAGATGACGCCGCAGCAGGTCATAGACGAACTGCTGGAGGCAGGTTTGCGCGGCAGGGGCGGCGCAGGGTTCCCCACAGGGCGCAAATGGTCTTTTGCCATGGCGCAGGAAAACGATACCAAATACGTTTGCTGCAATGCCGATGAAGGCGATCCCGGCGCGTTTATGGATCGCTCCGTGCTGGAGGGCGACCCGCATGCCGTTATAGAGGCAATGGCGATCGCCGGCTACACCATCGGTGCAAAGCAGGGCTATGTTTATGTGCGCGCGGAATACCCCATAGCCGTTTCAAGGCTCAGAATCGCGATCGAACAGGCAAGGGAATACGGTCTTTTGGGCAAAAATATTTTGGGCACGGATTTTGAATTCGATATTGATATCAGGCTCGGCGCAGGTGCATTTGTATGCGGTGAAGAGACCGCGCTTATGACTTCTATTGAAGGCAACAGGGGCGAACCGCGCCCAAGACCGCCTTATCCGGCTGTAAAGGGCCTTTTCGGCAAGCCAACTATTTTAAATAATGTGGAGACCTATGCCAACATCGCGCCGATCATCCTGCGCGGCGCAAAGTGGTATTCATCCATCGGCACGGAAAGATCCAAGGGCACAAAGGTGTTCGCCCTTGGCGGTAAGATAAACAACGTCGGCCTTGTTGAGGTGCCTATGGGCACCACGATACGAGAGATCGTTGAGGAGATCGGCGGCGGTGTGCCGAACGGCAAAAAATTCAAGGCGGCGCAGACGGGCGGCCCGTCCGGCGGCTGTATCAGCGCGGATTATATGGATGTTCCCATAGATTATGACAACCTTGTGGAGATCGGCTCCATGATGGGCTCCGGCGGTATGATCATCCTGGATGAGGATACCTGTATGGTGGATATTTCAAAATTCTACCTTGAATTTACGGTGGATGAGAGCTGCGGCAAATGCACGCCCTGCCGTATAGGCACACGCAAGCTGCTGGATTACTTAACAAGAATTACGGACGGCACCGCTACCGTAGAGGACCTTGATAAGATCAAAGAGCTTTCAAACCATATGAAAAATTCTTCGCTCTGCGCGCTGGGTCAGACTGCGGCAAACCCGATACTCTCTACCTTAAATGCATTCGGCGAGGAATATCTTGAGCATATCAAAAACAAGCACTGCCCCGCGCATGTGTGCACGGCGCTGCTCTCCTTTACCATAAATCCCGAAAAATGCCGCGGCTGCACGCTCTGCGCGCGCAACTGCCCCGTCGGCGCGATCACGGGCAATGTGCGCGAGCCGCATACCATTGATTCCGAAAAGTGTATCAAATGCGGTCTGTGTATGAGCAACTGCCACTTTGAAGCCATAGAAAAGAGATAAGGAGGGCGATGAATATGGTCAAACTTAAGATCAACGGCATTCCCGTTGAAGCGGAGGAAGGCACAACGATCATAGAGGCCGCAAGGCTTGCGGGGATCGATATACCGTCGCTCTGCTATTTAAAAGAGATAAACTGCATCGGCGCGTGCCGCGTGTGCGTGGTTGAGGTCAAGGGCGCAAGAAGCCTTGTCGCCTCCTGCGTATATCCTGTTGAAGAGGGGCTTGAGGTGTGGACAAATACGCCGAAAGTACGCCAGTCCAGGCAGACCACGCTGGAGCTGCTGCTCTCGGAGCATCATAAAAAATGCCTTTCCTGCGTGCGCTCCAGCCGCTGCGAGCTGCAAAAGCTGTGCAAGGATTACGGCGTGGATGAAGACCGTTTCCCCGATACGGATAAATTGCAGGAGATTGATTATTCCTCTTCCTATCTTGTAAGGGATAACAACAAGTGCATACACTGTATGCGCTGCACGGCCATGTGCCATAATCAGACGATCGGCGTGATCGGGCCGAGAAACAGAGGGCACAACAAAACGATAGGCTGCGCGTTTGATATTCCGCTTCAGGAAACCTCCTGCGTGGGGTGCGGCCAGTGCGTCGTTTCCTGCCCGGTCGGCGCGCTTTATGAGAAAACAAGCGTGCCCGATGTGTGGGAGGCAATCGCGGATCCAACCAAAAAAGTCGTGTTCTTCACCGCCCCGGCAATACGCGCCACTTTGGGCGAGGAATTTGACCTGCCGATCGGCACAAATGTGGAGAAAAAACTGCCGGGCGCCATCAGAAGACTCGGCGCGGACGCCGTTTTTGATATGGACGTTACGGCGGATCTTACGATTCTGGAAGAGGCAAACGAGCTTGTGGACAGGATCAAAAATAAAAAGCCGCTGCCCATGTTTACTTCCTGCTGCCCCGGCTGGGTCAAGTTTGCGGAGCATTACTACCCGTCTTTGCTGCCCAATCTTTCCACATGCAAATCGCCGCAGCAGATGTTCGGTGCGCTGCTGAAAACGTATTACTGCGAAAAGAACAATATAGATCCGCAGGATCTGTTCGTTGTTTCGGTAATTCCCTGCACGGCGAAGAAATTTGAAATGACCCGCCCGGAAATGGAGGGCGATGTGAATGCTGCCATCACAACGCGCGAGCTTGCGCAGATGATCAGCGGCGCGGCTATCAATTTCAATGCGCTGAAAGACGAAGAATTTGATTCCCCGTTTGACGTTGCCAGCGGCGCCGGCGTTATCTTCGGCGCAACGGGCGGCGTTATGGAAGCGGCTTTAAGAACGGCGGCCAATATTCTGGACGGCGATTTTAAGCTTGTTGACTTCAGCGAGGTCAGGGGCGTCAGCGGTATAAGAACCGCCACATATAATGTTGCCGGGCTGGAGATCAAGGTTGCGGCGGCAAGCGGGCTTGCGGACGCAAGAAAGCTTTGTGAAGAAGTCAAAAACGGCAGCTCGCCATATCAGTTTATAGAGATCATGGCGTGCCCCGGCGGCTGCATAAACGGCGGCGGCCAGCCGATTCAAAAGGACGCTACAAGAAATACCGTTCCGATCAAAGAGCTGCGCGCAAAGGCGCTTTATGATGAGGATAAGGAAAATAAGATCAGGCGCTCTCACGATTCGCCGGTCATTGAAAGGCTGTATAAGGATTATTTCGGTAAGCCAAACAGCGAAAAGGCGCATCATATCCTGCATACAACATATACCCCAAGGGAAAAATTCTGAGTCAATATCTTCCTGCCCGTCAGCTTAAAGCTTGCAATGCAGGCATAAATATGTTTTAATAGGGTCGTAGGAAATAAAAGCAATCATTCACATCTGTAAAAGGAGTAAATAATGGATAATAATGAGAACAAAAACGTTTTTGAGCCGAACGATACGGTCAATATTCCGAACGAGGATAGGAATACCGCCGCTGCGGACACAGGCGCAGCACCCGTAAACGAGAACGATACCGTTTTGCTTGACAACGATACCGCGCCCCAAGAGGCGGCAGACGCAGAGGCAAAGGCACAGCAGCCGGCTGAGCCGCAGTTTGCCGAAGCTTCGGCTGCGCAGGAGAGCGCGCCGAACCCCGCACAGGAAAGCGCCGCACAGGGCGGTGCGCCGAACGCCGCGCAGTACGGCAATCAGCAGGGCGCAGGCGCTTACGGCCAAAATGCTGCCGGAAATACATATTATAACCAGCAGCAATACAGCTATCAGGGCAACAGCTATGCCCCGCAGCAGGGCGCGCAGGGCTATTACGGCGCATATCCTCCCCAGCCGCCCGTAGAAGAAAAGGCAAATGTTGGTCTTGCCATTCTCTCTTTCATAATCCCGCTCGCGGGTCTTATCATCTTTCTTACCAGCAGAAAGGAAAAGCCCAAGACCGCAAAGGTCAGCGGTATCTGCGCTTTGGTAAGCTTTATTATAGGAATCGTTTTGAGCATTGCCATCACGGTAGGCTCTTTCCTGATCGCAGACAGAGTTGCGGATGATTATATCTCTGATTTTGACAGCTATGTAGACGATTACGGCGCCGGGGAATATGATTATGATGAGAATTATTATTCCGATTCTTATGATACGGGATATTATGACGAAATAGGCGGAGACAGGCAGGGCTATGTGAACATCACCGAAAATCCCTATGTTTGGTACGATTATGAGGATGAAAGTGTAACGGACGAAAATATTTTACAGTATACGGACACAACGGAGATCATCACGCTCGGCTACTATGACGGCACCGGCTTTACAAAAGCGGATCTGCAAAGCTCCGTTACAGCATCGCTTGACAGCGCCATGGCAAATATAGAGGATGATGTTTTAAATCTGGATAAGCAGGTGTTTGAATATTCTGATTTTTACGGTGAGTGCGTTTATACAAAGGACAGCGCCGATTATCAGCTGTTTATCATGCTGTTTCAGTCTGACGCAACCTCTGATATGATCTATCTTGCCGTTGAATCCCCGTATATGAGCGATGATGAGTTCGAAACCTTTGTAAACGAAGTCGTAAACAATCATTCGTTCGTCAATCATCAGATCGTAACCGAATATGCGGCGGGCTGATCGTGCGTTCAGGCATTGCGGCGCATAAATAAAGACATATTGAAACGGGCTGAAAGGCTTTTTGCTTTTCGGCCCCGTTTTTTTTGTGACCTTTTTTGTGCTTTATAAGATTGTTTTCGAGAATTTTTTAAAAATATAGCGTTTTAACGCTATCAAAAACACGTTTTCCGCCCTAAGGGTGAAAGGACCTTTCAAAATCATTAGGAGGCGGATATGGCAAAACGAAAAAAGAAAACGCCCAAAGAGGAGATCTGCGACGGCTACAGGCGGCTTGCATTCGGCACGGTGCAGGACGCCGTTGCGCTCCTTTTTGCAGGCGAGCAGGAGATCATGGAAAAACTGCCCGGTTATGATCTTTTTAATGTAAGCGAGATCAAAAGACCAAAGGGCGGCGGCATGGAGATCAAGTTTTTTGACAGGCTTAAGGCGCTGGAAAAGCTTTGGGAATTTTCCGAATCCTCGTGTGCAGAGCCGGTAAGCTTTTATCTTGCGCTGGAAGAGAGCGCCAAGCGCGCGGCGGGCGAGCTGGGCGGTGATAGCGGCGAATAACTTTTACCCTTTTTCAAAAAAGCAGCTTGCGGTCTTGACATGGTGGTGCGCGGGCAGCCCTGCGGCGGATAAAAACGGCATCATCTGTGACGGCGCCGTGCGCTCCGGCAAAACGCTTTGTATGAGTATATCGTTCATCAGCTGGGCGTTTTACCGCTTTAACGACACTTCTTTTGCCATATGCGGCAAAACGATTGCGTCGCTCAGGCGCAATGTTGTAACGCCGCTTCTGCCTGTATTGAACACGTTGGGATTCAACTGCGATTACAGGCTCAGCCGCAATCTGATTGAGATAGAAAGAGGCGGCAGGCGCAACCGTTTTTACCTGTTCGGCGGGCGTGATGAATCCTCCGCCTCTTTGATCCAGGGTATGACCCTGGGCGGCGTTATGCTTGACGAGGCGGCGCTTATGCCCCGCTCTTTCGTTGAGCAGGCGCTTGCAAGATGCTCGCTGGAGGAAGCCAAATATTGGTTCAACTGCAACCCGGAGCATCCGTTTCACTGGTTTTATAACGAGTGGATCCTTAAAAAAGAGCAAAAGAAAATGCTGTATCTGCATTTTACCATGGAGGATAATCCCTCACTTTCGCGCGAGGTCATAAAGCGGTACAAGAGCCTGTATTCCGGCGCGTTTTACGAACGCTTTATTGAGGGCAAGTGGGTCGCGGCGGACGGACTCGTTTACCCGATGTTCAGCGCAAAGCGCCACATAAAGAAGAATCCGGGCAGCTTTACGCAGTTTTATCTTTCGTGCGATTACGGCACCGTGAATCCTTTTTCCCTCGGCCTGTGGGGAAAGCACGGCTCGGTGTGGTACAGAATCGGCGAATTCTATCACTCGGCAAGGGACAGCGGCGTGCAGCTGACCGATGAGGAATATTACGAAAAGCTGTGCGCCCTTGCCGGCGGCAGAAAAATAGAGGCGCTTATCATAGACCCCTCTGCCGCCAGCTTTGCCGAGACCGTGCGCCGCCACGGGGAATACAGAGTCGTCAAGGCGGATAACGATGTTCTCAAGGGTATAAACCTTGTGTGCCGCGCGCTCAAGGAGGAGCAGATCTTCTTTTGCCCCGCGTGTGAGGATACCATACGAGAATTTTCCGTTTACCGCTGGGATAACGATATAAAAAGAGATTCGCCTAAAAAAGAAAACGACCACGCGATGGATGATATACGCTACTTTGTTTCTACCGTTCTGAACGGCAAAAGCGGCGATATCTACACCTTCGCGGTAGAAAGGATGTGAATGCTTGGGCTTGCTTGGCAAAAAGAAACGCTCCGGCGCCGCAGTCTCTGCGGCGGCAGTGCAGACGAGCGCGGTTTCAAACCACCCGTTTGCGTATTTGGGCGGCTTTTCAAACCTGGGGCTGAATAACCGTGTGTTCAGATCTCTTCGGGAAAGCGTGCCGATCATAGACGCCGCCGTGCTGAAGATTATCAGGCTCATGAACGATTTTACGTTTGAAACGGGCAACGAGCCGGTGGACCGGCAGATGAATTCGTTTTTTGAAAACATATGCGTAGGCGGCAACCAAACGGGGATCAGCGCTTTTGTTTCTACCTATATGTCCGATCTGCTCACGTACGGCAGTGCCGTTGGGGAGATGATCGCGGACGGCAGCGGCTTTTACGCCCTTTATAACGGAGAGCTTAACGCGCTGGAAGTAAAGCGGGCAAAAAACGGGCTTGATATCGAATTTTTCAATTCGGGCAAAAAACTGCCGCGCCAGGAGCTTATACTTTTTTCCGCGCTCAACCCGGAGCCGGGCAGCATCATGGGCACCAGCCTGCTGAAAGGGCTGCCGTTCATATGCGATGTGCTGCTTACGATCTATAACACGATCGGTGAAAATTGGGAGCATGCCGGAAATTTGAGATACGCCGTTACGTACAAGCCTGCGGATTCGGATACGGACGCGGGCGTTGCGCGCGAAAGAGCGCAGCAGATCTGCCGCGCATGGCAGGACGCGATGAGCAGCAAGGATACGGTAAAGGATTTTGTTGCCGTAGGCGATGTGAGCGTCAAAGTCATCGGGGCGGATAACAACGTGCTTTCAAGCGAAGTCCCCGTGCGCCAGCTCATGGAGCAGATCGTGGCAAAAACGGGTCTGCCGCCGTATATGCTGGGGCTTTCCTGGTCCACAACGGAGCGCATGAGCCGCCAGCAGGCGGATATGCTTACAACGGAGCTGGAGGCGTACAGAAAGATAATCACCCCCGTGCTTGTAAAGATCGCGCGCAAATATCTTGAGATCAATTCCGTTTATCTTCCCGTTGCCGTTAAGTGGGAAAATATTACGCTTCAGGATGAAACGGAGCTTGCACAGGCACGTCTTTATGACGCCCAGGCGCAGAATCTGCTGAAGGAGGGCGCTGATGAATAGCATGAAGACCGTTAAGGCGTATGAGCCGAATGACGGCGATCTGGAAAAAATAAGCGCTTTTACAAGGCGCGAATTTGCAAGGGAGGAGCTTTATGTTTTTGAAGCCGTGCTTTGCGATAACGATATAGACAGGGATTTTGAAAAATTTTCCACAGGCGCGCTTGAAACGCTGCAAAAGCTGTTTATAGGCAAAACAGGCATAAAAAATCACTCTATGCTTGCCGAGGATCAGACTGCACGGGTGTTTGACACATTTCTTGAAAAGATACCCGGCAAAAAAACGGCGGACGGAGAGGATTACGTTGCCCTGAAAGCAAAAGCCTATATGGTGCGCACCGCGGAAAACGAGGCGCTTATAAAAGACATAGACGCGGGCATAAAAAAGGAAGTTTCCGTTTCTTGCAGCGCGAAAAAGCGCGTGTGCTCCGTTTGCGGCACGGATAAGAGCAGCGCCTACTGCGCGCACAGACCGGGGCAGGAATATGACGGTGTGCTCTGCTATACGGTGCTGGACGAGATCAGCGACGCATATGAATTCAGCTTTGTGGCGGTGCCTGCGCAGAGAAGCGCCGGCGTTGAAAAAGCGTTTGATAAAAAAGAGGACGGTATTATGACACAGGATATTATCACCAAGCTTAAAAACGGCGGCACTGCCGTTTCCGACAGCGAGGCGGCATATATCGTTGGGCTTGTGCAGGAGCTGAGCGACGACGCCGAACTCGGCAGGGAATACAGAAAAACGCTTGTGAAAGACCTTGTAAAGCTTTGCGGCAGGGAGCTTCCGCAGCTTGATATCAATGTGTTTAAGCGCCTTGCCGGTATTATGACGGCAAAAGAGCTTGTCACATTTAAAGAGGCGTTTGAAAAGCAGCGCGCAGAGCGTGAGAAGCCCGCGCCGCAGCTTGCAAGGCAAAAAGAGCAGGGCGCAAGGGGCGCGCTCAGCGAATTTCGTATTTAGGAGGAACAAATATGAGAGTAGGATTTAGAGGCTTTAAGGAGCAGGTCATCACCTTTCTTGCCGGCAGCGAGATAAAGGCGGGCTATCCCGTGACCGTTGCCGATACGGGCCTTATCTCCAACAGCGCGGCGGATGATGAATTTGCCGGCGTTGCAACACAGGGCGGTGATAAATTCGCTCCCGTAATGGTGAACGGCTACACAAGGCTTACATACAGCGCCGGCACGCCGAAATGCGGCTGGCAGTATCTTACGGCAGACGGAAACGGCGGCGTAAAGATAGCCGCAAGCGGCAAGCAGGCGCGCCTGGTTGTGGAGATAGACACGGCGGGCAAAACGATAGGCGTAATTCTTTGATCCGGGGAGGAATCTGATTTATGGCATTTGATAACATGAAGCTTGATAAGGGGCTTTACACCGCTTCTAAGGGCTTTACCGCCTCGCTGGAGGCGGCGGACCCTTCGGAAAATTACATAGGCACCGAGCTGGAGGGGCTGGACGCATATCAGCGCCAGCTCAAAAGGTTCGATATTAAGGTATCCGGCACCGGGTCGGACAGCGTATCCAAATTCTTTCAGACAAGCGATTCGGCTGTGCTTTTTCCCGAATACGTGAGCCGCGCCGTGCAGCAGGGTATGGAAGAGGCGGATCTGCTTTCCAAGATCATTGCCACGACTACGGAGATCGATTCGCTCGATTACCGCTCTGTTGAAAGCGTGCCGAGCGAGGACGAGAAAGAGCTTGCCGCCGTCGGCGAGGGCGCGTATATCCCGGAGACCACGATCCGGGCTAAGGATAAGCTCACCCGCCTTTACAAGAGAGGCAGAATGCTGGTTGCGTCCTATGAGGCGATCAAGTATCAGAAGCTGGATCTGTTTACGGTAACGCTCAGGCAGATCGGCTCATACATAGCGCGTTCGCAGTTCGCAGACGCCATTGAGGCGCTTTGCGACGGCACTTCGGAGGTGATCTCCGCCTCCGGCGAAACGGTAACGTACAATGATCTGATCAACATGTGGGCAAAGCTTTCTCCGTACAATATGACCGCCGTTATCGCCGGTATGCCGAATATTTCGGCGCTGCTCGGCATGGCTGAATTCAAGGATTCCGCGGCGGGTCAGAATTTCCACGGCACGGGCAAAATGATCACGCCGCTCGGTGCGGAGATCGTAAGATGCGATACGCTTGCCGGCGATAAGATCATAGCGCTTGATAAAAACGCCGCGCTTGAAAAAGTCTGTGCAGGCGGAGTCGTAACCGAATATGACAAGCTGATAGACAGGCAGCTCGAAAGAGCGACCGTAACCGCAACCGCGGGCTTTTCTAAGATCTTTTCGGACGCCTGCAAGCTTGTTGCATTCGGCGATTAAAAAAGAAAGGAGCGCGGGCGATGATAGACAGAGCAGCCGTACTTGAAGCGTTAAAAGAGATCTGCACGGTTGCAGATGAGCCGAACGGTAGCGGGGCGATCATAGATTTTGCGTGCACCTGCGTCAGCGCCCGCTTAAAGGATGAGGAAAGCGGAGCGGATCCGCGCGCGGTCTTTCTTGCCGCGGCGCTTGCAAATTACGTGATAAGCTGTTCGCAGGCGCAGTCCGCCGGGTTTGATTCCTTTACTGCGGGCGATGTTTCGTTCAGCGGCGGCGAAAACGGCACTGAGAGCGCGCAGGCGGTACTTTCGGCGGCGGAAAAAAACGCGGCCGGCATAATCAGCTCCGGCGCCTTTGAATTTAAGGCTGTGTGATGAGCAGAGCAAAAACAATTAAAAACGGCCTCATAAAAGCGGGCAAGCAGGTCTTTTTAAAGGACGGCGAATGGATATCCATGCCGTTTTACGCTGTTATTGCCCAGAAATGGCGCGCCACAAGGTCTAATTTTGAATTTAAGCAGACCCCGGCGGGCAGAGTCAGCAAGGATTATTTTACATTTGTGGGGCCGTATGACCGCGATATTCTTGCGCTGTCAGAAAACGCGCGTGTTGTTTTTGACGGCGAGGAATATGTTTTCAAAAAAAGAGAAGAGGTTATTGCAGGCGGCGAAAAGCTGTTTTACTGGGGCATTTTAAGAAAGGTGTGGAACGGAGAAGATGATTGATTTTTGCAGTTTATGCACGATGACGCTCAAAAAGTTACAGGCGCAGCCGTATTTTACACGCTTTAAGCTGCTCAATGCGTTTGAGCCGTTTCAAAAGCCTACCGTTCCCGAAAAGCCTGCCATCGTGTGCGGAATATCGCAGGTACAGGCGCAGACTGCCGCCCTCGGCGGGGACGTTACAGCGGGCAGCGTAACGCTGTTTGCCGATATATACGCCCCCTTCACGCTGCGCGACTTCGATTTTCAGCAGGCGGCGGGCAATATCTTTAAATGCCTTTGCACAGACACGCCTGTTTCCATCGGTGCGGATCAGATCCGTGCTGATGATGACGCGGAATGTTTTGTTATGCGCCTGACGATAACCTTTCATGATGAACTAAAACTTGTGAACAACGATACGGTGATCTTATGAACGGATATGATGATATTTATGAGCTTTCCGAGTATTTGAGACTTGATTCAAAAAGGTACGATTCTTTAATCGGCGGTGAGTAAGAGATGATGATTAGGTTTAAATACAAGGATTTTGAATTTCCGCAGAATCCGGCGCAGATCCGTGTTGAAAGATCAAAGGAAATCAGCGAGCGTTCCCTGCCCTCGGCGGGGAGCGCCGTTGAGGAGATTGCGCAAAGAGCCGTTAGAATCACGGTGAGCGGCAGGTTTTACGGAGATGAGGCGTCTGCTGCTGCGGCAAGGCTTTCTGCACTGTATGACGATACCGGCGCAGGCGAGCTCTATCTGCCGAACGGCGAATATTATTCAGCTTATTTCACAGAGCTGGATCTAAGGCAGAATGCGGCTGAAAGCGCTGTTGAATACAGCCTTTCGTTTACGCAGGAAAAAGGCGGCGGCTGTTACCGGGTACGGCGAAATTTTGTTTTTGCAAAAAACGGTGAAAACTGCTTTGATATTGCAAATGCAACCGGCGCTGCGGTTGAAGATATCGTAAAACGCAACGGCTTTAAAACGCCGTTTGATCCACAGGAAGGGCAGCGGGTGAGGATAAGATGAATTTTGAACTATATGATTCCGCGGGAGAATTGTTTCAGAACTTTAACGTGATCTCTTATGAACTGGCAAGTGAGATCGCCGCCGCGTGCGACGGTCTGCGCCTTTATCTTTATTCCGAAAAAGCCATAAACGATGTCAGAACCGTCTGCGCGTATGAAAACGGCAAAAAGCTGTTTTACGGCTTTGCGGATAAGGTGCAGCTCAGTCTGAACGAAAGCGGATATACGGTATTTATATATGCCCGGTCAAGCGCGGCGCTGCTTGTGGATAACGAGGCTTATCCCGGGCAGTACAGCTGCCCCACTTCGCGCCAGCTTTGGTATTCTCACGCAAAGCCTTTCGGCTTTTCTTTCGGTCTGCCGGAGGTGTATTCGCAGTCTGAATACGTAGTGAGCAAGGGGCAGAGCTGCTTTGGCGCGATAGATCATTTTATGCAGTACGCCTGCGGAAAAAGGATCTATGTTACGCCGGAAAACGAGGTGCGCGCCTTTGTATTTCCCGGTGAGGCAAAGCGGCTTGACGGTGCGGCTGTACTCAGCGTACAGGCGGCCACGGACAGAAGTAGCGTGATCAGCCGGATAGATTATAAGATCAGTTCTGCCGAAAAATACGTTTACCGCCTTGAAAGCGGCTTTGCCGCAGAGAACGGGATCTCCTCCAGAAAGCTTATCAATCTTTCTTCCCTGCCGGTGTGGCAGAGGGAGGCGGAGGCAGAAAGGCAGATCACGCAGTCGCTTGAAGAATACTTTACCGTTACGGTGAAGCTTGCCGGTAATGCAGATTATAAGCTTGCGGATAAAGTAGAGGCGGCGTTTGACAGGCTCGGCGTAAGCGGGGAGTTTATCGTTTGCGCGATCCTGCGCGCAAAAAATTCCGGCGGAACTGCAACAACGCTGAAACTCAGAAAAGAAATCAACGGGGAGCTGATCAATTATGTGGCTGAGCAGGAGCTTTAAAAGCACGCAGCAGACCGCTGCGGAGGCGGGGGTCGTAACACTCAGCGAAAACGGCGTTACGGAGGCGAATTCCTCGCTGCCGTCAAGAACCTCAAGCTGTTACGCCCCTTACGGATATACGGCGCCCATACCCGTGGGAGAAGAAGTGCTTGTTGTGAACGGCGCTTCGGGCGCGGCGGTTGCCGGCACCAAAATGAACGCCGGCGATCTGGAACAGGGAGAGATAGAGCTGAGATCGCTCGGCGGCGCCAGAATACTGCTGAAGAACGACGGCAGTGTGGTCATCAATTCCCTTGTTATCGATAAAAACGGAAACACGGCAAAGGAGTGAGCGGCACGCGGATTTTTAACAGCGAAGAGGAATATGAAGCCCTGTTGCTTGAAAACGCGGCAAGGGCAATCAAAACGCACAGAGGCGCGTTCTACCCGCTGGGCTCTTACGGCAGCGGGCTTTATGCCGTAACGCAGGAACCGTTTGAAACGCATGCGCTGGCGCAGGCGCGGCGCGCGCTTTACGGGCAGAGCGGCATCTATCCCGTCGGCGCCGTAAAAACACAAAACGGCTATAAATTTACTGTGTTGCTGAACGGCGAGGAAAGGCAGGTGCGCATTTTAATTGAGTAAAACGTATGATGAGATATTGAAGCTTATGGAAACGGAATTTTTTGACGAATGCGGCGAATACGCATCGGATTATCCCGATGTTGAACTGCGTTTTCGGGCCGTTGCAAGCGAGATCTATGCCGCCCACACAACTGCGGATTTTGCGCTGACGCAGGCATTTGCGCAAACGGCAACCGGCGAATATCTTGATATGCACGCGGCAATGCGCTCGATCACCCGCAAAACAGCTGCGGCGGCAAAGGGCGTGCTTACCTTTTCTGTGCCGCAGGCGCTTGAAACGGATGTTGATATTCCCAAGGGCACAGTGTGTTCCGTTAAGGGCGATCCGCTGCTTCAGTTTGCAACGGATGAGGCGGCGGTCATAACTGCGGGCAGCCTATCCGCTCAGGCGGCGGCTACCGCGCTGGCGGACGGAGAACGCTTTAACGCGCCGGCAGAAAGCATAACGGTAATGGTAAATCCGCCGGAATATGTATCCGCGGTTACGAATGAGAGCGCTTTTGCCGGGGGCTGTGACGCGGAGACGGACGAAGCGCTGAGGAGCAGGCTCGTAAGCTCATACGGCGCGGTGAGCAACGGCGTGAATGCGAAATCGCTTGAAGAGCAGATCCTTACCGTGGAGGGTATAACAGACGCCCGCGTTGCGATGGATCCGCTGCTAAATATACTTACGGTGTGGCTGCGCACCCAAAGCGGCGAATACCCGGAAACTGCCGTTACAAACGCGATATCGCAAAAGCTTGGCGTGCTTGAGATCTGCGGTGTGCAATATAGCTTTGCTATGGCGCAGGAAAGCGGGTTTTCCGTTTATGCCGCAGTGCGCGCGCAGTCCGGCGCGGATAAGGAAAGCCTTAAAGCAGAGGTTGAAAACGCCGTAAAACAAGCTTGCTCCGCAGAACGGATAGGGGAAACTGTGGATACGGCTTCCATAGCGGCTGCGGTGTATGCCGTCAGCGGCGTTGCCTCTGCTGAGATCGCCGCAAACCCGTCCTATGAGGGCGTTGTGGCATGCGGCACGGGCGAATATCTTGTATTAGAGGATCTGCAGGTGGCGGTGTATGAATAATGATGTATATGTAAGGCTGTTTTCGCTTTTTGAAACGGCAGATCTTGCGGGCGAAGACGGCAGCACGGAACGCGCGGAAATGCGTGCGTATGCGGCTTGCATATCGCTTTTGCAAGCAGCGGCGGAGGATGCGCTTAGGGAAGCGCTTGCAGAAACGATGGGCGAAAAGGGTATCTTAATGTATTGCGCCCTTTTAAATATCCGGCCGTGCGAAACGCAGCAGGAAACGAAAGAAAAGATCATCTCCGCACTGAGCAAAGGGTTTTATATGCAGAGCACCGATGAGTTTGAGGACGCTGAAAACAGTGTTCCCGGTTACAGCATTACGCATTCCCTAAGCGGCAAGGAAGTGACTGTTTATCCCGTAAGCACAGAAACGCTTGCCGCGCTCAGTACGCTTGTGAACGAGTATTACCCGGCGTTTTATATTCCAAACCTTACGGGAAACGGGCTGGATTTTGACGAATTGGAAGCCTTTGGCTACCGATGGTACGAGCTTGACGCTCTGCACCTGCCTTTTTATATATGGGAAGGGCTGGGCGCGCAGTAGCGGCATGCGAAGTACGCATTACAACAGGAAAGGTCGGTATTTATGAGCGCAACGAACAAAACTTCATTTCTGGGGCTTTCAAGCTGGCTCGGCAGTGATAAGCCGCAGAGAACGGATTTTAATTCCGATAATCAGAAAATAGATGAGTTTGCCAGCGGGCACACGGCGGATCTGCAAACGCACCTGTCCGAAGCAGACCGGGAAAAGTTTGACACACCGTATTACATGGGCGTTTATTACGGCAACGGTCAGTCAAGCAGAACGATCTCCACCGGCTGTCCGTTTGAACCGGAGCTCGCAATCGTGTTCTGTATAGGCAGCCCCGTCCAGCAAACGGATTTCAGCAGCGAATGCAGCTACTGCTATTTCGGTCTTGCCGCAAAAAGAGGCGGTATGTCCGGGGTGAGCCTTTCGGGAAAGAATCTGGTTGTCGGTTCTTCAACGGCAGCTGTGGCGGAAGATGAATATACAAGAATGAACGAGATAGGCGAAACCTATTTTTATTTTCTGTTAAGATAAAAGCAACTGTTTTCACAAACGTTTGCGGCTCGGTTTTTCCGGGCCGCTTTTTTCTTTACTTTGGAATAAAAGTATTATATAATAGTTTTTATTAACGCGCGGTGAGAACGCACCGCAGAAAGGCGGCAGTTATGATACTTGTTGCAGATGTCGGAAACACCAATATCGTGCTCGGCGTATGGGACGGCGACAGACTTGCCTGCAGCGGCAGGCTCTCCACCAACACGGGTGAAACAGTGATTGAATTTTCGATGAAGCTCAAGACTTTTCTTGATCTTAACGGCATAAGCAATATTACGGGCGGCGTTGTTTCAAGCGTTGTGCCCGCGCTTGTGCGCACGATCAAAAAGGCGGCAAAGCTGGTATGCGGCGCAGAGCTTCTTGTGGTTGGGCCGGGCATAAAGACCGGCCTTAATATAAAGCTTGACAATCCTGCCGAAATGGGCGCGGATCTTGTTGCCGGCGATGTTGCGGTCATAAACAAATACCCGCTGCCTGCCATTCTTTTTGATATAGGCACGGCAACTACGGCATCTGTTATAGATAAAACGGGCGCGCATCTCGGCGGCGCGATCATGTGCGGTGTTAAAACGGCGCTGAATGCGCTTTCAAGCAGCGCGGCATTGCTTTCGCAGACGGATATTTCGGCGCCGTCAAAAATAATCGGCGCCAATACGGCGGACGCTATGAAATGCGGCTCCGTGATCGGCACGGCGGCTATGATAGAGGGCATGGCGGCACGCTTTGAGGAGGAACTCGGCGAAAAAGCCACGGTCATCATAACCGGCGGGCTCGGCAGTGCGATCGCAAAGGAACTGAAGATACCCGCTGTTGTAGACAGCAATCTCCTGCTTGAGGGGCTGAAAATCATCTACGAAAAAAATCAGAAGTAACCGGGAGGCGGTATTTTGGCTGTTTTCAGAGCTTTCAGGGCGTTTCGGCCCGCCGAAAAATATCAGCGCCTTATACCCGCGCTGCCGTATGACGTTATGAGCAGCGAGGAGGCGCGGCAGGCTGTGAAGGGCAATCCGCTCTCTTTTCTGCATATAGACAGAGCGGAGATCGATTTTCCGCCCGGCACAAGCCCTTATGAAAAGGCGGTGTACGAAAAAGCGCGCGATAATCTTTTGGCACTTGAAAAAAACGGCGCGCTTTTGCAGGACGAAAAGCCCTGCTTTTACATCTACAGGCAGGAGATGAACGGCAGGGTGCAGACGGGCCTTGCGGGCTGCGCCTCAATAGACGATTATATGAACAATATAATCAAAAAGCACGAAAAAACGCTTGCAAAAAAAGAGGCGGACAGGATCCGCCATGTCAGCGTTACGAATGCCAATACGGGCCCCATATTTTTGACTTACAGAAAAAATGAAGAGATTTCTGCGATCTTGAACTCGTATGCGGGCAGTCACCTCCCCGTTTATAATTTTGAGGCGGCGGGCGCGCTGCAGACCGTTTGGGTGATAGACGACGATATGATCAATGCCCGCCTTACGGATCTTTTTAAATCCGTTAAAGCGTTTTATATTGCAGACGGGCACCACCGCTGCGAATCGGCAGTGCGCGTGGGTCAGATGAAAAGATATGAAAACGGCGGCTGCACGGGAGAGGAGGAATTCAACTTCTTCCTTGCGGTGGCGTTTGCGGATTCCGATCTGAAGATCATGGATTACAACCGGGTGGTTAGGGATCTTAACGGCTTTACGCCCGCCGAATTTCTTGGCAGGATCTCCGATTCATTTGAGGTCAGGGCGGAAAACGCGCCCTGCTCCCCGCAGGAAAAGCACACCTTCGGCATGTATCTTGATTCAAAATGGTATTCGCTCAGGGCAAAGGATAAGATCATAAACGATTTCAACCCCGTTGAGGCGCTTGATGTTTCCGTGCTGCAAAACAATCTGCTTGACCCCGTTTTGGGGATCAAAGACCCCAAAAATGATGACAGGATCGATTTTATCGGCGGCATACGCGGCCTTGCGGAGCTGGAAAGGCGCGCAAACAGCGATATGAAGCTGGCCTTTTCCATGTATCCCACAACCGTGCAGGAGCTTATGGCAATCGCGGACGCGGGCGAGATCATGCCGCCCAAATCCACATGGTTTGAGCCTAAGCTGCTGTCCGGGCTGTTTATTCATCATTTGTCATAACGCGGGGCTGATTTTTGATTTATATTTTGTTTATTATTGAGTTGTAAAACGCCCTTTAATGTGCTAAAATATTATATCATTACTTTTTTAGGAGAACATATATTATGAAGATCGCACTTGAATACGGCAAGGATTTCGACATCAAGCGTCAGACCGAATATGCCGTAAAAGGAATCACCAAAATCTGTAATAAGATAGGGCCGAGAAAACCGGGTTCTCCCGAAGAGCACCGCGCCCAGCAGTGGTTCCAAAGGGATATGAAAAACTATTGCGAGGATACGAAGATAGAGGAATTCACCCTCCATCGCCAGGGATTTATGGGCTTTATTCCGTTTACGGTTGCGTGCGGCATCGCAAGTGTATTCGTCAACTGGTTTGCAAGCCCTATCGCCGCGTTTATCCTTTGCATTCTTGCGTTCATTCCGCTTGTATTTGAATTTCTTATGTATAAGCAGTTTGATGATTTTCTTTTCCCGAAGCAGACTTCTCATAATATGATCGCCGTAAGGAAGCCGAGCGGCGAGGTCAAAAAAAGATTTATCATGGTAGGCCATTCGGATTCTCAGTTTGAGTGGACGCTGAATTACCTTATAGGCGGTCTTCAGGCAAAGCTTTTTGTAGAGATTCCCGCTGTTGTAGGCCTTGTGGTAGATACGATCTTCGCTCTCGTCTGCATAATCGTGGGCAAAGGCGCCGCGGCAATGAGCATTGAGAGCGCAAGGTGGTTCTTTATAACTTTCTTTGTTGTTTCCTGCGTTTTCATTCCGTTTGAATTTGCGTTTCTTTTCTTCCAGAGCTGGACAAAATCCGTGCCCGGTGCTTCGGATAATCTTTCCGGCTGCTATGTAGGCATGGCAACCATAAAAGCGCTTGCGGAGGCGGGCGTGCGTTTTGAAAACACGGAGGTTGTTATGATCTGCTCCGGTTCTGAGGAAGCCGGTCTGCGCGGCGCCAAGGCATATGCAAAGGCACACGAAAAAGAGCTTAAGGATATTCCCACCGCCGTTGTTGCCATAGATACTTTCAGAGATCTGGAAACGATGGCTGTTTATGACAGGGATCTCTCCGGCACGCTTCAGCATCATAAAGGCGTCAAAGAGCTGGTGCATGATGCGTGCGCAAACTGCGGCTTTGACGTTAAGTATGAATCCATCTACATAGGCGGCTCGGACGCTGCTGCGTTCACGCAGCGCGGTATTCCCGCAACGGGCTTTGCGGCAATGGATCCCGCCCCGCCCAGATATTATCACACCCGTCTTGACAATCCGGAAAATCTTCGTCCGGAGGCGATCGAGGCAGGTATTTCCGTTATGATAGAGGCATGCTGCATGTTTGATAAAAACGGCGCAGAGGGCGTAACGGACTGATCTTTATACAGCGATTCATATCCGGCTTTCACGGGGTATCCTATTGAAAGCCGGTTTTTTAAAGTGTTTTTGCGTTTTGGCAGGTGATTTTTTTGAAGCTTCTTGTTTTGGACGGCAACAGTATCGTAAACCGCGCGTTTTACGGCATAAAGCTGCTGTCTACAAAAAGCGGTATCTATACGAACGCGGTATACGGCTTCCTCAATATTTTGCTTAAGCTTAAGGAGATTGCGCAGCCGGATGCCGTCGGCGTTGCGTTTGATGTTCATGCACCCACCTTCAGGCATGAAAAATATGCCGAATACAAGGCGGGAAGGCATGCTATGCCGGATGAGCTCAGAACGCAGATACCCATATTGAAAGATATTCTTCGTTCCCTGGGCATAAAAACGGTGGAGTGCCCCGGCTGGGAGGCGGACGATATACTCGGCACGCTTGCCGAGGCATGCCGCGATTCGGGCAACGAATGTTTTATTGCAACCGGAGACCGCGATTCGCTCCAGCTTGCGCACGGCGGCGTTAAAGTCCTGCTTGCGCACACAAAAGCGGGCAGACCCGTTACGGATATCTATGATGAAACCGCTATAAAAGAGGAATACGGCGTAACGCCGGCAGAGCTTATTCAGGTAAAGGCGCTCCAGGGCGATGCAAGCGATAATATTCCCGGCGTTATGGGTGTGGGCGCTAAAACCGCGCTTGATCTGATCCAAAGATTCCACACGCTTGACTATATATACGAAAATCTGGACACCATTGACATCAAAAAGGGCGTGCGTGAAAAGCTTGCGCGCGATAAGGAAAAAGCGTATCTCTCGCTCGATCTCGGCGCGATACGCACAAACGCGCCCGTAGATACGGATTTAAAGGATTATGTCCCCACAGATGCTCCCGCCGCCGCTGCATTGCTCGCAAAGTATGAGCTTTACAGCCTGATCGATAAATTCGGTCTGCATGCGGCGCAGGCGGTTCAGCCGGCAGATAAAGCGGAAAAGATCAGCGTAAGCGTGAAGCAGACGGAAAATCTTAGCGCGTTTGATCTCGGCAATCCGCTGTATTTCACTTTTGATCTTGAAAACAATGAGATCACACGCTTTTATATTGCAAAAGGCAGCGATGTCTTTGTTGCCGGTAAGCAGCAGGCGGGATTTGAGGATTTTGCGTTAAGGCTTGTAGAAAGCGACAGCGCCAAGTATTCTTACAACACGAAATATCTGCACCGCCTTGCGGCGCAAAACGGCACGTCATGCAAAAATGTCTGCGGCGATCTTATGCTCTCCGCATATCTTCTGCGCCCGTCGGACAGTAATTATGATATAGACCACCTGTGTATGGAATACGGCATTGCGCTTCCCGAATTAGACGATGAAACGCCCGCAAATGCAGCTTATGCCGCCGTGCTCGGCAAACTGTTTGAAAAGACGGACGCTTTGCTGAAAGAAGCGGATCAGACCAAACTGCTTCATGATATGGAACTGCCGCTTGCGCGTGTGCTTGCCAAAATGGAGGTTGCCGGGTTTGCCGTAGATAAAAAGGGTATAGAAGAATTCTCAGACCGTCTCGGCGCAAGGATAGACGAGCTTGTTCAGGAAATTTATGCGCAGGCAGGCAGGGAATTCAACATCAATTCACCGAAGCAGCTTGGCGCCGTGCTTTTTGAGGAGATGCAGATACCCTGTAAAAAGAAGACGAAAAGCGGCTATTCCACAAAGGCGGAGGTGCTGGAGGAGCTTGCCCCGGATTATCCTATCGTAAAACTGATTCTTGAATACAGAAGTCTTGCAAAGCTCAAATCCACGTATTGCGACGGGCTTTTGAAGGTGATCGCACAGGACGGCAGGATACACACCAGCTTCAATCAGGTAGAAACGCGCACGGGCAGGATCTCCTCGCTGGAACCGAATCTTCAGAATATACCGATAAGGACGGAACTGGGCAGGGAAATGCGCCGCTTTTTCGTTGCCGGCGCGGGCTGCACGCTTATAGATTCCGATTACAGCCAGATAGAACTCAGAGTGCTTGCCGCCCTTGCGGACGATGAAAATATGATAAATGCTTTCAACAGCGGAGAGGATATTCATAAAACGACCGCCGCGCAGGTATTCGGCCTGCCGCAGGATATGATAACGCCGTTGCTGCGTTCGCGCGCAAAGGCGGTCAATTTCGGTATCGTTTACGGCATAGGCGCGTTCAGCCTTGCAAAGGATATAGGCGTATCCGTCAAAGAAGCAAGGGATTATATAAACGGCTATCTGCACCATTTTTCCGGCGTTCAGCGCTATATGGATAAAATGATAGAAACAGCCAAGGAAAACGGCTATGCCCAAACGCTTTTTAAACGCAGAAGATATCTGCCGGAGCTTGCCTCGTCAAACCACATGCTGCGCGCTTTCGGGGAAAGAGTGGCAAGAAATATGCCGATCCAGGGAACTGCTGCGGATATTATTAAAATAGCAATGATCCGCGTGGATGAACGCCTGGAAAGGGAAAATATGCGCGCCCGCCTGATTCTTCAGGTGCACGATGAGCTTATCGTTGAAGCCCCGCTTGAAGAGGCGGATAAGGCGCTCTGCATCGTAAAAGAGGAAATGGAAAACGCATGCGAATTAAAGGTGCGCCTTGTGGCGGACGGCAAGATCGGCAGAACCTGGTATGATTCGCACTGATTTTTAGATATGGAAATTAAAAAATTATCTGATGAATATATAAAAGATGTTGCGCAAATTGAAAAGGCGTGCTTTTCAAAGCCGTGGAACGAGCTGGCAATCGCCGCCGAGCTGAAAAACGAGTTTTCGCATTTTTATGTTGCGGTGGAGGACGGAAAAGCCGTCGGCTTTGTTGGGCTTTACGTTTTAACCGGCGAGGCGGATATCGTCCGGGTGGGCGTGCTGCCGCAGTACAGAAACCGCGGAATCGCCCGCGCCGTGCTCAAAAGAAGCCTTGAAGATACAGACGGCGATGTCTTTCTTGATGTAAGGGAGAGCAATGCCGCCGCGATTGCGCTTTACCGCTCGCTCGGCTTTTATGATACGGGCGTGCGCAAAAATTATTATTCCGAGCCGGAAGAGAATGCCGTGCTCATGAAAAGAGACGCTTTAAAAGGAGGGGACGCCGTTGCTGATACTCGGAATTGAATCCTCATGTGATGAAACTGCCGCCGCGGTTGTTGAGGACGGCAGAAACGCAAGGTCAAATGTGATCGCCTCTTCGCTTGAGGAGCATAAGCTCTACGGCGGTGTTGTGCCGGAGATCGCCTCCCGCCGTCATGCAGAGGCAATAAGCGGTGTTGTTGCAAAAGCGCTGCGCGATGCGGCGTGTTCCGTAGCGGATATAGACGCGGTTGCCGTAACGTTTGCCCCGGGTCTTATCGGCGCGCTGCTCGTTGGGGTAAGCTTTGCAAAAGGGCTTGCCGTCTCGGCGGGGAAACCGCTCGTTCCCGTCCATCATCTGCGCTCGCATATTGCAGCAAATTACCTTACCTCCGATGTGGAGCCGCCGTTTCTGAGCCTTGTTGTAAGCGGCGGGCATTCGCATATCGTTGCCGTAAACGGATATACGGAATATAAAATAATTGGCAAAACGAGGGACGACGCAGCCGGCGAGGCGCTCGATAAGGCGGGGCGCGCCATGGGGCTGGAATACCCGGGCGGCGTCAGCATAGATAAGATCAGCAAAAGCGGGGATCCGAACGCCTATTCTTTCCCGCATCCCAAGGTGGACGGCGCCGCGTATGATTTTTCGTTCAGCGGGCTCAAAACTTCCGTTATCAATACCATACATAACGCGCAGCAAAAGGGGATCGCGCTCCATACCGCCGATCTTGCCGCTTCCTATCAAAAGGCGGTCGTAGACTGCCTTGTGGATAATCTTGAAAAGGCAGCGGCAAATTACGGGTATGAAAAGATCGTGCTTGCCGGCGGCGTTTCCGCAAATTCACGGCTGCGGGGCGAATGTGAAAAGCTTTGCAAAAAAAGAAATATAAAGCTGTATATGCCTGAGCTGAATTACTGCGGCGATAACGGCGCAATGGTAGCTGCGCAGGGTTATTATGAATTCAAAAACGGTGTTCATGCCGCCTCAGATCTTAACGCTTATGCAAATATGCCAATAGATAGTGTTAAATTTTAGTGAATTAGTATAGTATAACTATTGAAATTCAGGAAAAAATTGTTATAATAATATTGGCAAACAAGCGAAAGGCGTTTGCCCTTTAAATTGTTAATATTTTATAAAGGAGAATAAATATGGAAACAAACCTTACTAAAAATCCGTCGCTCCTGGCTTGGCTTGATGAAAAAATAGAGCTTCTCAAGCCCTCCGAGATCATGTGGATTGACGGCTCTGAGGAGCAGATCGCTGCCCTTAAGGCCGAAGCCGTTGAGACCGGCGAGATGATCAAGCTTAACGAGGATCTGCTTCCTGATTGTTATCTTCACAGAACCGCTGTCAACGATGTTGCCAGAGTGGAGGACAGAACACTTATCTGCTCGCGTGAAGAAAAAGACGCAGGCCCCACAAACCACTGGATGGATCCGAAAAAGGCATATGAAATGCTTTATGATATCGCAAAGGATTCCTATCAGGGCAGAACCATGTATATCATTCCCTATTCCATGGGTCCCGTCGGTTCTCCGTTCTCAAAGATCGGTATAGAGATCACCGATTCCATTTATGTTGTTCTGAATATGAATATTATGACCAGAGTGGGCAAGGCAGTGCTTGACGCTCTCGGCGATTCGGACGATTGGGTACGCGGCATGCACTGCAAGTGCAATGTGGATCCCGAAAAGAGATGGATCTGCCAGTTCCCGGAGGATAATACGATCATTTCCGTTAACTCCGCTTACGGCGGCAACGTTCTTCTCGGTAAAAAGTGTTTTGCGCTTCGTATTGCATCCTACCTCGGTAAGAACGAGATGTGGCAGGCAGAGCATATGCTTATCCTCGGCGTTGAAAAGCCAAACGGCGAGATCAAGTATATCTGCGCCGCTTTCCCGAGCGCCTGCGGCAAGACCAACCTTGCTATGCTTATCCCGCCGGAGGGATATAAGAAAAAGGGCTACAAAGTATGGTGCGTAGGCGATGATATCGCATGGATCAGAAAGGGCACGGACGGCAGACTTTACGCCATCAACCCCGAAAACGGCTTCTTCGGCGTTGCGCCCGGCACAAACGAAAAATCCAACCCGAATGCGCTTGCCGCTACAAAGAAGGGCACGATCTTTACAAACGTTTGCCACGATCTGGATAACAACACCGTTTGGTGGGAAGGCCTTGACGATAACCCGCCCACAAACGCTATCAACTGGAAAGGCGAACCCTGGAACGGCAAAGAATCCGATGAAAAAGGCGCGCACCCGAATTCAAGATTCACCGCTCCCGCAGTGAACTGCCCCTGCATCTCTTCCGAATTTGAAAATCCGCAGGGCGTTCCGATCTCCGCATTCGTATTCGGCGGCCGCCGCGCTAAGCTTACGCCGCTCGTATATCAGTCAACAAGCTGGAATCACGGTGTGTTCGTCGGTTCCATCATGGGCTCTGAAACAACTGCCGCCGCAACCGGCGCAGTAGGCGTTGTTCGCCGCGATCCCATGGCTATGCTTCCGTTCTGCGGCTATAATATGGGCGATTACTGGAAACACTGGATCGAGATCGGTGAAACACTTGATCCCGATAAGGCGCCCAAGATCTTTAACGTTAACTGGTTCCGCAAGGATGATGAAGGTCATTTCCTATGGCCCGGATTCGGCGATAACCTCCGTGTTCTGGATTGGATCATCGACCGCTGTGAGGGCAAGGTAGACGCTGTTGAAACCGCTATCGGCTATCTCCCCAAGGCAGAGGATATTAATCTGGAAGGCCTTGATATGACGAAAGAGGATCTTGAAAAGATCCTTGACGTGGATAAGGACGCATGGAAAGAAGAGCTTAAGGGCGTTGAAGAGCTTTATGCCAAGTTCGGCGATACGCTTCCCGAAGAGCTTGAGGACGAACTTAACAGAGTTAAGGCAAATCTTGAAAAATAATGCAACGCGCGCCGCATTTGC
>URED01000018.1 GCA_900546785.1 uncultured Oscillospiraceae bacterium | reverse complement strand
GGCTTTTCAGCCGCCCGAACCGCGCCTAAGGTATTAAAATTCAAAACGGTATTCGCCGTTTGCCGAAACGCCGAAATCATTGTAGGGTTCGTCAAAAGGATCTTCGTAGAATTCTTCATAACTGTTATACGGCATGCTGTCTATTGCATAGTCAAAAGCATTTGAAAACATCGCGCCCCAAAAAACAAAAAATACTACGTATAGAATAACGCTGAGCACGGTGTTTATAATGAAGCTTGCAAGCGCGCATTTGCCGCAGGCTAAAGCCGTTTTTGGCTTTGTTTCCTTTTCGGTAAGATATATTATAAGTCCTGCAAGCGGAATAAACCAGGAAAGCACCGCCAGCCCTGCGTTTGCCTTTTGCTCCTGCGGGGGCTGATAAGGCGGATAAAATTGCTGATAATACGGCTGACCGTAATTCTGCTGCGGCGGCGTGTTGCCGTAAGGCGGCGCGCCGTACCCGTATGGGGGCTGCTTATTATACTGCTGCCCGGTATATGATGTTCCGTTCTGTGTCTGCGTGCTGTGCTCGGGCTGCGGGGAGCCTTGCCCGTTCGGCGGTGTGTTCTGCGCCTGTGCCGCCGCACGCTCGCTTTCGTTTCTGCTTTCGTTACTGTTCTTTTCCGGCGTATAATATTCTTCTTCCATAATGTTTGCCTCCTTCTTGTGGCTCCATATTATCACAGTTATTATTGTACTGTCAATCATAACAAAGCGGCTCTGAAAACAGAGCCGCTTTTTATCCGCATCGGTTTAGAAATAATAAAGACTTGTTCCTACAACTGCTGCCAAAACATTAGATATAATAACAAGCACTATATTAAAAATAAAACTGATAAGCGCGCATTTGCCGCACAGCTTTGCGGTCTTTGGCTTATCATCTTTTTTTACAAGATATATGATAAGCCCAACGATGGGGAAGAAAAACGAAAGTACCGCCAGGCCAACGTTTGCTTTTTCTTCCTGCGGCGGGTAAAACGGCTGATTCGGCATCTGATTGAAAGGCTGTTGATAATTTGGCTGGGGCCCGGCCTGATAATTCTGCTGCTGGTAATTTTGCTGTTGATACCCCTGCTGCGGCTGTTGGTAGCCCTGCTGCTGATAATTTTGCCGGGGAGCAGCCTGGTAATCTTGCTGAGGGGGTGTGTTTTGCTGCGGTGCGTCGCCCTGCGGGTTTGTGTTGGGGTTGTAATATTCGTCTGCCATATTCGCAAACCTCCTCTTATTATTGTACTTCCATAATAGCATAAGTATATTAATATTGTCAATATATTATCAATGTAAATGGCAAAAAAGCGCGGAGTATATCCGCGCCTGAATTGAATTAGAAATCAGCGTTTTCGAGCTTTTCACTGACTCTTAGTGAAACCTCGGTATAATATCCGGCGTCGGCAGGCGACATAGTAGACGGATCGTATTCCTGATAGGTTTCTGCAAAATCATAATAGCGTGTCATCATATCTGAGTAGTCTGAAATCATTTCTGCGCTGTAATCAGATTCGGAATATTTTTCCATAAAGGCAATATATTCATCTATAAAATTTTCATAATCATCAAGGAACGCTTTAAGCTCGGGGTCGACTTCATCGGTAGCGGCTCCGCTTTGCGCCGTTGTGCCGGCCTGTGTTTCATCTTCTTCAAGTTCATATGATTCGTAGTCATCAGCCACTGTGTATGCCGTGTCGTCCGTTGCGCTGAACAAAGCGGCGCCTGCAACGGCATAAATGATAACCGACAGCACCACGTTGATGATTATGCTGGCAAGCGCGCATTTACCGCATGTTTTGGCATTTTTCGGCTTTGAATTTTTCTGCGTGAAATAGATTATGATACCAACAAGCGGGATAAGATAGGAAAGTATCGCAAGCCCAACATTTGCCTTGTCCTGCGGGGGCATAGGGGCAGCGTATGGCTGCTGCGGCGCGGAATACGGCTGTTGCGGCGCTTGACCTGCCTGGCCGTATTGCTGCTGTTCGTTTTGCGGCTCAAAATTATTATTTTCCATATCATGATTCTCCTTGCATTGAATTTGTATAACCATAATAACACATAAGTGTTCATTGTGTCAACATATGTATTCATAAATTTCCTTAAAAAATACTACACTCTTATAGTAAGTAATTTTTAGGAGTGCAGTTATGTTTACACCAACTCTTGATCCGAAGATCGTGGGCGATGTTATAGCGGATTTCAGAAAAAGAAAGCAGCTGAGCCAGGAGGTTCTCAGCGGCCTTGCCGATATAGGCAGAACGCATCTCAGCGCCATTGAGCGCGGTGAACGCAAGCCCACGCTGGAAACGCTTTACAGGATTGCCTGTGCGCTTGATGTTAAAATGAGCGCGATTGTAGAAGAGATAGAAAAAAGAATAGCAAGCGAATAGAATCACTGTATTCGCAAAAGGCGGAAAGCCCGCGCCTCACTGCGCAGGCTCTTCTGCGTAGTATAAAAGAGCGGACTTCACAACAGAAGTCCGCTCTTTTTGACGTTGGTTTCTCAGTTCTCTGTATCAAGCGTGCCGGCAAATTTGTCATCGCTGATCTCATACTGTTCGTAGTTTGTGTTTTGCCAAACCTTTATGTAATCAACAAGGAATTCGCTCTTGCCCTCTGTGTCAAAAGCGCCTATCTTCTGGCCGTGCGGCCCCCATTCGTCGCCGGCGTCTATCTCGCAGGTGAGGCGCAGGAATTCCTTAACGTGCGAAACACCGCCGCCCGTCGTTGCCCAAGTGGCATTGCCGTCTATGTAAAATACATAGTATTCCGGAGTCCATTTCAGTGCAAACGTGTGCCAGTCGCCGTACAGGCTCTCGTCCAGTTCGGTTATGTATGCCTGCGAATCTGCAAATTCGCCGTAGCCGTTCCATAAAAGCGCATGACCCATCTTTGTGCCGCCGCTCTTTCTGAACGCGCTTTCAAACACATCTATCTCCGTGCCGTCAACGCCCTCGGCAGCAGGCTTGCGCATGTTGGAGGACTGAAGCCAGAACGCGCTCCACATGCCGTCCGCCTCCGGGAGCTTTACACGCACCTCAAAATATCCGAACGCCTGCGCGAATAACAGTTCGTCGCTCTGCCCCTTGTTGGAATTCTGGTCACCCGTTATTGCGCGCGTTTCAATACCGCCCGTAAAGCGCCCCTCGGCAGGGCAGTCACCGTCGCACGTGTGATTATTTTCATACTGTGATGTGATAACAAGATTACCGTCTCTAAGGGAAACTGCATTCGGGCACCACCAGCATGCCTGTTCGGGCTTGCTCTCGTCATTGCTCTCCCATCTGATCGCGTGGGGCGAGGTGGTCCATATCTCACGGTTTCCGGTATAATCCGTACCGAACGTTATGCCTTCGTTCAGTTCATCGCCGTCAAAATTATCCTCAAACACAAGGTACCATCCGTCCTGCCCCAGCTGCGGCAGGGAAAGATCATAGCCCGCGTCCCTCCAGCTTTCGTCCTGCTTTTCTGCGGAGCAGGAACAGAGCATTGCGCAAGCCAGCAGAAATGCCGTTACGCCGCTCAGCAGCCTGATTTTGCGTTTCATAATACCCCTCGCTTTCCTTATTAACACACTGCCGTTCATGCTTAGTTATAATAATACCATAATTTATTCAATCATTCAATTCTTGATTTTCAACCCATCGAATAAATGTCGCGCCCGCAGATGAGCCCGATGCCCGAGGGACCTGATTTTTTGTTCAGCGCGCTGTAAAACATATAGTATCTGCCGTTCGCATAGAGAAATGCGGATCTGTAAAGCCCGCGGTTGTCAAACGCTTTTGATGAATCAGACGGCGAAAACAGCTTTTCGGCAGTCGTGTAATTTTTATTATCCTGCGAGCAGGCATAGTAAAGATCCATATGTGTTCTGTCATTTTCCTCCGGGTAGTAGGCGGATATCAGAGCCTCATAGCCCTTCGCCGTGTGCAGAACGTCTAAATGCCAGTTGGCAAGATCTTTATCGTCATATTTTATTTCGATATGCCGGATATCGCCCCAGTTTTTGCCATCCCTGCTTTCTCTGTAATCCAGGGAATGACCGGTGTTCTGGTTGATCGCCCACATCTTGTATATCCCGTCTTCATAGATTATGGCGGGGCTTAGAAAATCATATTTGTAAAGCTCGCCGGTCAGCATGTCCTCAGCGCTGCTCCAGTGAACGCCGTCCTTTGTTGTTTTTCTTCTCAGCACCACACGCTTGTTCGGCTTGTCATAGAATCTCCACCAGCATTCCAGCGTGCCCGTATCCGTGTTGTATACAAGCTCGGTATCCGAATTATATACTTTCCCGCGCTCGTAGGTTGCGGGGACGGGCTCCAACGGGTTTTTAAAGCCTTTGGGAACGCCCCATTTTTTCAGATCGTTGCTCACCTGGATGTGCGGATTTTCCCAGTAATCATTATTGTTTTCATAAGGCGTATAGGCGCACCAGTATTTGTATCCGGCAAAGCCGTTTTCGAAATACATGACGGACGGGTGATAGTTGTAAATATTGCCGTATGCGTTTTGCATGTCAAGTGGCTTGGAAGCGTGGGTGTTAGCATTTTTAATGTATATTCTGCAGCTCGCGCTTGCTCCGTTTGCGCTGGCGGTTATGATGACTGCGCCTGCGCCTTTTGCCTTTGCCGTTCCGTTTTCTACCGTAACGATCTCAGCGTTGCTCGATTCCCATTCAGGGCTTGCGCTGCCGCCGTTCAGCATTTTGTTAAGATCAAGCTTATCATTCAGGTTCATTGTATAGCTGGACTGTGAAAAGGATAGCTTGGGGTCTTTTTCAAGCACCGTGATTTCTATGTTGCTTGTGCATTCCTGCGCATCGGCAGTTATAACGGCGTTTCCCGCCTGCAGCATGGTTATTTTGCCGCCTTTCACTGTGGCAACGCTCTCATCGCTGCTGCTCCAGCTGATCGTTTCCGTAGCGGTTGCGGGCATCGTTTCAACATCAAGGTCAATCGTTTCCCCAGCTCTTGCGGTCATGGAGCTTCTGCCAAGCTGAATAGAGCGCAGCTTTATCTGTTCCAGCTGCCTTCCAAGCACATAGTCGGTTTTTATGTAACCTGTTTTCAGCTTTCCGTTATCATTGAACACGATCTTCAGCCAGCCGTCCTTTTCGGCAAGAATTTTAACGTCTTGTCCTTTTTGTACCCTTCCGCAGTGTGCACTTACGGAAAACGGAAGCTGTTTGACGCTTTTTTCTTCGCCCGCGTATGCCGTTTCAAAATTCAGACATTCGATCTGTATGTCCTCAAATGAACGCAGCAGGGCGTTCACTGCTGACGCAGTTATGACGGTTGCCGCCGCAAGCACGGCAATGATAATGAGCACAGCGCGCCTTGCGCGCTTTTTATTTAAGTTTAAGTTCTTCATGGTCTGATTTACCTCTAATTATGTATGCATCATAAAATTCAATGCTGTTTTTCAGAAAATTGCGCGGACGGCGATATCGTCCACTACCCATTTTGCGTTTTCGTACACGAATTTGACCCCGGCGCGGCCCGTATCGCTCCTCTTTTCCGATGCTCCGTCAAATGAATTGGAGAGCGTATAGGTGTAGTTGAATTCAAAATTGACATAGCAGGCGCCGGCGCTGTTGTAGGAAACCTCCGTGCCGCCGGATTCGGTATCGCTTTCGGCAGAGGTTATCGAAAAATCCGATACCGTCAGATATTTGTTGTCTGCATATTCGGTGCTTTTGATCTCACTGTAAAGTTCTTCAACACGCTCCCCGGCAAAGTCTGCGGAAAGTTCGCTTTCGTCAATGCCCGCTTCGCCGCCGCCGGCGTAGTCATAAGCCGCTTCAACAGCCTTTTTCGCCCTTTCAAAAAGCGTATTATACTGTTCTTCGCTCATTGTAAGTGTTATATTGACCGTGTTGTTCTGCGCGTCTATCTGCACGGTCTCTTCATAATCTTCAAATCCCTCGCACTGCACTTTGATCTGATGCTCCGTGCAGAACATATAATCCGTGCTGAAAACGCATGCCGTAACTTCTTTACCGGTCTTCGGGTCGGTCTCGGTCAGGCTGCTTTTATTTTCTATTTCCGTTCCGTCCAGGAAAAGCCGTGCCCCGGCGGGCGTGTAGATCTCGGCGCTGCACATAAGCTTTTCTCCCGGTACTATGCGGTAATCGTCATATTTCCAAATGCCGTCCTTAACGGTTTTAACGGCTACATACTCCGTGTTCCATTCTCCGTTTCCGTCAACATAATCTATGCAATAATAAATTTTATTTCCTTTTTCTTTTTCACGTTCAATGACATAGCTCTGCACATTGCCTCCTGCAAACAGAGTTTCGGCGCTGCTTTCGCTCATTAGCTGCACAAACCCCTCCTGCGTGATAAACGGCGAATCCAAAGACGGCAAAAACCGATATGCCGTGTTCCAGTCTTTGCTTGTAACACATTGCACGTAAGCTTCTATAAATCTGTCCGGATTATGCCTGGTGCTCAAAATGGGGTAAACTGCCGCGGCAACGGCGGCAATGAGCAAAAGGAGAACGGCGCATATTACCGCAATTATAATACGCAGCTTTTTTTGCCGTTTTGAGCGCCTTTTTACTGCGTCGGCATTTTTTTTGGTTTTTTCGGGGCGGCGTTTTTCCACTTCAAACGCTTCAAGATCCAAGTTATTGTTTTTCATAAATAATTCCGTTTCGAAATTTTATTGCTTTTCGCATCCAAGCCACCCCTATAATAATACATTAAATATTCGATTTCAAGCTGTATTGCCAAACTTAAGAATTCTTAATATTTTAAAAAGAAATTGTGTGACTGAATTGAATTTTTTTAATTATCTGTTATAATTATTACACGGCGCTTATCTGCGCCTTATCTGTTTGTAAAAGGGGGCTTTGCTTTGCGTTCAAAGGAATATTTTGTCTATCTGCTCTCCTGCTGGCTCAACAAGGAAAAGCCCGCCGGCAGCGAGCAAACGGATTGGCAGGCTGTGTATGCGCTTTCTGAAAATCACAACGTTACCGCTATTATTGCAAGCAAGATCAAAGAGCTTCCGCAGGGCAGCCGCCCAAAGGGCAGGCTCCTTTCCGCATTCAATCAGCGCCTTGGTTTTGCCGTTCAGAACTATGAGATCAAAATGCGGGCAATGACTCATCTGATTGAAACGCTTACAAAAGCGGGAATAGATCATCTGCTCGTCAAGGGCGCCGTACTCCGGTTCTTATACCCGTCGCCAGAACTCAGAACCAGCGGGGATACGGATGTGGTCGTACGCCCTGCGGATTATGAAGCTGCCATAGAAGCGCTTAAAAAAGCCGGCTTTAAAATTGATTTTGTAAGGCACACGGTTGCCCAGGCGCGCTACGGGGGTGAGGTCTTTGACCTCCACACAGAGCTGGAAAGCATAAACGTGCAAAGCAAGATCTATTATTCCACCCCGTTTGACGATATCAGCGAAAGCACGGGGCACACATACAAATTAAAGCCCATTTATCATCTGCTTTACGTGATAACGCATATTGCATACCATCTTAAAAACGGCGGCGCCGGCATACGCATGATCATGGATATTGACGCGCTTTTGCGCTATTATCCGGATATGGATATGCAAAAATTTGCGGCGCTGTGTGAGAATATCAAGATCAGCCGCACCGCGCAGGCGCTGATAGCACTTTCAAAAAAAAGGTTTAAAACGCCCGTTGCAATCGATTACACCTTTGAGGATGCGGATGAGCAAAGCTTTTATGAAAATCTTTCCGGCATTATTTTGGACGGCGGTATCTTCGGCTATAAAAACGGCGGAGTAGGCATGATGAATCTTGAGCGTAGCATGCAGGAAAGCGGAAAGGCAGATCTTAAGACCTCATTTAAGGCGTTCTTCAAATGGCTGTTCCCCAGTGCCGCTTATTTGAAAAAGTATTATTATTACGCCTATAAACACCCGGTATTGCTTCCCGCAGCGTGGTTCCACCGCTTTTTCAAGGCGCTTTTCGGGCATCTGCCGGTCGCCAAAAAGATCGCAAGGGAAATGTTTACCAAGCAGGAGATGTCTGCCAAATATTTTGATGTGCTGAACGAACTTCAGATAGACGATAATCACCATTATGATTAGTTTTCTTTGAAACCGGCAATAAAAAAGGAGCTGCCTTTGTAAGGCAGCTCCTTTTTGCTATCCATATGGCTTTATCATTGACCAATCCATATAAATTATGTTTTTGTTTTCTCTAACAAATCTATCATTTCATTCCATTCGTGAATATGCAAATGTTCACATTGCGGTAATTGTTCATTGCTACGGCCTTTGCAGTCCTTATCCGTGTCATTATCGTACCAAACGGGATAAATACCAACTTGTGCCGCACCTTCAATATCTGCTTGCGGATCATCACCGCAATACCATATTTCATCGGAAGTAACTCCGGCTTTTCGTGCGGCAATATCAAATAAAATCCGGTTGGGCTTTCGCATAAAGTAATCACTTGAAGTCATAACAAACTCAAATTGATTGTTCGGCAATAATCTGTTGAGCCTTTCAGTTAGGGCAGCTCCCGACCACAGAAGATTGCTGATAACGGCACTCCTTATGCCGTTTTTATTTATGTAATCAAGCATTTTATCAGCGTCCGGCATAATAGCGCCCATAGAAGCGCCGTTCCAAAAAACGGTTTCCATTTCGAGCGGCGTCAGGGAAAACTCGATTCCAAGATATTCATACAATACTTTATTGCCAATTTGACCGGAAATATCATAACCCGTTTTACGAATGCATTCGATATGTTTTCCGAAAATCAGTTCCGCACCTTTTCTGACATCATCAAGCGTGCAGTTATTCGGATTCTTTGTAACATATTTTAAAAGTTCCTCATTTCCTCTAACAGAGTTCCAACCGGGTTCATACAAAAGCGTATGACCGTAATCAAACAGTATCATTTTAGGATATTTCATTTAGAGATTCCCCTTTTACTGTTTATAATATCGTAAATATCCTGCGGCGTATTCGCAAGGAAGTCCGCTCCGGCGCTTTCAAGCTCGCCCGGCGCTGCGTAGCCGTAAAGCACGCCTATTGATCTCAAACCCGTTTCTTTTGCGCCGATGATATCGTGTTCGCGGTCGCCTACCATAACGGCGTTTTCCCGGTCATTTATTCCTAAGGTTTCAAGCGCATAATCGATCACCTGCGATTTTCTGCTGCGGGTGTTGTCAAGGTTAGAGCCTGCAATAAGCGCAAAATAGCCGTCCAGCCCAAAATGCTCCAGAATGGTTTTTGCAAAAGGCTCCGGCTTGGAGGTGGCAACGATCAGCGTTTTTTCCTGCGCCTTCAGCTCGTTCAGCAGCTCGGGAATCCCTGCGTAGACCTCGTTTTCGTATATTCCGCGCGGTTTAAAATATTCCCTGTAGTATTCAACAGCCTTTTCTGCATTTTGCTCAGAAAGCCCGAAGATTTCGGAAAAAGAGGTGATCAGCGGCGGGCCGAGGCATTTGCGCAGCTGCTGCTCGCCCGGCTCATTGATTTTGAATTTACCCAGCGCATATTTGATGGAGTTTGTGATTCCGGGCGCCGCGTCCGTCAGCGTTCCGTCCAGATCAAAAAGAATATATTTAAACATAGTGATCTCCTGCCGTATATGGTAAATGTTCAGTGAATATCCTCCAGCACGGCGTGCGCGCATTTGATCCCGTCAACGGCGGCGGATACGATCCCGCCGGCATAGCCCGCGCCCTCGCCGCAGGGGTAAACGCCGCGAACATTGCACTGGCAGAATTCATCGCGCAGGATACGCACGCTGCTGGAGCTCCTTGTTTCGGGTGCGGTAAGCACGGCGTCATAAAGATTAAATCCGTTCAGCTTTTTATCCATTTCGATGATGGCGCTTTGCATGGTTGCGCTCACTTTCTGCGGCAGGCACTCTCTTATGTCCGTCAGCGTAACGCCCGTCGGGCAGGTCGGCTCCACTTCGCCCAGCTGCGTACTCGGCTTTCCTGCAAGGAAATCTCCAACAAGCTGCGCCGGCGCTCTGTAATCCCCGCCTCCGAGCAGGAACGCCTTGTGCTCTATCTCTTTTTGGTAGTAGATGCCCGCCAGCGGGTGCTCGCTCGGAAAATCCTTTGGCTCAATGCCAACCAGCAGCGCGCTGTTTGCGTTTTTGCCGTCACGGGCAAGAGAACTCATGCCGTTTACGATCACGCCGCCTTTTTCGCTCGCCGCTGCCACAACGGTGCCGCCGGGGCACATGCAGAAGGTGTATGCCCCTCGTTCGTGCAGCCCGTGGCAGGAAAGCTTGTAATCCGCCGCGCCAAGCTTCGGGTGGCCTGCAAATCTGCCGTACTGCGCTTTGTTGATCAGGCTTTGCGGGTGCTCAATTCTTGCGCCGACAGAAAACGGCTTTTGGATGATCTCAATGCCAAGGTCATACAGCATCTCCACGGTGTCCCGCGCGCTGTGCCCGATCGCCATGATCACACTGTCCGCCTCCATGTCAAAGCGTTCGCCGCGGTGCGCGTAAGTGATGCCTTGTATGAATTTGTTGTAAACGATCAGCTTTTCCACCCTGCATTCCAGGCGTACCTCGCCGCCCAGGGATTCTATCTTTTTGCGTATATTTTTAACGACTACGGCAAGCCTGTCCGTGCCGATGTGCGGCTTGGAGGAATACAGGATCTCCTCCGGCGCGCCCGCCTCGTAAAGCTCCAGCAGCACCTTGCGTATGAAAGGGCTTTTTATTCCCGTTGTCAGCTTCCCGTCAGAGAAGGTGCCTGCGCCGCCTTCGCCGAACTGCACGTTGGATTCCTCATTCAGTATGCGTTTCTTCCAAAACCTGTCAACGTCCTTTTGGCGTTCCTCTATCGCCTTGCCCCGCTCAAAAATAATCGGGCGCAGGCCCGCTTCGGCAAGGATCAGCCCCGCAAGCATTCCCGCCGGGCCGAACCCGACTACAACGGGTCTGAATTCCGATATTCGCCTGTTCTCCGGTATCTCGTAGTGATACGGTTGAACAAGCGAAACCTTGTTTGACCTGCATTTGGAAACGATCTGATTTTCGTCCAGCGTGATCTCGCAGTCCACGCTGTAGGAAAAATGGATGTCGTCCTTTTTGCGTGCGTCAACGCTCTTTTTGAATATCGTCAAAGATCTGATGTATTTTTTGTTGATCTTCAGTATTTTTGCCGCCTTGGTGTTTAAAAGCTCCTCGCTGTCGTCCAGCTCAAGGCGGATCTCGTTAATTCGAATCATATTTGCACTCTTTTCGCTATATTGTCTGCCGCGGCAATGCCGCTGTGCCAGGCAAAGTCAAGATTAAAACCGCCGCAGGGGAACTGTTTGTCCAGCAGCTCGCCGCAGATGAAAAGCCCGCCGGCCTTTTTGGATTCAAAATCCGAAACCTCGTCAAGCGGTATGCCGCCGCAGGTGATCTGGGCGGCATCAAAGCCCTTTGTGCCGGTCAGAATCAGCCGCCAGCATTTTGCTATTTTTGCCTGTGTTTGCACGCTGCCGGCCGCCTGCTTTTCAATGATTTCCGCCAGCTTTGAGCCCAAAATGCCCTTCAGGCTGCCGAATCTGTTTATATGCCCAAGTACTTCGCTTTCGGAAAGCTCCGGGATCAGGTCTATCTCAGCAAGGCATTTCGGCTTTTCGCCGCCTGCAAACGCTTTGGAAACGGCTGCGGAAATATCCATCACGGCTATTCCGGAAAGGCCGTAGTCGGTAAAAAGCACTTCGCCGTATTCGTGCGCCGCCTCTTTGCCGTCTGTTACAATTTTTATGCCGCACCTTGCCCTTGTGCCTTTCACGGCGCGCGGGTATTTGCTGGATGAGGTAAGCATCACAAGCCCGGGGCTGAGCGGCGTAACGCTGTGCCCCAGCGCTCTGAGCAGCGCATAGCCGCTGCCGTTTGAGCCAAGCGCGCTCTGCGCCTTGCCGCCTGCGGCACACACAACAAAATCGGCGTCGAAATCGCCCTTTTCGGTCTTAACGGTAAACCCGCCGTTATCACTGCCGTTATGCAGTACGGACAGCACAGCGCAGCCGGTAAGGATATTTATTCCGCGTTTTTTACATTCGTCCAGCAAAACGGCAAGCACCGTTTCCGCTTTCAGCGAATAGGGATATACTCTGCCGCCGTCAAGCGCTTTCAGCACAAGCCCTATAGAATTGAAAAAAGCTTTGACCTCTGCGTAATTCTGCGCCGCCGTATTTGTCAGATTGCATCTGCCGTTGCCCGTTGCAAGTATTTTTTTGCCGGGGGTTTCCATACGTTCGCAGACGCAAACGTCAATACGGCTGTTATTCTGTTTCAGCCTGATAGCGCAGGCAAGTCCGCTTGCCCCCGCGCCTATGATGATTACTCTTGTGTTCATATCGGCTCCGATATACTGTATATATGTATTCGTTTATTATTTGTAACTATAATATATTAAAACATCATGAAATGCAAACTTTTTTTGCTTTTTCCCTTGACTGTTGCGCGCCGTTGTGGTATAGTAGCAATACCTCAAAAAGGGGTTAATTTTTTTGCCCTTTTTTACGGCGGCTTTGTTCTTACCGCCTGAGGGAGATTTGATATCGAAATAAAAACGGAGGTGTTCACATGAGAGTTAAAGTTACTTTAGCTTGCACTGAATGCAAACAACGCAATTACAACACAATGAAAAACAAGAAGAACACACCGGACAGGCTTGAGATGAATAAGTACTGCCCGTTCTGCAGAAAGCACACGCTTCACAGGGAAACCAAGTAACGGAGGATTAAAATGGCAGATAAGGAAAAAAAGACTCCAAATGCCGAGGAAAAAAAGAGCGCAAAAGCAAAGCCCGAAAAGGCAGATAGCTCTAAAAAATCTTCCGCCAAGGCAGAAAAGAAAAAGTCTAAGAAAAAGAATCCGTTTAAATCCATCGGCAAATTCTTTAAGGGCGTAAATGCGGAGCGCAAAAAGGTCGTTTGGCCCAAGGCTAAGGAAACGCTCAAAAATTCGCTCGTAGTTCTTGTTGTGGTCATTATTCTCGGTGTTGCCATCTATGCCGTTGATTCTCTTCTTGCACTCGGCTTAAGAGAAACCAAGCAGGCTGCGGACAACATTACCGCTTCCGAAACGGTTGAGGATACCACTGCCGCAGAGGATACGACTGCCGCGGCCACAGAGGCTGAAACACAGGCGGCTGAATAATGCCGAAATTGAATTTTCGGAGGCTTGATTAATGGAAGAAGCAAAATGGTATGTTGCCCACACCTTTTCTGGCTACGAGAATAAGGTTGCAAGCAACATTGAAACCGTTGTTGAAAACAGGAATCTCCATGATCTGATTCAGGAGGTTTCCGTTCCCACCGAAACCGTTGTTGAAATAAAGGACGACGGCACAAAAAAAGAAGTGGAAAGAAAGATCTTTCCCGGTTACGTTCTCGTCAAAATGGTTATGACGGACGATACCTGGTACGTCGTAAGAAATATAAGGGGCTGCACGGGCTTCGTAGGCCCTGAAAGCAAACCCGTTGCGCTCACGGAAGAGGAAGTGCGCAAGCTCGGCGTTGAAAAGGTCAGCGTAAAGGTGAATTACGCCGCCGGCGATATGGTAAACGTTATAGACGGCCCGCTTGAAGGCTATTCCGGCACCGTTGAAAGCGTGGATACGCAAAACAACAGCGTGCGCGTGCTCATTTCCATGTTCGGCAGGGAAACTTCTGTTGAATTTGAGCTCGACCAGCTTGAAAAGGCAGAGGACTGATCATTTTTAATACAGGTAATTCGCGGCAGTGCCGCTTATTATGCGCCGCAAGGCGCGTGGGAGGGGAGAGCTTCCCCGCCATACCACATTTTTAGGAGGAAATAATAATGGCTCAAAAGGTAGTAGGTTTAATTAAACTTCAGATCCCCGCAGGCAAAGCAACTCCGGCTCCCCCGGTAGGTCCTGCACTCGGTCAGCACGGTGTCAATATCCCGGCGTTCACAAAAGAGTTCAACGAAAGAACCAAGAACGATGCCGGCCTTATCATTCCGGTTGTAATCACCGTTTATGATGACCGTTCATTTACTTTCGTAACCAAAACGCCGCCCGCCGCTGTTCTTATTAAGAAGGCGTGCGGAATTGAAAAGGCTTCCGGTGTTCCCAACAAGGATAAGGTTGCCACAATCACAAAAGCACAGATCCAGCAGATCGCCGAAACAAAGATGCCCGATCTCAACGCGGCTTCTCTTGACGCGGCAATGAGCATGATTGCAGGCACAGCCCGCAGCATGGGTATAGTAGTAGAAGACTGATTCCCTTGTGGGAGGAAAAATCCGATTAACCACTGGAGGTAATTTATTATGAAACACGGAAAAAAATATTCTGACGGTGCTAAGCTTATAGACCGTACTAATTTATATGACAGCGCTGAGGCGCTTGATCTTGCAGTTAAAACTGCAAAAGCCAAGTTTGATGAAACGATTGAAGTCCATGTTCGTCTGGGCGTAGACTCCCGCCATGCGGATCAGCAGGTTCGCGGCGCCGTAGTTCTTCCCAACGGAACCGGTAAAGACGTAAGAGTTGCCGTTTTCGCAAAGGGCGATCTTGCAAAGGCTGCCGAGGCTGCCGGCGCAGACGTTGTAGGCGATGCAGATCTTGTTGAGAAGATCCAGGGCGGCTGGATGGATTTTGACGTTGCCATCGCAAGCCCCGATATGATGGGTTTCGTAGGCCGTTTAGGTAAGGTCCTCGGTCCCCGCGGTCTTATGCCGTCTCCCAAGGCAGGCACCGTAACTACGGATGTAGCCAAGGCTGTAACGGAGGCTAAGGCAGGTAAGATCGAATACCGCCTTGATAAATCAAACATCATTCACTGCCCCATCGGCAAGGCTTCTTTCGGCGCGGAAAAGCTGCTTGAAAACTTCAATGCGCTTCTTGACGCAATCATCAAGGCAAAGCCTGCCGCTGCAAAGGGTCAGTATATCAGATCCTGCGCGGTTGCCGCAACAATGGGTCCCGGCATAAGGATCAACCCCAACAAGGTCGGTTCCGCCGCTGCAGAATAATTTAATTTTGGTATTGACAGGGGCGTTTCCCTGTGTTAAAATACTATCGCTGTTCAGCCAAAGACAGCAGGTGTCGCAAGACGTAAGATATAATATTATATCGCCTGCCGAGGAATGAGCATTTATGTTGATATACAGTGCGTTTTGCATTTTATATTAAATAGATAAATGTTGTGCATTCCGTCTTTGCGGAATGCACTTTTTGTTTGGTAAACAGCCTTTAAAAGTCCGCTATTGCGGCAAATAATTAAGGAGGTACAGTTATTTAATGCCAAGCACAGTAGTTCTTGAAAAGAAAAAGGCGCAGGTAGACGCGCTTGCTGAAAGAATCAAGGGCTCCGTGGCAGGTGTCGTTGTTGATTACAAGGGTATCAACGTTGAGGACGATACCAAGCTGCGTAAAGAGCTTCGTGAGGCAGGGGTAGAGTACACGGTTGTTAAAAACTCTATTCTGAAAAGAGCTGCGGATGCAGCCGGCCTTTCGGGCATGGATCCCGTTCTGGAAGGCACAACCGCTATTGCAACCTGTGCAGAGGATTATGTTGCGTCGGCCCGTATTCTCAATAAATATGCCGAAGCACATGATTTCTTTAATGTAAAGTCAGGCTATCTTGACGGCGAGGTTATCGATATTGCAAAGATCGAAGCGCTTGCCAAGCTTCCGTCCAGAGAAGTTCTTCTTGCCACGGTATGCAGTGTATTCAATGCGCCTATCGCGGCATTCGCGCGTGCCGTTCAGGCAATCGTAGATAAGGGCGGCGCAGAGGCCTGTGAAAAGGCAGAAGAGCCTGCGGCTGAGGAGGCTGCTCCCGCAGAGGAAGCACCCGCAGCAGAAGCAGAAGCTCCCGCTGAGGAAGCACCTGCGGCAGAAGCAGAGGCTCCCGCAGAAGAAACAGCAGAGTAATCACATTTTAACTTTTAACTAAAATTTTTAACGGAGGAAATTAAAATGGCATCAGAAAATGTAACCAAAATCGTTGAAGAGCTTAAAACGCTTACCGTTCTTGAGCTTTCAGAGCTTGTATCCGCAGTAGAAGAAGAGTTCGGCGTAAGCGCTGCAGCAGCAGTTGCAGTAGCAGCTCCCGCAGAAGGCGGCGCAGCAGCAGCTGAGGAAAAGACCGAATTTGATGTTGTTCTTACAGATGTCGGCCCGAACAAGATTCAGGTCGTTAAGGCTGTTAAGGAAGCAACCGGCCTTGGACTTAAAGAGGCTAAGGAGATCGTTGACTCCGCTCCCAAGACCATCAAAGAGGCTGTTCCCACCGCAGATGCGGAGGCTCTTAAGGCTAAGATCGAGGAAACAGGCGCAACTGTTGAACTCAAATAATTGTACCTTGCTAAATAACGAAACGGCGTGCAAAAGCACGCCGTTTTATTTTTGTTTTATTATAACGAATGAACGTGGTTTTACTGACGCCGCATCACGCCGTCATAATTTCGATCAACGCATCCAGATCTTCGGCGGGAACGCCTGTGTCTACAAGGCAGTTGTATGTTTTCTCGCTCAGTGTGCTGCCCTCGGACTGCATGATCGTGGTGTAATAGTCTGATTCCAAAAGCTTTTCAAGCGGGCGTTTTCCGCCTATATTGCCAAAATTGGAAAAAAGAAAATCGTCATACAGCTCTTCTTCCGGCACGCCGAGCAGCGCGTTTATCATAAAGGAGATCATGCCGGTTCTGTCCGTTCCTATGTTGCAGTGAATGAAAAGCGGGTAGTTATTTTCATCGGCAAGAATGGAAAAGACCTGTACCACCTGCTCTTTGTTATCGCCAAGCATTTTGCCGTCCCACTCCATAGGGCAGTTTATATAGGTAACGCTGCTCCCCAAGGGGCTTTCGGTGATGCCGCCGTTTTCGCTGTCATAATCCAGCCTGACGTCGATCTCCGTTTTCACGCCAAGCTCTTCAAGCATGGTGCGCTTGCCGTCTTCGGTTATCTCAATATTTACATAAGGCACATTGCTCTCGTTCAGCCGCCCGCATCGGTAGATCATGCCTTGCTTCGTTATAGTGCCGTTTTCCGTTTCTCTTCCGCCGATATCTCTGGCATTCGTAACGCCGTCGATATAAAGGTTCCTCGGCGCGTCGGAATCTGTTGTAAACGAATAAACTTCGCTGGTTATGCCGCCTGCGCTCACGGTCCAAAAATACTCGGTGCCGATCTTCAGATTATACACCGAATATTGCGTTTCGCCCGTTGTATAGGAAGCGGCGTCTGCCATGTCTTCGCTCTCGCTTATGCGCAGCGTGAACTGCGTATCATCGTCACCGCTGTATCTCCATTCAAATTCAACCGGCTTGGGTCTGCTCTTTTCACTCTGCCCATAGGCATATGTACCTATCAGTGCGTCCGGGCCGAAAAGAAAAGCGCTTTGCGAAAACGTGTGTATGCCAACAGTTTCGTCAACAGGGGAAACCGCTTTGATCTCAGCGGTGCTGTCCGTACCGCCTGCCGAACAGCCGGCAAATAAAATCAGCACTGCCAGAACGGCGGCAAAAGATCGGATCGTATATTTCATGATGATCACCGCGTTTCATTATTTCATAATTCAATTATAACAAATACGCGCAAAAAAAGCAATCTTTTAATCCTCCGCGCGGCAACGGAGTCTGTTATAAAAAAACAAGGTCGCAACACGCAACCTTGTAAGCGCTTATTACATCATCTTCGGATTATCCGTTCTGCCCAGAATATAATCCACGCTTGTTTCATAATAATCGGCAAGCGCAATCAAAATTTCAGGCGGCACTGTTCTTTCGCCGCGCTCATAGTAAGAGTACAGGCGCTGCGATATGCCGATCCCTTTTCCAACAGCTGTTTGCGTATAATCATGGTCTTCTCTGAGATCCCTGATCCTTTTGATTCTCATATCAGCACCCCCGGCAGATGACAATATTATATGCCGCAGGAGCTCTTGTTATTGACTGAAAGAACAAACTGTTCTATAATAAATACGTATATTTTAATTGTATTTTTATATAAAGTATAGTTAAGATACAGTATCAAATGTAATTGCTGCCTTGTTGCAACAAATTTTTTATTCATCGGGTTATATAATCATGCAGTGGCAGTGTGGGGTGGTAATGTGAAAGTTATGCCGGCGGATAATATTGCAGATTATCTTTTTTGTGTGGAACGCAGGGATAAGGACGGGTTTGCTTTTGAAACAAAGGCAAGGAATTTTAAAACGGGAAAGTTTTATGACGTTCGTTTCAACGGCAGAAAGAAATACGAATTATTTGTTTTCAGCGGCGGCCGCTGGCATGTGTATTTTATGCTGCGCAATGCAAACTTTTGCCCCGAATCCTTTAAAAGCGCAGGCGATCTGCTACGCCTTGAAAGCGATATCTTGAGCGGCGCGGAAAAGCTGTATCTCACTGTTCGCGGAACGCAGGCAAATATACTAAGGCGCAGGCTCTCGGGCGGCGCAAGAATCGTCCTGCCCGATCTTCCGTTCCTTTTCTGCGGCGAGGTTGAAAGCTTTGACGATCTTTCTCAAAAAGAGAGGTATGGTTACACATGCGCACCAAAATATCTGATTGCCGCACGGAAGACCAAATATGTCAAGCCCGGCGCTTCGGAAAGCCTTTACCTGTTCGGCTGCAATAATGACCGGCTTTACAAGCAGATCTCGCCCGGTACACAGCTGTGTGTAACTCATACATATGAAAACGAACGCGCTGTTGCGGTGCGCAAGAGCGTCAATCGAAACGGTATAATCCCGATGCAGCATTGCCTGAAAAAGATCTGAATTTTCCTGCCTTGCATATTCCGGCGCGGGCTGTTATAATAATTATCCGAGGTGACGATTATGAAAGAAATCAATATCCGCGATCTAAACGAAAATGCGGTGAAGCTTATCAGTGACGACTGGGCGCTGCTCACCGCCGCAGACAGGGATAAGGATTCATGCAACCCCATGACCGTTTCATGGGGCGGCATAGGCGAACTCTGGGGAAAGGATACCGCAACGGTCTACGTGAGGGAGAGCAGATATACAAAAAGGCTTATGGATAAGGAAGATCATTTTTCTCTCTGCTTTTTTGATAAGGAATACAGACCCGCGCTCAGTTTCTGCGGTTCGCACAGCGGGCGCGACTGCGATAAGATAAAAGAGACGGGCCTTACACCCGCATATGATGAAAACGCCCCCTATTTTAAGGAGGCAAAAATCGTGCTTATATGCAGAAAAGAAGCATGTCTTTATCTTGATGAAAACAGCTTTTTGGATCGGGAGATCATGCAAAAATGGTATTCCGATCATGATATGCATTATATATATTTTTCTGAGATAGAAAAAGTATTGATTTCGGAATCGTTTTAGTATATAATATATATGCAGCTCAGAGCGGTTGCATTTTCAGCGTAGCGTATGGGCCCTGTGCGACGGGATGCTACGAACCTTGTCAGGCGGGGAACCGAGCAGCAATAAGTGGATTATTCTGTGCGCCGCAGACAAGTCTGTACGTTACGCTGAGGATGCAGCCGTGTTTTTTGTATGATGAAAGGAGGGCGCTTATGTATCAGGCTCTTTACAGAAAATACAGGCCGAAGGCATTTTCGGATGTTGTGGGGCAGGAGCATATAACGTCCACCCTGCTCAATGAGATCAAAGACGGCCGCGTTTCACACGCCTATCTTTTTACAGGCTCAAGAGGAACGGGCAAGACCACCTGCGCAAAGATTCTTGCAAAGGCGGTCAACTGCGAAAACAGCCAAAACGGAGAGCCGTGCAACGCTTGTGAAATGTGCCGCGGGCTGGATAACGGCACGATCTATGACGTTGTAGAGATTGACGCCGCGTCAAACAACGGCGTGGATAATATACGCGAGCTTCGTGAAGAGGCAAATTATACGCCGTCAAGAGGTAAGTACCGCGTTTATATCATCGACGAGGTGCATATGCTCTCTCAGGGCGCATTCAATGCGCTGCTCAAAACGCTGGAAGAGCCGCCGGCACACGTCATTTTTATACTCGCCACAACAGAAGTGCACAAGCTTCCCGCCACGATCCTTTCCCGCTGCCAGCGCTTTGATTTTAAGCGTATCCAGCCGGAGACGATGGCAAAGCGGCTTGAATATGTTGCCGAAGCGGAGGGCATAAAGCTTGCTCCCGAAGCGGCTGTGCTTATCTCCAGAATAGCGGACGGCGGCATGCGGGACGCGCTTTCCATCTTAGACCAGTGCGCCGGCAGAAACGAGGATATAACGGAAAAACTTGTTTCACAGGTCGCCGGTATTGCGGGGCGCGAATCGCTTTATGAGCTTTCCGCCGCGGTTGCGGATAAAAACAGCGGCGCGGCGCTTGACATCATTGCTTCGCTTCACAGCAACAGCTATGATATGGAGCGCCTTTGCGTGGAGATGATCAATCATTTCCGCAATTTTATGATCGTAAAGACCGTTAAAGACAGCCGCGGGCTTATCATATGCACAGATGATGAATATGCGCGCATAAAGCAGGATTCGGCACGTTTTACGTTGCCGGCAGTTATCCGTGCGCTTGATCTTTTCCAGGCAACGCTTGTCACGATAAAGGGCGGTGCAAATTCCAGAATAGAAATGGAAATGAGCTTCATAAAGCTCTGCGAGCCTCAGTTGGACGGCTCAGCGGATTCCCTGCTTGAAAGGATCGCTGCGCTTGAAAGTGCTGTAAAGAAAGGCGTTGCGCCGGTACCGCTTCAAGAACCGCGCGCTGCCGTTGCAGAGCCTGAAGAGCCGGCACAGCAGAAGCAGGAAACGTCTGCACCTGTTTTGGAAACGCAAGAGGATGCGCCGCGCAGTCAGGCAGATATAACGCCTCCTGCCGCCGAACCTCCGGAAACACCGCAGGCAGAGCCTGCGCAAACCACTGCGGACGAGCGGCCTCAGCCGCAGCAGCCGGCTGATCCGTCCGTGCAAACGGAATTTACCCGTTGGGCGGATTTTATGGAGGAGATCTATAAAAATGACATTGCCCTTTACGGCGTTCTCAACGGCGCCGCAGGCTATATCCGCGGTGAGTATTTTTTGATAGACAGTGAGAACCGCGCCCTGCGCGATTTCATCAAAATACCCACCCATTCAAAGGCAATCAAGCAGGCGCTTTACGATATTACGGGCGTGCATTACAAGCTCGGTATCTTTAAGCGTAAGACGCAAGAGGTCAAAAAGCGCGACCCGCTGGAGGATCTTATCCTAAAAGCGCAGGGCAGCGTTGATATTGATATAAAGGATTAAAAATCAGATTTAAGGAGAATACTTATGAAAGCAAGACTCCCAAAAGGCATGGGCGGCGGCCCGCAGAATATGCAGGCAATGCTCAAACAGGCGCAGCAGATGCAGGAGAATATCGAAAAGAAAAAGGCTGAGCTTGAAGAAAAAGACTACGTCGTATCCTCCGGCGGCGGTATGGTGGAGGTTACGGTAACCGGCAAGCATGAGATCAAGGCTATCGGCATTAATCCCGAGGTCGTTGACCCGGAGGATGTTGAAATGCTGGAGGATATGCTTATGGCCGCGCTCAATGAGGCTATGCGCAAAATAGACGAGGAAGAGGAAAGAGAGCTCTCCTCCGTCACGGGCGGGCTCAATATTCCCGGCCTTTAATAACGGGTGTTAGCATATGGCATATAATTTGGCGCCCCTTCAAAATCTTATAGAGCAGTTTGAGCGTATGCCGGGTATAGGAAATAAGACCGCCCAGCGTATGGCGTTTTACGTGCTCGGCTTAACGAAGGATCAGGCAGCGGAGTTCGCCAAGGCAATTACACACGCGCATACAAAGATCCGCCAGTGCAAGATCTGCTGCGATCTTGCAGATGATGAGCTTTGCCCGATTTGCAAGAGCGAAACAAGGGATAAGAGCGTGATCTGCGTTGTTGAGGATCCGCGCGACGTTGCCGCCATAGAGCGAACGCATGAGTATAACGGCACATATCACGTGCTGCACGGCGCAATCTCGCCTATGGATAACAAGGGGCCGGATCAGATCAGGATAAAGGAGCTTCTTGCCCGCCTGAATGACGGCACGGTGGACGAAGTCATCATGGCTACCAACCCTACGGTGGAGGGCGAGGCAACGGCAATGTATATAAGCCGTCTGCTCAAACCCATGGGGATAACCGTTTCGCGCCTTGCGTACGGCGTACCCGTCGGCGCAGACCTTGAATATGCAGATGAGGTCACGCTGTCCCGCGCGCTGGAGGGCAGAAGCGTTATATAGAACGGTTTTAGAAAAGAACGAAAGGAGCGATAGGCTTGGATAACAAAAAAGACGCCGTTCAGGTCATAGCAAGAAACAAAAAAGCCTATCATGATTATTTTGTTCTGGATACCTATGAGGCGGGGCTGGAGCTTTACGGCACGGAGATAAAATCCATTCGGCTCGGCAGGGTAAATCTTAAGGATTCCTATTGCGGCGTGGACGACGGCGAGATGTTTGCCCTCGGCATGCATATCTCACCGTATGAGCAGGGCAATATTTTTAACAGGGACCCTATGCGCCGCAAGCGCCTTTTGCTCCATAAGAGGGAGATCTTAAAGTTGTTTCAGCAGAGCCGCGAACAGGGGCTCAGTATAATCCCGCTGGAGCTTTATATCAAAAACGGCAGGGCAAAGCTGCAGATCGGGCTTTGTAAAGGTAAAAAACTTCATGATAAGCGCGAGGTAGCTGCCAAGCGCTCGGCGCAGCGCGATATAGACCGCGCTATGAAAGAGCGTGTATAAGCAAGAGAGATAAATCCGCCCATAAAAAACGGTTTCGAATTTATCTCTCTTGCTTAAATAAATATGGGGATGAAAGGATTTCGACTGGGGCAAGGAGTCTCGGTAAGCATGCAGAGGAGCTGCACCGCTTTAAAAGCAGCACCCTAAAATTAACTGACAACAATAGATCAGTAGCTTTGGCTGCTTAAGCAGCCTTCGTCCGTTTGCGGAGTGCCGCGGCTGCAAAACGGGCGTCGTGCAGCGGCGAACATGAACGGGGGATCGGCTCGGCCCCCGTCAGGTATCAGAGCCTACCGAAGCGATAAGGCTGTTTGTTGCCGTGTCGCCGGGGGAATCCCAAATAACAAACTAAGCATGTAGAAAGCCTTGATAAGAGGTTTCAGGACGCGGTTTCGATTACCGCCATCTCCACCATAAATCTGCGGTACGCCTTTGCGTGCCGCAGATTTTTAATGCGGTAATCGAAACAGCCGTTAAGAAAACAGTCCAGCAGACGCGTCGGCTCGCCTGTTTGTAAACGCCTCCCGGCGGTTCGCTGTCGCTACCAATTTATTGCGAGATCCATTCCCTCGATAAAAAAACAGTGCGCCGGGCGGTGTACTGTTCTTTTTTATAGTGGAATTCAACAATAATTTATGATAATATGTAGTTATAAACTATTGGAGATACGAAATGAAATGTTATCTTATAAGACACGGGCAAGATGAAGGCTCCGTTCGAGGCGGTTGGAGCGATTGTCCGTTAACAGAATTAGGAATACAACAGTCAATAGATTTAGCAAATCATCTTTCTGCCGATGCAGATTATTACAAGATCGGTAAAGTTTTTTCAAGCGACATTCTTAGAGCAAAACAGACAGCAACCATTATTGCGGAAAAACTAAATCTCTCTGTTGAATTCATGCCTGAATTTAGAGAAGTAAATAATGGAGTATTGGCAGGAATGGATATTTTGATTGCCGAAAGGAATTATCCTAATATGTATTGGCGAAATTTAGAATGGGATGAACATTATCCAAATGGTGAAAGTCCAAAAGAGTTTTATGAAAGAGTGAGCAGGGCTTGGGCGGATTTCACCAAAAAACAGGCGGATTACACTAAAAATATTTTGCTTGTTACGCACGGTGGAGTTATAAATATAATCAAAAGTATAGTCAGCAAAACAAAATATTCTAACAAAGAAAAATATCAAAGTATTCCAAGTGCTGAAATCGCATTGGAAATCGAGGTATAGATATGGGATACATTGCAGATTTGAGAAAATTTGTAGGCAGCGATGCGCTTATCGGCGTCGGCGCCACGGTTTTGGTTATCAACGATACAAACCAAATCCTTTTTAATCTAAGAACTGACACGAATACGTGGGGACTTCCCGGCGGCTCTATGGAGCTTTTTGAAAGCATAGAGGAAACCGCGGTTCGTGAACTTAAAGAAGAAACAGGTCTTACCGCCGAGAAGCTGGAATTGGTAACGGTTCTGTCCGGCAAGGAATATTACTATGAATATCCGAACGGCGATAAAATGTGCTGTGTGATCGTGTTGTTCAAGACAACACAATATTCGGGCACTTTAAAGCAGACTGACGGCGAAAGCAAAGAACTGCGCTTTTTCTCACTTGAAGCATTGCCGGAATTGGAACCACGTGCCAAAAAGATCATCGAACATATAAAAACGGTATGAGCATCTGCCCATACCGTTCCAGACTGTCGATAAAGTCGGCTGAACCGCGCAATATATACGTTACTTATTCAAAGTAAAGGAAAATAACAAAAAGTGAGAACGTGACTTGATGTAAGCCAAAGAGTACGCTTGTAAACAGTTAATGCCGCATGAACCAAGTGTTCATGCGGCATTTGCGCTTTCCGTCTTTCGCTCGGGGGCAGTACCGCTGTACGGCACCCGCTCGCGAAAAACGAAATTCAGCTCGATTTCTCGAAGTCTTCTCAGCGTGTTTACATATTTACCTGCTCGCTGAAAGCTTTAAATATTTCGGAAATCTTGATCTGCTGCGGGCAGACCTTTTCACAGCTGCGGCAGCCGATGCAGGCGCTGGGGCGCTTGTTCTCCGGCATTGCGGAAAGCGCAAACGGAGCGATGAATCCGCCGCCTGTGAAAGTGTGCTCATTGTAGAGCTTGATCAGCTCGGGAATATTCAGCCCCTGCGGGCAGTGTGTTGTGCAGTATCTGCATGCCGTGCAGGGCACGCCGTTTGCCATATTGTGCGCGATCTCCAGCAGAGTAGACATTTCCTTGTCGTTCAGCGGCTCGTCCGTTTCATAAGTCTTGATGTTGCTCTTCATCTGCTCCATATCTGACATGCCCGAAAGCACCATCGTAACGCCGGGAATGCTCTGTAAGAAACGGAATGCCCATGCGGGTATCGTTTCGTTCGGGCGCAGGGCTTTCAGTTTTGCCTCATCTTCGTCTGCAAGCTTTGCGAGCCTGCCGCCGCGCAGCGGTTCCATTACCCAAACGGGTATGTTCCATTCATTTAACAGCTCCACCTTTTTCTTTGCGTCCTGAAATTCCCAGTCCAGATAATTGATCTGAAGCTGGCAGAACTCAATATCCTTGCCGTACGCATCAAGAAAGCGCTTGATCACATCGTAGCTGCCGTGGGCGGAAAAGCCGAGATGGCGTATTCTACCGTTCTTTTTCTGCTCTATCAGATAGTCATAAACGCCGTATTTCGGGTCAAGATAGCTGTCTATATTCAGCTCGCAAACGTTATGGAACAGGTAAAAGTCAAAGTATTCAACCCTGCATTTCTCAAGCTGCTTTTCAAAGATCTCCTTTACCGTGGGGAAGTTTGCAAGATCATAGCCCGGGAATTTGCTTGCAAGGTAAAATTTATCCCTCGGGAATTCGGAGAGCACCCTGCCCATAACGGTCTCTGAATTGCCCTCGTGGTAGCCCCATGCGGTGTCAAAATAATTCACGCCGTGCTCAAAGGCGTATTTCGCCATTTCCTTTGTCTTTTCCTCGTCCACATTCGCGTCCACCCCGTCAACGCAAGGCAGGCGCATGCAGCCCATGCCGAGCGCGGAGAGCTTGATATTCTGAAAATCTTTGTAAATCATATGTATTCCTCCAGAAATTAAAATTAATTGCCCGATATGCACACTTTTAATATGCAACTTCATTTTAATTCCAAACGCCGTTTGAAGTCAAGCCGCAGAGGCGTGTTTTTTGCGCGTTTTCAATACTTATTTTGAATAGCGGCGTATGCTTTGCCCGCATAGCAAGGTCTGCCGCCTGCCGTTTCTATGCCTGCCGTGCCCGGATCTAATTTGGAACCGGATTGACAGTTTTGTGAACGGGTGGTAAAATAGGTTTGTCAACGGGGACGTTATGCTGCTCATCAGGCAGGGGCGTTCCCATTTTATTTTTAATCGGTAGCAGGTCATATGGAAAAAGAGATCATTCTGAGCGCCGGTATAGATATCGGCACAACCACAACGCAGCTTGTGATTAGCAGACTTACCGTCAGCGTTTCGCGCGGCTTCGGCGCACCGCCGCAGGCGGAGATCGCCGCCAAGGAGATCGTGTATCAAAGCCCCGTCTATTTTACACCGCTGCTTGAAAACGGCGATATAGACGGCGCGAAAGTTGCGCAGATCATTCAAAAAGAATACGCCGCGGCAAATGACGCCGTTATGAGCGAGGTTGACCCGCAGCTCGTTAAAAAGCTCGGTATGTTTGAGATACGAACGATGTGTAAGGATAAATTTGAAATGCTTACCCGCCCCGATCTCGGCAGGCATTTTTCGCCGGAAACAAAAGAATATCTTAAACAGAATTCAACGGCAGGCGCGGATGTGCAGATCTATTGCGGCGACGGGCTTTCGGCGCCGTCTGTCGGCGCAAATGTGCCGGATATCCTGCCAATGCTTACCCTTGCGCTTGAGGACGATTCCGTTACGGTGGGCAAGCCGTTTTTCGTGCGTTACTGCCGCGTGAATACGGCAAGGGAGATCGGCCCTCTGCTGGGTGCAAAGGTCGTATGCGTACTGATCGGCGAACGTCCCGGTCTGCTTACGGATGAAAGCATGAGCGCGTATATCGCCTATAAGCCCCGCCCGGATATGAGCGAGAGCGATTATACAGTGGTGTCCAATATAAGCCGGTTCGGTATGCCGCCCGTTGAGGCGGGCGCGTATATTGCAGGCATAATAAAAAAGATGCTCATCCAAAAAGCAGGCGGTCTTTCGCTTAAATTATAATTACAGCTTATCTGTTAACCGTATTGTTCCTGCGCGCTGTGATAATAAAAAACCTCAGGCAACAAAGGTTACCTGAGGCTTTTGGTACGCCGGAAGGGCTCGTCACTCAGTATCGAACAGTCCACCGGACTGTTCTCCCAAAAATCTGCGCTCAATGAGCTTGATTTTTGGACACTCGTGTTCGAATCCATACAACCCAAATATAATAAAAATACCAGAGCAGTAAAAACTACTCTGGTATTTTTGGTACGCCGGAAGGGATTCGAACCCCCGACCTTCTGGTTCGTAGCCAGACACTCTATCCAACTGAGCTACCGGCGCATGCGAAACACATAAGCATATATGTATTTTTAACGCTCAAATAATATACCACATTGCAAAGTAAAATGCAAGAGTTTTTTATTTAAAACACGCCGTTTATTTGTTTTTGTTTTCACTTTCTTTGTTGCTGATAAATTCTTCCAGTATGTCTGCCGCCATACGGCAAAGCTCCGGGCACGGCCGCTTTTTGTAATATTCGGGCGTGCGTGCATCGGGTGTGGGTGGGGAACTTGCGCCTTTTTCAAGACCCAATAACTCCCGGCAGACGATCGAACCGTTTTGCTCTCTGAATTTGCCTGCAACCTCCTGCACCATTGCGTATACTGCCGCTTTGCCCTCGTTGCCGTAAAGATTTGAGAGTACATACGTCATGCCGGAAACGGTGCCGCAGACCTCTCTGAGTCTGCCCATGCCCGCTCCGAATCCTATTGTTTGGCGTTCCACAAGCGCTTCGTCAAGCCCCATTTCCCTGCAGAATGCCATTGCAACCGCCTGCGTGCAGCCCTTGCCGGAAAAAAAGTACTGCCTTGCAAGCTCTCCTTTATTCATCTGCCGGTTCCTCCGCCGGCTCATTTTGTGTTGGAAGAGCCGAAAAACGCGCCGTAAGATTTCTGTTTGAATCAACGGTTATCGTATATCTTGTGCCGGATGCCACCTGCGCGCCGGTATCGTTGTCGAACCAGCCTATGAATTGGTAGCCGCTGTCCGGAGTGGCAACAAGAGTCGTTCTGTTGCCTGCTTCAAAAGTGCCGTCGCCGGATACGGAGCCGTTGCCGTCAATGTCAACCGAAACGGTAAAGCGAGCCACCGTAGTGGTCGTAGTCGTGGTGGTGCGTTCGGTGGTTGACTCGGTGGTTGTTTCGGTCGTTCTTTCCGTAGTTGTTCTGCGCTTTGTTGTTTCGGTGCTTTCCTCATCTGTTGTCTGTGCGGTTATTGACTCCGTGGGATCGGTAGTGGTTTCATCGTCTCCGCCGGTCACTGCGGCAACGATAATGCCAACGATCATGGCAACAAGGATAACTGCCAATACTATTATAATGATGAGGCTTTTTTTGTTCTTTTCTTTTTCTTCATCCATGTCAACCGCGTCTTCTTCAACTTCGTCAACAAGTCTTTGAGGCGGTATATTTTCGGGATCGTCCGTTTCAGGCACGATCTGGTCATTATCGTCAAACAGAGGAGAGCCGCAGTTTTCGCAGATGTATCTGCCTTCCTGATTATCAAAGCCGCAGTTTTTGCATCTCATATATCTTAAATCCTTCCTGTAAATTTTTGGATATAAAAAATCGCTAAAGCAAGTATACCACATAAATAGTAAAATAACAACACCGTAAAAGTTAAAGAATTTAGAATAAATTTTGTTATTTCCGTTTTTTGGTATTGACTTTTTGTCGATTTTATAATAAATTAGAGTAGTAGCAAATTGATTATGCTTATTTCGTACTGAAAGGGGTACCAAAGTAATGAAAAAAACAATCAAAGCAATTCTCTGTGTTGTTCTCGTTGCTGCTTTTGTACTTTCGCTCGCCGGATGTGCAAAGCTTAATTATATTACGGACGGAACAATCACAGCAATCAAAGAGGTTCAGGACGGCACTTGGAATCAGACTGAAGAGACCGAAGAAACCGGAGAGACCACGATCACTCCGTTTGTTGCAGATACATACGGCGGCATCGAATTCCAGACAGAAGAAGATGTTATTAACTATTATGTTGAATGCTACAACAATACCAAGTCTCAGACAGCAAATTATATAGATGCTGACGGCAATACCGTTACTTACTATGCGCTCCTCGGCGAAGAGGCTCTTGAAATAGAGCAGGTTCTTATCGAGGGCTCTTCAAACTCACTGATTGATAACCTTGTTCCCACGATCGTCGGCGGACTGTTCTCAAAGAGCACTTACGGACTTCCTCCGTGCAACAACAGGGATCCGCTGCTTGATAACACAAATCAGGACGCTTCCAACCCGGGCCAGTTCGATTTCAGAACTTCCTATTTCACACCGGAAGACAGCCAGGCTTGCAACGTTACCGATAACGGCGACGGCACGATCACCATTATGATCCAGCCCAAAGCCGGTCAGATGTCTATGCGCGGCGAAGATTCACAGGGCCGTTTCTTTGAGGTTCTCGGCGATATCGGCGCAACTGTTGATTCCATCTCTCAGCTTTCTTGGTCAACCGGCACAACAGAGGAAAACTGCCTTGTTAATTACGAGGGCGGCACGGGTACGATTAAGATAGATACCGCTACGAACACCATCGTTGAGGCTGATTATCATATGGCTGTTAACGTTGAGGTAAATCATGCCGATGTAATGGGCGTTATTAAAGACAAGAGCGCTTCTGTAGAAATCTCTTATGATATGCACTATCCTGCTTCTGACGAATATCTTATGGAAGCAAGAAGCATCACCAGAGCGTAAGCAATTAAAAAGCATAATTTTATTTGATAAAACCAATGGCCGCCCGTTAGGGCGGCTTCGTTTTTAATATAGACCGCATAATAAATAAGCTGCCGAACGGCGCCGGAAGCGGCTTTTTACGGCTATTGTTTAAAGAAAATTAATATATAAATATTGAATAATAACCGCTGTTATGGTATTATATTGCAAATGCCGCGCCGCTGCGGCTGAATTAGGAACAGGAGAATCAATATGAGCGAACATATGCCCAATATGGATTATGATGCCGATGAGGTCATCAATGACTTCAAATCAAAATTCAAATGGCCGAAAAAAGATGAGGTAGATGTGGTTATTAAGCCCGGTAAGCTCGGACTCAGGCTTTTGATTGCCGCCGTGCTTACGATCATTTCCGGCGGTATCGTCTATTATATGATGCTGCCCGCGCTTAATTTTAAAGATCCGAACATCTATTTCTTTGTAATCATCATTATGGCGCTGTTTATGATCTTCTTTGCGCTTGCCTGCAAAGCAAATAAAAAGATCGAACGCCGTGAATATATCAAAAAGAAATCAAAGATACCGGTCATCATTGCCGGCGTTATTCTTGTTGTTATGGCTGTCGGCTGGGTATGCGGTGCCACGATTTTCAGGGCATCGTCATACAGCGAGCTCATGCCTGTTGAAACAAGCGATTTTTCAACCGATTTTGAAAAAATAAGCGTGGACAGCGTGCCGCGCGTGGACGAACAGCGTGCCCTTACGCTTGCCGACCAGCAGCTCGGCTCGCTTTCGGAATACAAGAGCCAGTATGTTGTTTCCAACACAACAACTATGATCAATTATAGCAACCGCCCGGTCAGGGTGGCGTATCTTGAATATGCGGATGTTTTTAAATGGTTCAATAATACAAGAGAGGGCGTTCCCGCTTACATGATCATAGACCTTGTTTCTCAGAAAGTAACGGTCGTCAACTGCGTGGAGCAGTTTGGTTCCTGTATTCAGTACAGCCCTACAGAGCTGTTTAACGAAAAGCTTATAAGGCACATTAGATTTCAGTATCCCACCGAATTGCTTGATACGCCGAATTTTGAAATCAGCGACGACGGGCATCCTTACTGGATCACCCCCGTGCTGGATAAAACGATAGGCCTTTTCGGAGGCACCGATGTGAAAGGCGCTATTATCACGGATGCGCTCACGGGCGAAAGCGTGTATTATGATATTGAGCAGGTGCGTTCTGACGCATCGCTTCAGTGGATAGACGTGGTTTATTCCGCAAATCTGCTCGTCCAGCAGTATGATTATTACGGCAAATTCCAAAACGGCTTCTGGAATTCTATCATTTTCCAAAATGATGTAAGCCAGGCTTCTCAGGGCAACGGATATATAGCGCTTGATGATGATTTGTGGATCTACACCGGTATAACATCTTCTGAAACAGACGCTTCCAATTTCGGCTTTATACTCAGCAACCAGCGCACGAAAGAAACAAGATATTATGAAAACGGCGGCGCTATCGAAACGGCGGCGCAGCAGTCTGCCGAGGACGCTGTTCAGAACTATCAGTATGCGGCAACTTTTCCCATACTTCTTGATATAGAAGGGCAGCCCACCTATTTCATGAGCCTCTACGGCTCCAGCAATACGGTCAAAGGCTATGCACTTGTTAACCTTGCCGATAAGACCATCGTAGGTACCGGCATTGTGGATGAAATGAAGAGCGACGCGAATGCGCTCAATGCGGCTGTTGAAAACTATATACAGGCGATGAAAGACAAGAATATAGTCGGCGGCGATGTTGACGTCAACGATTATCTTGTTGAGGACACTGAGGACGAGAATATTCCGCCTGCAGACGATCAGAACGCCGGCACTGCGCAGCAGGAGCCAACCTCTGAGCCCGCGCAGAGCGGCACGCAGGTCACCGGGGCGGTTACGAATATCCTCACCTCTGTAAATAACGGAAACACCTATTATTACCTGCAGATAGACGGCGGTACTTATTATTATATCAGCGTGGTTGATTGTATGGATGTTTTGCTTGTTGAAAACGGAGATACGGTAACGGTTACTGTGGGAGATGAAACGAACGGCGCGTTCGTTTCGGCAACTGACATTTCAGCTTAAAACTAAAGAAAACAAAGAAGCCCGGCGGTTTAGCTCCGTCGGGCTTCTTTCTTCATGCCTTGAAACAGAATTAAATGTTGTAAGTCATCACCGTTTGAAAAAACTGCGTGTTGAGGAACTGCCTTGAATATCCTGTTTCAAAGCCTTTTTCCTCAAATTTTTTTACAAATCTTTTTGAAAAGGTCTCATAAACCAGAACAAAATTTTCTTCCTTTGCCTTTTGCTTGCAGAAATCTATGATCCTGTCTATGCTCTGCTCGTCAACTTCCGGTGCGGCATAGATGGTCAGCAGGCGCTTGTTCAGCTGTGCGGGAACAACGATATCAATGATGTTCTGCACGACCTCCATATGATTCAGAATGTTGGGTGAAAATCTGTTCATTTTAAGAGAAAAGCCGTTTTTGCCCGGGAATTTGTAAACAAAATCTTCGGGGTTTGTAAGTACGGCGGCAATGTTTTTGCTGCCGGTGTCTATTAAAGCGCCCTCGCGGCTCCACTTTTCAAGATAATACCTGAAATATTTTTCAATGAATTCCGCCCGTTTGGCTTTAACGGGGCAAAGAAACATAAAAAGCGGGTCTTTGATAAAAAAACGCGCCCATTCGCCCGGTAACAGAGATATATTCGGTTTTGCGCTGTTTTTTTCCATATTCCCCTCCTAATCTCATTGCAACTATATATTAACGCATAAAATAATACCTTGCAATATTATCTAAAAAAATTAACAAAATATACAAAAATAAACGGTTAATGCGCGTTCTTTTCAAAGCAGTGCGGAGAGATCGGCAAAATCCTGCATGGAGAAATTTTCTGCCCGATCCTTCTCGCTTTTACCGATCTGCTCAAGCGCGTTTACCACCGTGCTTTTAGGAAGCAGAAGCGCGGAGGAAAGACTGTTGGCGGCGGTTTTGCGCCTTTGCGCGAACGCGGCGCGCACGATCTCAAAAAATCGGTCCTCGTTCTGCACCGTTACTTCCGGTTTGTTGCGCACGGTAAGCTTTATAACGGCGCTGTCTACTTTCGGCCGGGGCATAAAGCTGCCGCGGCTCACGTCAAAAAGCTTTTCTATCTTTGCATTATACTGCGCCGCTACCGTCAGCGCGCCGCAGTCCCTTGTGCCTATCTTTGCCGAAAGCCGCTCCGCCGCTTCTTTCTGCACCATAACGATGATCTCGCTTACCGGCAGCCTGCTCTCTATCAGCTTCATTATGATGGGTGATGTGATGTAGTAAGGCAGATTCGCGCATACCTTTACCTCATTCATATCGGCAAATTTTTCTTTTATGAGCGCGTTAAGATCGGTCTTCAGTGCGTCGCCCTCTACGATCTCAAGATTACCGCAGTGGGCAAGCGTTTCCTCAAGTATCGGAAACAAGCGCCTGTCCAGTTCTATCGCAACCACCTTTTGCGCAACTGTGCACAGCTCTTTGGTAAGCACGCCGATACCTGGTCCAATCTCAAGCACGCCGGTGCCGCTGCCCGCATGCAGGCTTTCTGCCATTGCGGGGCAAACGGTTTTGTTAACTATAAAATTCTGCCCAAGCGCTTTTGAAAACGTAAAACCGTGCCTTTTTAAAAGCGCCGTTATTTCGCTGTAGCTGCAAAGATCCATCTTTACCTCCGCTGTTTTGCCGCAATGCCGGCCGTAAAAAACGGCATTGAATCGGAATACGGCATATTTTAGCATAAAGCGCGGATTTTGACAACCGTAAAATTAACACAGTGTTAAATAAATGCTTTTTGCCTTGATTTAAATTCGTTATAATGTTAGAATACTTACAAATTTTGCCCCGCGCCTTTCGGGGCGGAAAGCTGATACAAGATTACGGAGGAATGGTTATGCTCAAAAAGCTTGCCTCTTACATGAAAGGGCTTTGGCATCTTGCGGCAATCAGCGCCCTCGGAATGATTATAGAGGCTATATGCGAGCTGTCGCTCCCGTCCATAGCAAGCTCAATATATGAAATGGTAAATGCCGCCCCCTCGTCTGAATCGGTGCGCAGAGATGTTATTCTTTATGGAATCGGCATGCTGGTGCTTGCCATTCTCGGCCTTGCCGGCGGCCTTGCAACGATGAAAGCGTCCTCAATCTGCAGCCAGGATTTTGCTTTTCGGCTCAGAAATGACGTTTATAAAAAGATAAGCACTTTTTCATTTAAAAATATAGACGAATTTTCAACAGCATCACTGACCACCAGGCTTACGAACGATATAACCATGCTGCAAATGGTAGTCATGATGGCGCTGCGTATTCTTGTGCGCGGTCCGGCTCTGCTTATCGTTTCGGCTGTTTTTGCGGTTTCTATCAACCCCAAAATGAGCGCGCTGCTGCTCTTCATTTTGCCTGTTCTTATCCTGGTTGTGGTATGTGTTCTGAAATTCGGCTTTCCGATGTTTCAGAAGATGCAGAAAAAGATAGATAACGTAAACCGCGTCGTTCAGGAAAATCTGATCGGCATAAGAGTGGTCAAGGCGTTTGTGCGTGAGGACCATGAAAAAGAGAAGTTCAGGACCGTTTCGGACGATCTTGCGGCGCAGGGCGCAAAGGCTTCCGGCCTTGTTGTAACCGTTATGCCCATCATGATGCTGATGCTCAACGCAGTCGTTGTATTCGTATATTACCGCGGCGGCGTAGACGCCAGCAACGGCGTTATGGACGTAAGCGAGATCTCTGTTTTTGCCTCTTATATCATTCAGGTGCTCATGAACCTTATGATGATCTCCATGATGCTGCTCCAGCTTGCAAGGGGCAAGGCATGCGGCGACCGTGTGGTTGAAGTGCTGAATACAGAGGTCGATATAAAGGACGGCGAACAGAATTATATTCCGGATCAAACGTCCGCAAAGGGCAGGGTGGAATTCAGAAATGTTGATTTCAAGTATAATTCCTCCGATTCGGACGACGATATACTTCATAATATCAGCTTTACCGCCGAGCCGGGCGAGGTCATAGGCGTTGTCGGCGGCACGGGCTGCGGCAAATCCAGCCTGGTCAATTTGATCCCGCGCCTTTATGACGTTACCGGCGGGCAGGTGCTCGTGGACGGCGTTGACGTGCGCAATTACAACGTTAAGGCGCTGCGCGATATGATCGGCGTAGTCCTTCAGAAAAATGTGCTGTTCAGCGGCACGATCAAGGATAATATCCGCTGGGGCAAAGCGGACGCTACGGATGAGGAGATCGAGAAGGCCTGCAAATACGCGCAGGCACATGATTTCGTGCTGCGCCAGCCCAACGGTTATGATACCGATCTTTCACAGGGCGGTCTGAATTTATCCGGCGGTCAGAAACAGCGCCTGTGCATTGCAAGAGCAATGATAAAGCAACCGAAGATACTGATTCTTGATGACTCTACTTCCGCTGTTGATACGGCAACGGAGGCTAAGATCAGGACAAGCTTTTATAACGAACTGAAGGACACTACTGTTTTTATTATAGCACAGCGTGTTTCTTCCGTTCAGGAGGCGGATAAGATCATCGTACTGGACGACGGTGAGATCAAGGGTATGGATACCCATGATAATCTGCTGAAGACCAACGAGATATATCAGGAGATCTATAATACGCAGCAGAAAGGGGTGAGCGAATAATGCCGGGACCGATGGATAACAAACACGGCTACGCAAAGCCCAAAAATGCCAAAAAGACCTTTGGCAGGATCCTGGAATACATGGGCAGGAGCAAGCTGTTCCTTGTAATTGTTTTTATTTCGCTCGTGCTCAGCACCGTCTGCCAGATCGGCGCGTCATACTGGCTGCGCCCCATACTGAATGATATTGAATCTACCGTGCTTGCCGGCACGTTTTTGACAGAGGGCATAAAACTGCTTGCCAAAAATCTGATCATCGTCGGTGCGCTCTACTGCGGCACGGCTCTGTTTTCGTTCATTCAGAGCAGAGTTATGGTAACGATCGCTTATAAAACGACCAATCTTATAAGGAAAGAACTGTTTAACCGTATGCAGTCGCTGCCGCTCAGGTATTTTGACAGCAAAACGCACGGCGAGATCATGAGCCGCTTTACGAATGACGTGGATAATGTTCAGATGATGCTGGAGCAGTCCATGGTGCAGCTGGTTTCCTCTGCATTTACTTTTGTGGGCATTATCGTTATGATGATCGTTTTAAGCCCGCCGCTTTTTGCAATTGCCGTTGTGTTCCTTGTTGTGATGGTGCTTGCAGTAAGCAAGATAGGAAAGCAGTCAAGAAAATATTTCCGCGCCCAGCAAAAAGAGCTTGGTATCATGAACGGAAATATTGAGGAATCCGTTGAGGGCCTTAAGGTCGTCAAGGTCTTTAACCATGAGGAAAAGATCAACAGCGAATTCAGAGAATGCAACGAAAAATTCAGAAAAGCGGCAACAAACGCAAACTTTTATGCCGGCGTTATGGGCCCCAGCTCAACCGGAATAAATAACGCCAGCTATGCTACGATCGCGCTTGCAGGCGGGCTGCTCGTGCTGATGGGCAATATTGATATAGGTATATATTTTACCTTTTTAAGCTATTCAAAACAGTTTACGCAGCCCATTAACCAGATCGCAAACCAGATGAACACTATTTTTTCCGCACTTGCGGGCGCGGAGCGTGTGTTTGAGATCATGGATATGGAACCGGAGGTTGACGAAGGCAGCGTCACCCTTGAGGAACGCACGGAAAACGGCGAAAGAAGGCTATTTTGGAATGATTCCGGAAATCTGATTCCGGTGGAGGGCAACGTTGTATTCAAAGACGTCAATTTCTCATATGTTCCCGAAAAGCCGGTGCTTAAACATGTGTCGCTTTATGCCAAGCACGGTCAGAAGATCGCCTTTGTCGGCTCCACAGGCGCCGGAAAGACCACGATAACGAATCTTATAAACCGTTTTTACGATATTCAGGACGGTGTTATCACATATGACGGCATCGATATAAAACGCATCAAAAAGGATGATCTGAGAAAAACGCTTTCCATAGTGCTTCAGGATACACATCTGTTTACCGGCACCGTGATGGACAATATCCGCTACGGCAGGCTTGAAGCTACGGACGAGGAATGTATTGCCGCAGCCAAGCTCGCCTCGGCGCATTCGTTTATCAGAAGACTGCCGCAGGGTTATGACACAATGATCTCGGGCGACGGCGATAATCTGTCCCAGGGCCAGCGCCAGCTTCTTGCCATTGCAAGGGCGGCGGTTGCAAAGCCCACGGTGCTGATACTTGATGAAGCAACCTCTTCTGTAGACACAAGAACGGAGCTTCATATCGAGCATGGCATGGATAGGCTCATGGCGGGCAGAACCGTTTTCGTTATCGCGCACCGCCTTTCAACCGTAAGAAATTCAAACGCCATTATGGTGCTCGAACACGGCGTTATCATTGAACGCGGAGATCATGATGATCTGCTTGCCAACCACGGCAGATATTATGAACTTTGCACCGGGAAATCACAATTAACATAATTTGTAACGAATTTGTAAAATATTTTTTTCCTAAACCCTTTACAAAATCAAATTAAAATGATATAATGCAGTTGTATATTTTAGGATAGTTAATAATATTTATAGAGGTGTTTATTATGAAAAAGATTATTTCGGCTGTGATTTCAGTAATTGCCGCGTTTTCCGTTTGCGCTGCTTTTTCCGCGCCGGCAATGGCTGCCATCCATGTTTACAGCCCTGAGGCTGTTGCAATCGTGCATGAGGCAAATGATCCTCTGCTCAACGGTCAGCCCTCAACGCAGGTAAGCGGCTCCCAGCTTGAAGCAGGCTCGGATCAGCTTGTATTTACCTATACCGGCAGCGGTACGCTTACCGGCTGGAATTTTATTGACAAAGACGGCAATGCAATCACCCTGAGCGCTGCAAGCAGCGTTTGCAGAATCGTAAGCCAGGAAGGCAATACGCTTATTCTTGAAGTCCTTGACTGGGATGCTTTTGAATCACCGGACGGTTATACCGTTAACGCGCTTGTAGATGTTGGCGGCGCTACCACCGGCGAATCCACAACTGTTGATAAGGATACCTCTGCTACTTCTCCCGATACCGGCGTTTCAGTAGCGGCGGCAGCGGTTTGCGCAGCGTGTGCAGGTGCTGCAATCCTTGCTCTTTCCAAGAAAAAGGACGCTGAATAATACGGATATTTAATTGCTTAAAAACCTGTTCGCAAGCGAGCAGGTTTTTTTAATGCGGCACTGTCTTTAAATAAACTGTATTTTTGGTTTTTTAATTTATATTGCGGTGAAGATAAATGAACGAAAATAATAGTGAAAATAAAAAGAAAAATAAGAACGGCAAACGAATCATACTTTTGATCCTTGCAATCATTATTTTTATCTGCGCGTGCGTCCATATAGGCTTTTATATCTATAATTCCTCAATGGCGCAAAGGGAATCCGAGCTTGTCACAACGCCGGATGCAACCGGGCAGACCGGCCCGCTTGCCGATAACCCTGTGGATTTTGAATCGCTTCAGGCGGACAATGATGAAATCTATGCTTGGATAAAAATAGACGATACGGATGTGGACTACCCCATCGTTCAAAGCGCGAATGACGATGATTTTTATCTGCGCCACAGTGCTTATGATAAATCGTGGCTCGCAAGCGGTGCAATCTATACGCAGGGCTCAAACAGCAAGGATTTTTCGGATCCCGTAACGGTCATTTACGGCCATAACGGGTATAGGGAAACGATGTTTACTACGCTTCATAAATTTGAGGACGAGGAATTTTTTAATTCCCACGAATATTTTTACATCTATATGCCCGGCAGAAAGCTTACGTATCAGGTGGTCTCCGCCTTTAAGTATGATGACAGGCATATCATGAATTCCTTTAATTTTGCCGTTGCGCAGGATCTTGCGGATTTTCAGGAAACGGTCAAGAATCCGAATTCAACCCTTAAAAATGCCAGAACAGAGCTTGATACACAAATTGATGAAAACAGCAAGATCGTTGTGCTTTCCACTTGCATCACCAATCAGGAAAGCAACAGGTATCTTGTTTGCGGAGTGTTGGTAAAAGATGAACAAACAAATTGATCCTAATTTAGATTCGGCAAACGAAGATTTTCTTTTTGCGGGCGGAGCGGAAAGCCCCCGGCTCAAAGAACAGCCGCAGGCAGAGCCTGCCAAAACGCAGAGCGGCAGCGATATATTGTTTACGGAGGAGGAGTATCATGCTTCGCACCACCATCATCATCACCACTCCTCCGGCAGCGGTTCCCGCAGGTCACACGGTTCGCATAGCTCGCACGGCAGTTCACACAGGCACCACACAAGAAGGCGGCATCATAAAAGAAAGAAGAAACTGCCTCTTATAGTAAGAATACTTATCATTCTGCTTGTGATCCTCTTTGCAGGCGTGGCTATAATCGGCGGTACATATCTTTATTTAAGGGACACGGGTCATAATTCCCTTGTTGTTGCGCCTGCCAATCCAAAATATGAGGAAACGATCATCTACAACGGCCACACCTATGTTTACGACAGCAATAAAGTTGCGTTTGCCTTTATTGGTGTGGATCGCGAGAATCTTTCCGTAAACGGCGATTCCGTTATAGGCAACGCCGGTCAGGCGGATACGGATATCGTCGGCGTTATCGATACCAATACAGGCGAGATCAGCGTGATCACGATTCCGCGTGATACGATGGTAGACGTTGATCTTTATACCGTCAGCGGAGAATTTGTCAGAACACAGAATATGCAGCTCTGTCTTGCGTACGCTTACGGTGACGGCGGCACCTCTTCATGTGAAAATGTTACAACTTCTATCAGCCGTATACTCGGCAATGTACCGATTGAAAAATATTTTGCCCTTGACCTGAGCGGTATTGCGCCGCTTAATGACGCGATCGGCGGCGTCACCGTCACCTCGCTTTACGATTTCCCGGCACAGGGTGTATATGAAGGGGATACCGTAACGATCCAAGGCGATTTTGCCGAAACCTATGTGCGCCAGAGAGATATGGATTCCATAGAGGCGTCGCTGAACAGAACGCAGCGCCAGACCCAGTATATCGAGGCGTATGTTGAGCAGCTCAGGCAGGCTGTAACAAGTGATTTTTCCGTAGTCTCAAACCTTTATAACACGGCTGCCGAATACAGCCAGACCAATATATCTCTGAGTGAGGTAACTTACCTTGCCTCTGTTGCGCTATCCCACGGCATTTCGGGCTATACGCAGTATACGCTTGAGGGCGAGATGCGCGCATCGGAGAGCGCTACGGAAGATGTATTCGCGGAATATTACCTTGATGAGGATTCCGTTATGGATGTTGTTGTAAACTGCTTTTATGAGCAGGTCAATTAATATAAAAGGAGCAAGCTATGAACAGTGAACTCAAACGAGAGCTTGAGATCTATGCCGCGCAGATAAGGCTCGGCATTATCGAAAGCACGTACAGTGCCAAGGCAGGCCACCCGGGCGGAAGCCTTTCGGCCGCCGATGTGATTGCCTATCTTTACGGTAGGCAGATGAATTATGATGTAAAGGACCCAAGATCTCCTAAAAGGGACAGATTTGTTCTTTCAAAAGGTCATGCGGCGCCTGCGCTTTACAGCGCGCTTGCTTACAAGGGCTTCTTCCCGGTGGAGGATCTTAAAACGCTTCGCCATATAGATTCCTATCTCCAGGGCCACCCGAATATGAATACCGTTCCCGGAGTGGATATGAGCACCGGCTCACTCGGTCAGGGCATAAGCGCGGCATGCGGAATGGCAAAGGGCGCAAAGATGCTCGGCAGTGACGTCAAGATCTATACCCTTTTGGGTGACGGCGAAATAGAAGAGGGTCAGGTATGGGAGGCTATGATGTTCGCTTCTCAGTACAACCTGGATAACCTTTGTGTTATTATAGACGTTAACGGCCTTCAGATAGACGGCGCCTGCGAGGACGTTATGAGCGCAGAGCCCATAGATGAAAAGGTACGTGCATTCGGCTTTGAATGCGTTGTAATAAACGGGAATGATTTTGATGATCTTGAAAAGGCGTTTGCGCTGTTTGAAAAAAGCAGTAAACCCTTTGCAATCGTTATGAAGACCGTTAAGGGCATGGGCGTTTCGTATATGGAAAACGCTGTTGATTGGCACGGCAAAGCGCCCAATCAGCAGGAATACGAGATCGCAATAAAAGAACTCGGCGAAAAGCTTGCTGAATTGGAGGCGTGATCATGGCAGATGTAAAATGTGTTGCAACCCGCGAAAGCTACGGAAATGCGCTCAAGGATCTTGCGGAGAACGGCGCGGATAATTTGGTCGTGCTTGACGCGGACCTTTCAGCGGCAACAAAAACGGCTATATTCAAAAAGGCGTTCCCGCAGCGCCATATAAACTGCGGAATTGCGGAATCAAATATGATGAGCGTTGCTGCCGGTCTGAGCACGATGGGCTTTGTTCCGTTTGCTTCCAGCTTTGCCATGTTTGCAGCAGGCAGGGCGTTTGAGCAGATAAGGAATTCCATAGGCTACCCCCACCTGAATGTTAAAATAGGCGCAACGCACGCGGGTATTTCCGTGGGTGAGGACGGCGCTTCCCACCAGTGCTGTGAGGATTTTGCGCTCATGCGCTCAATCCCCGGTATGGTGGTCATCTGCCCTGCGGATGATGTTGAGGCAAAGCAGGCGGTAAAGGCGGCATATGATTATGAAGGGCCTGTATATCTCAGGTTCGGAAGGCTTGCCGTTCCTGTTTTTCACGGCGATGATTATAAATTTGAGATCGGCAAGGGCGAACTTGTCAGAAAAGGTACGGATGTAACGATTATTGCCAACGGGCTCATGGTTGCCGAAGCGATCGAGGCCGGCAATGAGCTTGAGATCTGCGGCATAGATGCGGAGATCATCAATATTGCAACGATTAAACCGCTTGATAAGGAACTCGTTGTTGCCTCCGCTAAAAAAACCGGCAAGGTCATCACCGTTGAGGAGCATAATGTCGTAGGCGGCCTCGGAGAGGCTGTGTGCGCCGCTTTAAGCGAGGAATGCCCGGTTCCCGTAAAACGGATAGGCATTAATGACGAATTCGGCCACAGCGGTCCTGCAAAGGATCTGCTCAAGCAGTTCGGCCTGTCCTCGGAAAATATCGTAAAAACGGCAAAGGATTTTTTAAGTAAGTAAGTCTGAGACCGCTCCGGCAGGAGCGGTCTCAGACTGTCGATAAAGTCGGCTGAACCGCGCGATATATGCTTCATATATTCAAAGCAAAGAAAAGCAACAAACAGTAGAAAAGCGACTTAATCGTAAACAAATAATACGTATAAAAACAGTTAAATGGCGCATGAACACTTGGTTCATGCGCCATTTGCGCTTTCCG
>URED01000017.1 GCA_900546785.1 uncultured Oscillospiraceae bacterium | reverse complement strand
AATTCAGCTCGATTTCTCGAAGTCTCCTCAGCGTGTAGGATTGCCCGCTTTTCTAAATTCACACCTTTTTCTACACGCTGAGACCGCTCCGGCAGGAGCGGTCTTTTGTTATATCGTTTGTTTTGCAAAAATCTAACAAATTTGACCGCGCTTTGACAATCGTTAAAAAATATTGCAAAGATTTGACTTCTTCTAAATCGTTTTTTTAAATGAATATTGCAAAATATATTTAATTTATATAAGAATTATATAAGGAGATTTCATTATGAAAAAAGTTCTTTGCAATATCCTTTGCGCAGTGCTCAGTGCATTGAGTATTACAGGCGGTTGCGCGCTTATGAGCGCAGGTCTGCCTGAGCAGGCTGTGTGGCGCCTTGCGGGCATTACGCTCATCGTAACGGGTGCAGCCGCAATACTCTCTATGCTTGCGGGCCTTTTTAAAGTTGAAAGGAAGAATGTATATGAAACAAAAGCTAAAGGCGTTTACGCAGAAGCATAAGGAGATATGGAAATTCATAAAATTTTCATTCACCGGCGTCAGCACTTCCGTTTTGGAGCTTGGCGTGTTTATGTTTCTTCAGTATGTCGTATTCCGCTCGCTCAACGAGGTGCCGGTGACCGATAATCCGGTGCTCTCCTTCCTCGGGATTGAGTACAAGGGCTATCTTTATTCCTACGCCATTTCTGCCACGATCGGTTATGCCGCCGCTTATATCATGAACAGAAAGCTTACCTTTCAGGCAGACGCCAATCCCGTGCTTTCAACGATCATATACGCCGTCATGGTCGTCTGCACGATTGCTTTCAACACATGGTTCGGCGCGTTTCTCGGCACGCTGATTACCAACAGCGGATATGACAATGTGATCATTGAAATGCTTACAAAAATACTTGTTATGACGGTTCCCACACTGTGGACATATCCTTTAAACAGATTCGTCATCCACAGAAAAAAGAAACCGCAGCCGCAAAATGAAGCGGCTTAAAACATTTGCGGCAGGGCACCGCGAGCTTTGGAAGTTTATAAAATTCAATATATCCGTCCTTGTGACTTCGGCGCTTGATATCGCAGTGTATATGCTGCTTTTGTATGTTGTTTTTGCGCCGCTGAATTCAAGTTCGCTGCCGCAGAACGCGGTGCTTTCCATACTTGGTATACGTTATGAGGGGTATCTTTATTCCTACCTGATATCTACCACAGCGGGTTATGTTGCCGCGTATCTGATCAACAGGAAGATCACGTTTCATTCCAATGTTAACCCTGTATACAGTTCATTTCTGTATCTGCTGCTTGCCGTGTTCAATATATTCGTAAGTTCATGGCTCGGCTCGGCGGCCGGCAGCTTTATGGCTGCGGCAGATATATCCAATCCTGTCACGGAAGTGATCTCAAAATTTATAATAATCAATATCCCCACGCTATGGACATATCCGGCCGAACGGTATATAATTCAAATTAAGCAAGAGAGGTAAATCCGCCCATAAAAAACGGTTTCGGATTCACCTCTCTTGCTTAAGCGGGGGACTTTCGGGAGAAAGGCAAATGATCATTGCAACCGATCTTGACGGCACCCTGCTGTCAGACAGCATAAGCGTCAGCAGCGAGAATCTGGACGCAGTTAAAAGGCTTTATAAAAACGGAATAAAAACGGTGATCGCAACCGGGCGCACTTTTTTTGAGATACCGCAGAAGCTGCTGGAATGTGAATATATAGACTACATCATCTATTCAAACGGCGCTGCGGTCTATAAAAGAGGCGCGGGCGTGATCTATTCCAATTATTTCAGCCCGCAGACTGCTGCCGGTGTGTTCAGAATACTGAATCATGCAAAAACCTTTATAGAGCTTTATGCAAAAGGGATACCGCTTGTTGACGCGGCAAAATTTAATGAAAGGGCGTTTTCGCGCTACCGTATTGATACGGACTATCTGCCGGAGCTTCGCAGAAGCCGTAAACCGGTTGGCAATCTGGAGGGCATGATCTGCCATCCCGGGCTTGAGCTTGAGATGTTTGACGTCTTTTTCCGCGATATGCAGGAAAGAGCGGAATGTAGGCACAGAATAAAAGCCTGTTTTCCGGAGCTTCAGATCACCACCTCTATGCGCAATAACCTTGAAATTATGAATGGCGGCGTAAATAAGGGCACAGGGCTTTTGCAGCTCTGCCGAATAGAGGGATTTGATCCCGGCAGTGTGATCGCCGTGGGCGACAGTAAAAACGATCTTCCTCTTTTTGCCGCCGCAAAATTTGGGTTTGCCGTTTCAAATGCCTGCCCGGAGCTGAAAGCCGTCAGCGAAGGCGTTATTTGCTCAAACGAAGAAAATGTGTTATGCTGTCTTGAAGAAATCGTAGGAAAGAAAGTGCTTGTATGAACTGTATCCATTTTCTCAAGACCGGTGCTTCGGATTGCATAATCCTCCAGAGCGGCGCGCATTTTGCCATGATAGACGCGGCGGAGGATACCGATTATCCGCCGAATAAACCGCTGCTGAATTACCCCGGGTACGAGGAGCAGGTCGTGGAGTACCTGTTGAAAAACTGCGCGGGGAAGGACGGGATCGTCCGTTTGGATTTCGTACTCGGTACGCATGCCCATTCGGATCACATCGGCGGTTTCGATACCGTTATCCTGAACGATAAAATTATTATAGAAAAAGCATTTTTAAAGCCTTATGACCAAAGCGGCATAAATTTTTTTGAACGCACCCAGTGGGATAATCAAGAGGTCTATACCCAGATGCATGACGCGCTTGTAAAGAAAGGCGTGCCGATATGCGAGGATTTTGAAGGTTATTCCCTTATGTTGGGAGAGCTTAAAGTAACGTTTTTCAACGGTTCGCCGGTGCACAGGCGCAGAAAAACGGGTGAAAATGAAAATTCCGTTGTAACGCTTGTGGAATGCGGCGGCTGCCGTGCGCTGCTCGCCGGGGATATGAACATAAAATGCGGCGGCGAAAAAAAGATCTCAAAGCAGGTCGGCAAGGTAGATCTTCTTAAAGTCGGCCACCACGGATATGAATATTCCTCGTCCAGGATGTGGCTCCAAACGCTTGATCCCGATATAGCCGTTATCCTGAATGAAAAAAAGAATGTGCATAAAACGGTTGCCGCAAGGCTCAAAAAGTATACGCATGCGGCCGTTTATACCTCCGTTGAATGCGGCGGTATAAAAGCCGTGTTTGAAAACGGAAAGATCAATATAGAAACAAATATCATGTAGTTTCAAGCCGCGGAGTGCTGTTGCATTTTCGCGGCTGATTTGTTATAGTAAGAGTATAAAATGGTGAGGGATAGATATGAAAAAGGTAAAGATAACCGTTTTGAAAACTACGCTCGATCAGGAGCTTGCCAAGGAGTATGGGGCAGAAGGGCTTACGGCATGCCCTATGATGAAGGCGGGGCAGGTCTTTTATGCGGATTACGCAAAACCGCAGGGCTTTTGCGATGAGGCGTGAAAAGCCATATACCAGTATGTTTTTGCGCTTGCCCACGGCGCGGGCGATGACGTTTTCTATTACGGCGACTGGATCAGAACGCCCGGCGTTGCCATATGCAGCTGTAACGACGGTCTGCGCCCCGTAATATTCAAGCTGGAGGCAACGGACGAGGAATCCGAAATGGACTATACGCCGGTAAGGTAACACATGTAAAAGCATGCAAAACAAAAGGGCAGAGCCGTTTCGGCAATGCCCTTAGTGTTATTCAAGATAAAGCGTAATTTCACCTGTTTTCAGCGTTTTTTGTAGGTCGATTACACGCTGGTTCTCAGAGCCTCTGAATACCAGCGAAATGTTTTTCAGTTCCTGTTCAAAGCGCCCGTCCACAAGAATATCTATGTATTTCAGCATCTCTTTTGCCGTTTCGGTCGCCGCGCGGCTTTTTTCTTTGCCCAAAAGCTGTTCAAGCGTAAACCCGCTGTAGCACCAAACGGTCTTTAGCGGGTAGCGCGCTTTAAACGCTTTCAGCAGTTCAAGCACGCCGTTTTGGTTTTCCGGCTCAAACGGTTCCCCGCCCAATACGGAAAGCCCTGCGATCCAAGGCGGCTCGCAGGAGGAAAGTATGTATTCCAGCGTTTCCTTGTTCCATTCTTTTCCGTATTCAAAATCCCAGGCGATCTCATTGAAACATTCGGGGCAGCGGTGGCGGCAGCCTGAAACGAAAACAGACGTGCGCACGCCCTCTCCGTTTGCAATATCGTTCGTTTTTATCTCTGCAATGTTCATATCAAAACAAAAGGGAGCGCCCCTCGGCGCTCCCGCTCCTTTTTGTGTTTAGGGCTTACAGGTGAAGCACCCTGTCTCTTATCTCCTGCGTTCTGCCCTGGTTCCAATACTGTGTGCCTATGTATCCGCAGGTTCGGCGTGCAACGTTCATCTTGCTCTGATCTTCGTTGCCGCAGTTGGGGCATCGCCAAACAAGCTTGCCGTTCTCCTCAACGATCTTTATCTCACCGTCATAGCCGCAGACCTGGCAGTAATCGCTCTTTGTATTCAACTCCGCATACATAATATGGTTGTAAATATACTGCATAACGGAGAGTACGGCAGGAATGTTGTTTTGCATATTCGGAACTTCAACATAGCTGATCGCGCCGCCGGGGGAAAGATTTTGGAATTCCGCTTCAAATTCAAGCTTTTTGAATGCGTCGATCTCTTCCGAAACGTGAACGTGATAGCTGTTTGTAATATAATTCTTATCCGTTACGCCGGGGATCTTGCCGAAACGCTTTTGCAGGCACTTTGCAAATTTGTATGTGGTGGATTCAAGCGGCGTGCCGTATACGGAAAAGTCGATATTTTCTTTCTGTTTCCATGTTTTGCATGCGTCGTTTAACTTTTGCATAACGGAAAGCGCAAAATCCTTAGCGTCCGGATCCGTATGGCTCTTGCCGGTCATGTACTTAACGCATTCGTAAAGACCCGCATAGCCGAGCGAAATGGTTGAATATCCGCCGAAAAGCAGTTTGTCTATCGTTTCGCCCTTCTTGAGCCTTGCAAGCGCGCCGTACTGCCAAAGAATGGGCGCCACGTCGCTCGGCGTGCCAAGCAGTCTGTTGTGGCGGCACATAAGCGCACGGTAGCAAAGATCAAGTCTTTCGTCAAATATCTTCCAGAATTTTGTCATATCCCCGCCGGAAGAGCAGGCGATATCCACAAGGTTTATCGTTACAACGCCCTGGTTGAATCTGCCGTAATACTTGGGCTTGTTCGTTTTGGGATCAACATAAGGCGTAAGGAACGAACGGCAGCCCATGCAGGTGTAAACGTTGCCGTTGCCGTTTTTGTCTATCTTCAGCTCGCGCATCTTCTTTGCGGAAATGTAGTCCGGCACCATGCGCTTTGCCGTGCATTTCGCGGCAAGGCAGGTAACATCCCAATATTTTGAATCGGGCGTGATATTATCTTCGTCGAGCACGTAAATAAGCTTTGGGAAAGCCGGGGTTATCCAAACGCCGCTCTCGTTTTTAACGCCCTGTATCCTCTGGTGCAGAACTTCCTCTATGATCAGCTTAAGGTCGTCCCTCGTTCTGCCCTCGGGCACTTCGTCCAGATACATAAACACCGTAACGAACGGCGCCTGGCCGTTGGTGGTCATCAGGGTGATTACCTGATACTGGATCGTCTGTACGCCGCGCTTTATCTCGCTCTTTACGCGCATTTCGGTGATCTTGTTTATCTCCTCATCGGTCGGCTCTATGCCTGCTTCTTCAAGCTCCGCACGAACGTCTTTTCTGAATTTCTGCCTGCTGAGGTCAACAAAGGGCGCAAGATGCGCAAGGCTGATGCTCTGCCCGCCGTATTGGCTGGAGGCGATCTGCGCTATGATCTGCGTTGCAATGTTGCAGGCGGTGGAGAAGGTGTGCGGCTTTTCTATCATCGTGCCGCTGATTACCGTGCCGTTTTGCAGCATATCCTCAAGGTTAACAAGATCGCAGTTGTGCATATGCTGCGCAAAGTAATCCGCGTCATGGAAGTGGATAAGCCCGTTCTCATGCGCCTCAACGATATCCTGCGGCAAAAGGATCCTCTTGGTAAGGTCTTTTGAGACCTCGCCCGCCATGTAATCGCGCTGCACGCTGTTTACGGTGGGGTTCTTGTTTGAATTCTCCTGCTTAACTTCCTCATTGTTGCATTCGATAAGGGTAAGGATCTGCTCGTCCGTTGTATTGCTCTTTCTTATGAGCGAGCGGTTATAGCGGTACTTAACATACCTTTTTGCAACCTCGAACGCGCCCTGCGCCATGATCTGGTTTTCAACAATGTCCTGAATCTCTTCAACGGAAAGGGCACGTGCCGCCTTCATGATCTTGAATTCAACGAATTCGGCAATATCCCTGATCTGGGAGGGGGTAAGTTCTTCTTTTTCGCATGCCGCGTTTGCCTTTGTGACCGCAGCGATGATCTTGGAGAGGTCAAATTCCGCCTCGGAGCCGTTTCTCTTTATAATCTTCATTCCATTCACCTCCGCTAAAAGTTACAATACAGTTTAAAATATTACAAAACCGTTACACAAACTGTATGTCGCTTTTACATAATACCAAAATCTAGTGGCAATGTCAATACACAATTCAAAAAAATCACAAGATATTGTGGAATTTTTTGAAAAAATCAAAAAAATAAACGATATGTAGATTTTGCTTTTTGTGGCCCATTTTGTCTGTTTTTGGCTTGTATTCACGTCGTTTTAACATTTATACTCCGATTTTCGGCAGAAAAAGTTACAGCCGGCAAGTACAATTCGTATAATTCGCCTGCGCAAATACTTTGGTAACTTTTATCTTGCATTTCCGCGCACGCTTTTTGTTGACAAATTATGCCGCGCGCATTATAATAGGTATAACTTAATAAGTCAGGGGTGCCGAAAGGCTGAGATCATACCCTTCGACCTGCCCGTTAGCACGGGCAGCGGAGACTGTGTAAGCAAATTCTGCGCCCCGTTCTGTATAAACGGGGCTTTTCTTTTGACTTGTTGAGAATTTGAGGCGGTTTTTACGCGCTTCGGAAAGGAGTTAAACTATGGCAAATTCACAGATAAGCAAAACACAAAAAATTACCGAAACCGCTATCATGATCGCTCTTGCGACCTTGCTTTCCTATGTAACGATCTTCAACGCGCCCATGGGCGGCTCCATCACCGCGTTCAGCCAGGTGCCCATCGTTATAATCGGTTACCGCTACGGCATGAAGTGGGGCGCAGGTACGGGTATTATCCACGGTATTCTGCAAATGCTGCTTCAGGGTCTCGGCAATTTTGCCTATGTGCAGGGGATCGGTTCTTACATAATTCTTATCCTTGCGGATTATGTTGTAGCTTTTGCGTGCCTCGGTATCGGCGGTGCGCTTTTCAGAAAAGCGGTTAAGAACCAGACCGTTGCACTTGCGCTCGGCGGTGCTTTCGCATCCCTTTTCAGATTTATATGCCACTTTATTTCCGGCGTAACGATTTGGGGCGAATATGCTGACGGGTGGCAGTCCGTTTGGGCTTACAGCTTCGGTTACAACGGTTTTTATATGCTGTTTGAGGGCATCATTACCGTAGTCGGCGTAATTGTTCTTTCCCTTGTTCTGGATTTCAACAGTCCTACGCTTATTAGAAAAAGAAAAAAAGAAAATGCTTGATTGCAAACCCGAGATTCCAAGATCCCCTGCTTATGCGGGGGATTTTTTCTGTTTTTTCGCCTTGCAAAAAATCGTATCCTGCAATATAATATAAAGTGGTATTTACTATAAGAATGGCGGCAGAACGCCGGAGAGGGATCTATGAATCAATTATATTGCGAAGGCTTGGATATACGAGATAAATGCGGCAGACAGCGTATTTTTCGCGGCGTCAATATCTGCCTGAAGTTCAAAAAGCCGGATCTGCCGGAGACGAAAAAGAAACTGCTTAAAAAGAAAGTGATTCGGAATCTGAAGAATAACGGCGTGAATATTGTGCGCCTCGGTATAACATGGGCGGCGCTTGAAGAGCGCAGGGGAGAGTACAGCCGTGACATGGCGGAGATCCTGCGTGAATTCGCTCTGCGGTGCGAGGCGGAAGGTATCTACGTTATGCCCGATATGCACCAGGACCTGTTTTCGCATTATTTTCACGGGGACGGCGCGCCTGATTGGGCAGTGGATCCTTCTCTGAAAAGTAAAAAGCCGATTGCAATATGGGCGGAGGGCTATTTTTATATGGAGGGCGTGCAGCGCGCCTTTGCGGATTTTTGGGAAAACAAAAACGGTGTTCAGGATGATTTTATAAACTGCTGGAGATTTCTTGCGGATTCTTTTTCCGGCTGCACCAATATTTTCGGCTGCGATTATTTTAATGAGCCTTATCCCCAAAGCGGCGGCAGGGAAGTGTTTTTAAATATCTTAAACGGCGTTTCCAAAGCCGCGGGCAAAAATATAGATTTTCACTCATGCTTCAGAAACGGCAGGGAAAAGTCAGGCATGCTTCTTGCTGCCGCCAAATTGCTCTCGATCATAAGAACATATCCCGGGCTTGTAAAATTACTGGATATGCTTGATGATAAAAAGAGATTTGCACTGCTTGTGGACGGCAAGGAGGATATAATCTCCGAATTTTCGGAAAAATATTATCAGCCTTTTATAAACAGGCTTGGCAAAGAGGTGGATTGCGGCTTTTGCGTTTTTGAGCACAGCTATTATTCCAATCTTGGCATACCGTTTTGTATTACGCCGCCCGCGAATTCAGTCTATTCGCCGCATGCGTATGATATTTTTATCGATTCTCCGCTGTATAATAAATTTTGCAGCAATGAACGGATCGCCTTTATCCTTGGCAGGATCCGCGAAAACCAGCTCAAAATGAATGTCCCGGTGGTAATGGGCGAGTGGGGCGGCGCCCAAAGCGGCGGAAAAAGCCTTGCGCATATCGATCATATTATGAATGCTTTTGAAAAGTATAAATGGAGCAGTATTTATTGGGGAATGGAATTTACGGATAAAAAACTGCTTTCCGTTTTCAACCGCCCGTACCCGGCGGCTGTGTGCGGCGATATACAGGAGATCCGTACGGATTCAAAAAACAGAAGTTTTACACTGCTGTGGAATCAAAAAGAGGCGTGTTCCGAAAGCGCTGAAAACGCAAATATCATATATGTGCCCGGTGAAGGTATGGTGCGCTTCGGCGGCAGAGCAGGGGAAAACCGCCTAAGCCTGAGCTATTGAAAGATTTTTGCGCCTTGCAAAACAGGCAAAATAAAAAAAGCAGCCGGTTTCCCGACTGCTTTGATGCTGTTATTCGATGCTTATGGAGCTGCTGGGCGGCAGTTCTTTATGCTCCGCCTTGGGCAACGTTAATTTCAGTATGCCGTCCTCAAATTTTGCATTTACATCTTTAGGCTCAACCTCTTCGCCAACATAAAAGCTTCTTGTCATCTGGCCGGAGTAACGCTCCTTACGGATGTAATGCGCGTTCTTCTTTTCGTTCTCTTTTTCAAGGCTTTTGGCGGCGCTGATCGTCAAATAACCGTTTTTAAGATCAACCTTTACTTCGTCCTTCTTGAATCCCGGAAGGTCTATATCCAGCTCATACGAATCATCGGTCTCGCGAACATCTGTTTTCATCATGTTCTTGCCGTGCTTGCCGTACAGCGGATTGCGGCGGTTAAAAGCGGACATTGAATCAAAAACATCGTCCCACATATCATCAAATAAATTTTCACCGAAAATGCTTGGCAACATAAGTCATTCCTCCATTCAAACCATTGATCTTACTCGTAGCCGTGGGGATATATCCTCGCTGTAGCGAGCTCTTGTTACCTGCCTTTGCCGGTAGTGAACTCTTTGGAGCTTTGCTCTCTTTCAAGTTCATCTTTATTATAGCACAAAAATTAGCACTGTCAAGTTTAGAGTGCTAATTTTATATTTAATTTAGATTTCGGTAAAAAATTCATAATATTTTTCCAAAATGAAATCAAATTTGCCTTAAAATATAAAAAATGTATCTCAATCTGAATCCAGCCGTGCCGCATTTGCGGCAATAAACTATTCAAGAGAGGAAATTGAAGTGAAAAAAATCTTATCCTTAAACAAAAGCTGGCAATTCTGCCGGGGCGGCTTTCCGCCGGCAGAAAATGCAGGAATGCAGGAAATCGATCTCCCGCACACATGGAATAATCTTGACGGTCAGGACGGCGGCGGTGATTATTTCCGCGGCGCGTGCTGCTATATGAAAAAAATTGCGCTTAACAAAAAAGGAAATACACTGTATTATCTTGAATTTTACGGCGCAAACAGTGTAGCCAACGTCTATGTAAACGGTGCGCGTATCGGCGAACACCGCGGCGGTTATACGCTTTTCAGATTTGATATAACCGGTGCGCTTAAAAACGGAGAAAATGAAATCGCCGTGGAGGTCAGCAATTTCCCGTTTCCCGATGTGATCCCGCTGACGGCGGATTTCACTTTTTTCGGCGGGATATACAGAGAAGTGAATCTTGTTGCAGTTTCCGGCGCGCACTTTTCACTGGATGATTATGGCTCTGCCGGCGTTTATGTTACATATCCCAATACGCCGCAGGTTGAAAAGCGCGCACAGGTTACGGTGCGTGCAAAGATCAAGCGTGCCGAAAGCGAATGCAAACTGCGCGTTTCGGTTTCACCGGCAGGCGGTTTTGCGCCGTGCGCGGGCATAGATAAACCTGATTTTGACGCGGCGGAGCTTGCTGATAACGGCAGTTGGACCGTTGCGCAAGCGGAAAAAGATATAAACAAAGAAAATGCAGAGTTAAAGCTTTATGTGGATTCCCCGCGCCTTTGGAACGGCAGAAAAGCGCCGTTTCGCTATAAAGTGCAGTGCGAGATCCTTGAAGACGGTAAAATCACGGATTCTGTGGAAAGGTATATCGGTTTTCGCTGGTTTACCATAGATCCGCAAAAGGGCTTTTTCCTCAATGGCAGGCGCTATCCCCTGCGGGGCGTCAACCGCCATCAAGACAGGGAAAATATGGGCTGGGCGATTACCGATCGGGAACATGAGGAGGATTTTGCCCTGATTTATGAGATGGGGGCGAATGCGATACGCCTTGCGCACTACCCGCACCACCCGCATTTTTACGAGCTTTGCGATAGATATGGGCTGCTCGTGTGGGCGGAGATCCCGTTTGTGGAAAATATCGGCGGCTTGGGGCTTTCCCCGCTGGAAACGGATCAAGCAAAAGATGACGCGGTGACTGCCCGCATGCTGGAAAACGCTAAGCAGCAGTATACGGAGCTGATTTTGCAGCAGCTCCACCGCCCCTCGATATTTTGCTGGAGCATGTCCAACGAAGTGCGCCGAGAATACGGCGAAACGGCCGCGCATATGATGCGCGCGCTGAATCAGCTTGCCCACCGGCTTGACCCGTCGCGGTATACGGCGCTTGCAACCAATCATTACGGCGGCGATACATGGGATTCGGATATAAAGGGCTGCAATATCTATCCCGGCTGGTATTGGGGCAGCGCAAAGCGGTTCCGCTCTCAGGCGGCGGCGCATATAAGGGCAAACGGCGGCAGGGGTGTTGCCGTTTCGGAATACGGAGCAGGTTCTAATGTTCTGCATCATACGGAAAAGCCAAAGCAGCCCAAAGATACTGTCTGCGAGTTCCACAGTGAGGAATGGGCGTCTGTTGTGCACGAACATGCGCTGAAATATTTTATGTCGCCGAAGGCGGATAAGATATGGGGCGCATTCGTCTGGAATATGTTTGATTTTGCAATAGACAGCCGCAATGAGGGCGGTGTACCGGGCAGAAACGATAAAGGTCTTGTAACGTATGACCGCAAGATCAAAAAAGACCCTTTCTATCTTTATAAAGCCTATTGGAGCGGCGAGGGCGTTCTTTATATCACCTCGCGCAGGTTTACAAGACGTGAAAAACGCTGGATAAACGTAAAGATCTATTCCAATCAAAAGGAGATCACGCTTTACGTAAACGGGGTCAGAGCAGGGCAGAAAACGGCGAAGCCTGCGCCGCACAGCCATATCTTTGTTTTTAAAGGGGTAAAGCTGCGCCGCGGTAAAAACGAGATAAAGGCTGTTTCGGACAGCGGCATGAAAGATGTTGTTATCTGGGAATATTGAGCTGATAAATAGGGAGCATTATGGAAATAATAACAGAGCGACTTGTTATTCGTGAACTTTGTGAAGCGGATTACCCGGAATTTGAACGCACGCTGAACGATGTTCAAAAAACTTGTTTTGGAAGCGGAAAAGGATTTTTGAATTGGTTGATTTCACAATATTCCGAAATGGACATCATCAATGGACTGATCTCTTTCGGCATTTTTGAAAAGGCAACCGGAAAACTTATGGGTACGGTAGGCGCGGGAAAACATGACGATCTTAACGAACCGGAAATATTTTATTATTTATTAGCAGAATATCGGGGATATGGGTTTGCCTCGGAAGCAGTGAAAGCAGTAACCGAATGGGCATTGAAAAATTATAATATTCCGTATTTAATCGGTACAGTTGCTGTAGATAATGTCAAATCCCAACATGTTTTGGAACGGTGCGGCTATCAATTTATTGCGATACGCTCACTTTTGGTACATGCCACGAATGAGCGGTTGGATTTTAAGTATTACAGGTATTATACCACAAGTGCGAGGCGGGAACTGTCGCCGAGCGCTGTGATACAATGTTCTCCGAAATAACCCAAATCTTCGATTTGGTTGTTATTTCGTGAGGTTATTATACCATCTCCGCGAGCGCATAAGTGCGAAGCCGGAATAATAAAAGATTCTCCGAAATAACCCAAATCTTCGATTTGGTTGTTATTTCGTGAGGTTATTTAGCCGAGCAAGGCAAAGCCTTGCGAACGCCAATGTTTTCCGAAACAGTCTAAATTTTGCATAAAACAAAGCCTGCAAAAAACTTCGTTGTTTCTGCGGGCTTTGTTTTACTTTTTATATTTGGTTGTCGTTTTGACATGCTCTGCTTTTCTGTTTCGGTTTAATAATCCTCGCCTGAATTATCCGCCGGGTGATAGTTCGGCACGTATTTCATCAGAATATCACGAACGGTGGAATTGTCCGCGCCGTCAAGCTCGTTTATCATATTGCCGAATACTATCGCGTCAATATCTATCGGCTGCGTCACGAATATCTTTTCAAGCGCCGTTTTGCTCCTTGTTTCCATTTCGCTCTCCAGCGCAAGCTCCTCGTACATTTTCTCGCCAGGGCGCAGGCCGGTGATCTTAATGCCTATATCATCTGCCTCATACCCCGCAAGCTTTATCATATTCACGGCAAGGTCCATGATCTTAACCGGCTCGCCCATATCAAGCACGAATACCTCTCCGCCGTTTGCAAGGCCGCCCGCCTGGCAAACCAGCTGCGCCGCTTCCGGTATCGTCATAAAGTATCTCTCAATATCCGGGTGGGTAAGCGTTATGGGGCCGCCCTCTTCGATCTGCTTTTTAAATATCGGAATGACCGAGCCGTGCGAGCCAAGCACATTGCCGAAGCGCACCGCCGCATAGACCGTGTTTTTGCTTATATTGTTCATATACTGCACGATCAGTTCGGTAATGCGTTTTGTGCAGCCCATAACGTTTGTTGGGTTAACAGCCTTGTCGGTAGAAAGGGTAACCATTTTTAAGACCTTGAATTCATCGCATATCTCGGCAACGTTAAGCGTGCCGAACACATTGTTTTTAACGGCTTCGCACGGGCTGCTTTCCATCAGCGGCACATGCTTGTGCGCGGCTGCGTGGAAAACGACCTCCGGCTCAAATTCCGCAAACACCTCTCTGAGCCTGTTTTTATCCCTTACGGAGCCTATTCTGATATGTATGTCTATCTGATCACCATACTTGTTTTTTAGGTCGTTTTCAAGCTCAAAGGCGCAGTTTTCGTAAATGTCAAAGATCACTATGGATTTCGGTGAGTACCGCGCAACCTGCTTGCAAAGCTCCGCGCCTATGGAGCCTCCGCCGCCTGTTACAAGCACGGTTTTGTTTATAAGATAGCTGCAAACCTTTTTATCCAGCTTTACCTCAGGGCGGGCAAGAAGGTCTTTTATCTCAATATTTCTTATCTTTCTTGCCTTTGCGCCGTCCTCTAAAAATTCGTTTACGGAAGGGGAGATCTTTATTGCGCATTTCGTCTGCATGGCAATATTTATGATCTCTTTTTGCCTGGTGCGCGAGGCGGATGGCAGGCAGATCATGATCACGTCAATATCGTATTTCTTTGCAAGCTCGGGTATCTCTGCGCAGGTGCCGCGCACCTTAACGCCGTTGATCCTTTTGTGGAGCTTGACCGGGTTGTCATCAACGGCAAGCACCGGGTAGCCGTCCTTATAATTGTTCATAATAAGCTCGTTAATAAAGAAATCGCCCATAAAACCGGCGCCGACGATCATTACGCGCTTATGCTTTCCGGAAAGGCTGGTGGCGCGGCTCGTATATCTTTTGAAGAGCCTGAAGCCGATCCTGGGCGCACAAAGAGCAACAAATTCAAGTATGAACATCAAAAAGTATGCGTAAAACGGCAGCTTGCCGCTGTAGCCCAGCACGTTTGCAAAGATCACTCTGTCAAAAAAGAACAGCGAAAACGCCGCCAAAAGCGCCGCAACGATCGTTCTGGCAATTTCATCTACCCCGGCAAAGGTCCAAACGCTTTTATAAAGATCAAGCAGCTTGTTTATAACATATAAAACCGCAAGCGTTGCAAACAAGTGCAGGTAGCTGAAAAGGATACCGCTGTATTCCGTGGCGCGCACATGGCCGCCCATAGTCAGGTATACTATGGCAACATTCGCCAAAAAGAATAAAATAAAATCTACGATAACAAAAACCGCTTTTTTGCAAAGCGCGGTTATTTTTAAGGTTTTTTCTTCCGTCATCTTAAAGCTCCGTTTTGTTATTTTAGCAAATTAAAGTATATATTTTTATTTTATAACATATTCTTTTTATTTTCAACATGAACCATCAAATTTACTTTGCAAATATTTTCCTTTTACGCAAAATATGTTAAAATTCATTTGTATTCCAGATCAAATTATTACAAAAAAATTATCTGTTTGTTATTCTTATTGAAAAAATTTTAATATTGGGTTAATATGGAACTGAAATCACACGGAGATAAGGAGAATCGTTATGGTAAAGCTCAAAAATACATCTCTTGCGCATGTAACTCCCGAAAGCGTCGGTATAAAAAGCGGCGCCTTAAAGGCGTTTATTGATGAGATAAACGAAAAAAAGCTCGGTCTGCAAAGCTTTACGGTCGTAAGGCATGATAAAGTGTGCGCGCAGGGCTTTTTTAAGCCGTATTCCGGGGATTATCCCCATGTGCTCTATTCCATGAGCAAGTCGGTTACCTCCACCGCCGTCGGTTTTGCCGTGGCGGAAGGGCTGCTGAGTATAGACGATAAGGTGTATAAATTTTTCCCTGAATACAAAAGCGCAAAGCTGCCGCCGAATAACAAGCTCACTGTTGAGATGCTGCTCACCATGCGCTCGGATAAGCTTGTTACCCTGCTTGATGAAAAGGGCGGGCACGATTGGGTAAAGCAGTTTTTTGACGCGCCGTTTTTATTGCCGCCCGGCACGAAATTCAATTATATTTCGGAAAACACCTTTATGCTCTCCGCCATTGTTACCCGCGTAACGGGCAAAAGCGTTATCGATTACCTTGATGAAAAAATGTTTGCCCCGCTCGGTATAGAAAAACCGTTTTGGGAGGCGGACGGAAACGGTGTGAACGCCGGCGGCTGGGGGCTTTATATGAAGAGCGAGGATATCGCCAAATTCTTCCTGCCGTATATCCATGAGGGCAGGTGGATAGACGGCACACAGCTCATACCCGCCGAATGGGTAAAAACGGCAACCGCTAAGCATACTGATTCCGTTCATGACGGGTTTATAGACAATATGTGCGGTTACGGCTATCAGTTTTGGCGCAATCCCGTTGCAAACAGCTTCAGGGCGGACGGCCTCTTTGGCCAGCGCTGTTTTATGTTCCCGGAACACGATGCGCTTGTTGTGTTAAACTGCGGCGAGTCGGAGGATTATAAGGTTATGAAGGTCTTCTGGAAATATTTTCCGGAATGCTTTGAAAATGACGCTCTGCCTGAAAATGAAGCGGAACATAAGGCGCTGCTCGATGCACTTGAAAGCTGCTCCGTAGAAGATCTGCCGGCAAGGCCCAGAAACGCTGCCGCGGAGCAGGCTGTCAGCGGCAGGGTCATCAAATGCAGGTCAAATAAATATACGTCCGTTATTTCCATTACGGTATTGAATATGCTGTATAACAAGCCCGGTAATATTGACGCGATAAGATTTGATTTTGATGACGAGGGGCTAGTTTTCACATGGCGCGAAAAGGAATATACAAACGTTATCCGTGCAGGCATGAACGGCGAATACGGCGTGAGCGAGATCACTTTGGGCGATCTTCATTACCATACATATTCCAAGGCGGCATGGCAGGAAAACGGTACGCTCAAGCTCTGGATAAGACCTGTTGAAACGGCGCATGTAAGGAAATTCACCTTTGAATTCTCAGAAAACAGGGTGAAGATCAAAAATGAAATGAGCCCCACGTTTGAGGAGCTGACTGTTTATTACCTGACCTTTATGGGCATGCCGGCAAAACCGAAAACGGCGGAAAAATTTGTAGAAAACGCCGTGCATGATCTCGGCCTGCCTGTGCTGGAGCCTGATTTTGGCGGTAAATTCGTCTGATAAGCGGTGAAAGTTCTATGAAAGGTAAGCATTCTTTTTCGCTTTTTGATATGATCATAACGGCTGTTTGCCTTGCTCCCGCGCTTGCGGGCGTGCTGTTTTATGATCGGCTTTCGCAGAGGATCGCCGTATGCTTTGATTCGGGCTTTCGCGCAATCTCCTATATGGATAAGAATATTTTTCTGTTTGTGATACCGGTCGTTTTGGCGTTGCTGGAACTCGGTATCATAGCGGCACAGGCGGTAAAAGATCCGCTCGGCTCAGGCAGTGTTTGGGTCAAGCTCTTGCTGCCGGCCGTTGATTATACGGCTTATTTTATTGTGATCGGCAACGCGCTCGGTGTTTTGAGCAATCCGGGGTTTCTCTTTTGCGCGGTGTGTTCGTTTTTTATGCTGGTTGCGGGAGCAGTCATTCCGAATATCACAAGGGTGCCCGAATTTCTCTTTCGCCTTTTTCCGACGCTTAAAAGCGCTATCGTGCTTTACAGGACGCGTATAACGGCAGGGGCAGTTTGGGTGTCAGCCTCCGGCATACTGCTGGCGCTCTCTTTTTTGGCTTCTTTTGCCGCGCCGTTTGCGATCCTGCTGTTGTGCCTGATGATCCCGCCCGTATTTTCCGTTGCCGCCTATCATTCCGAATACGGGCAAAATAAATAAGCAAAGACAACATATACGCAACAAAAAACGGCTGATAGTCAGCCGTTTTTTATCTGCTATTTTTTATTTGCTTTTTTCTTTTTTGCAACGGTAATGACCACCGCTATTACAACGCATACCGCCAAAACGCCGCCGACAATGCCGAAAACGGTTGGCAGAAACGTGCTTTTATATGCGCCGTATCCGTAATTCACCATATAAGAGTTTGAAACTTCGTAATCAAGCAGATCCGTATACAAAATCACTTCCGATTCAAAATCGGAGAGGTTGTTTTCATCGAGGGTAACCGTGCGCACGCCGTGCACATCGCCGTAGCTGTAAAATCCCGTTTCGGGGCAGGCAACCAGCTTGATACCCTGATATTCGCCGGCAAAATCGTTTGTATGATCGTGGCCGAAAAAGGCGCCTATAATATCGCCCTGTTCAACCCAGCTTTCAAACTGCCCGTGGTTCACGTTCGGCGGGCAGGGGCCCTCGTTCAGATTCCCCTGGTAAATATACTCCTCATTTGCAACGTAATAGCTGCCCTCGTGGCCGCCGTTGCCGCTTACAGCGCCCTCTGTTCCTTCCGGCACTTCGGTCAGCATATCGTAAACCTCCGGCACAATGATGTGCTGGAACAAAAGGGAGGGCAGGGGCGTGCCGCCGTTCTGCGCCGCAAGCTCGTCTGAAACGCGCTCGTACCACTGTATTTGATCCTCATGCACGTATCCGTACCCGCCGCCCTCTTCTTCGGGTGTGTACGGGTTGGAATCCATGAACCAAAGGTTAAAAATATCCTTTTCGCCGCTGCTGTCTTTAACGGTAAGGTTATAGTTTCCTACGCCGGTCATTTCCTCGCCCTGAACGGCAAGGCAGCCGCCGTAAAGCTGAAAGCGGTTCATTATGTATTCTTTTGCCGCTTCTTCTTCGTAGCCGTTTTCCTCGCTGGCAAGACCTTCGTGGTCATGATTGCCGAAAACAAGCGCAAACGGGATACCGCTTGCCTCTATGGGATCGGCTATCTTATCAATAGCCTCGTCGGTCTCGGTTTTGTCAACGCCGTTCCACCAGCCGGCAATATTATCGCCCAGCAGCACGATCAGATCCGGCTCGGTCTTTGTTATGGCGGCGGTGATCATATCCGTTGTTTCCTGCTGCGGTTCGTTCGTGTCCTGCAGGTCGGATAAGATCAGGATCTTGAATTTGCCGTCCTGAAACTTTAGCACATCATCGTCTGCCGCAAAGGCGCTCACAGAGCAGCAGCAGCTGAGCAGCATTGCCAAAACCGCAGCAAGCGCAACGAATTTTTTTATTGTCTTTTTCATAATCATACCCTCTCTTTTATGATTATTTTTTGATATTTACTTTTTTCTTAAGTTCCTGCAAAAATGCAATCAGCTCCGGCGTGCAGTTTTGCTTGACGATGATAATACCTGAATTGGTTGCCGTCATAATGTAAAAATTTGTTTTTGTTTCTATAATTCTGTAACAATTCGCATACCTATATTCTACGTAGCCGTCCGTGCCGTGCGAGATCAGATGATGGTCAAAAAAATCGATCGTGACCGCGCCGCTCTTCTGAACGGTTTGGTTAGAATAATATGTTTTTTTAATTTGCCTGTTTCTCCGAATATAGAATAATCCGATCAGTGCACCGCAAAAAAAGGCTGTCATAATCAGCGTGAATATTTTACTTCTTGCATCAATCGGTTCAAAAAGGAACTGCGCGGCATAGAGCAAAAATAATGCTATGGGAACTCCGGTGATGATTTTCGCTCTTTTTTGACTCATAGCTAAGCACCACCGCTTGTATTCCGCAAAGCTGTAAACTGTCTGCGTGGTAAACAGGGGCTCCATAACTTCTCCTTATTCGTCTTTTGCGGTCGGATATTTCAGGTCTTCTTTCGACCAGTCCTTTATGACTTCCAGAAATTCCTTTGCCTCTTCCTTTGCCTGGGCAAGATTGTGGTCCTTGCAGTTGCCGCATTCCTTCATCGTCGCGCCGGGTATCATGCCCCAGTAATCCGCAATGTACTGAAACGCCTCTTTTATAAGATTGATACAATAGCCGTCCGTAAGCGAGCGGGTAAGGAAATAAAATCCCGTCCTGCATCCCATCGGGCCGAAATAGATAATATTGTCCCCGAATTCCGTGTTGCGCACATAGGTGGCAAAAATGTGCTCTATCGTATGCATGGCGGCGTTGGTCATAACAGGCTCGCGGTTCGGCTCCCGCATTCTTATGTCATAGGTGGTGATATCGTCGTCTATGCGGCTGATATAGATTCCTTTCTTTAAAATATTGTGGTCGATCTGAAAACTCGGTATCGTTTTCACTGCACTTTCACTCCCGTTAAAAATGATAGATTACCGGTTATCTCTTCTCCGCTCAGTCCGGCGTTCAGGCGCTTTATCATCTCAACCGCCTGCGTTTTGGCAAGCGCAAAAAGCTCGGTAAAGCTTTCCGTTCTCAGCCCCTCGCTGAAAGGAGATATCCAGCCTCTGTTGTTTATATTAACATATTTTACGGCTTTTTCCAAGTCATCTGTGCGCATAAATGCCGAAATTCTGAAATTTCCCGTAAGCGGAAAAAACAGCCGCTCCGCCCGTTTTAAAAATTTTTCTTTACCGCCGCTCTTATCCGTAAGCAGGCGCTGAGCCGCCCGTGTGTCCTGGATTGCCTGCGCGGCGTCCGCCGCCGTGAATGTGTGCGGGGGAAAGAGCTTTCCCGCCGCCGCAATGACCTCGGTTATCTCCGTTAATTCTTTTTCGGAATAATTTATCATGTTCTCGGTCTTAAAGCCGCGCGGGTCTTTCGTGCGCTTTCTTTCGCTCAGCAATACGGAATCCAGTGAAAGTTCAATCATGTTGTGCGCGGAATTTTTATTCATTTTCGGGAATTTTTCCGTTATCCTGTTCTGAATAAAGTAGATATACGGGTGGCATACCCTGTCCAGCGCATAGTGCAGAATAAAGCCGTAAACATAGCTTTTTGCAATGCTGCCGCCGTTTTTTTCGCAATATGCCTTAAAGCAGTCTATGATATCGCCGCATTTTGCCCGGTGCATGGCAGAGCCTGCTTTTCTGAGCGTTTTGCCTTTCTGCCATGGCAGCGCACGGTGAAAAAAGAAAATATCAGGCCCCTGCGCGCCTATGAGAAGCGCGTTTTTGTTCAGCTCAAAATCCGCTTCTTTTCTAAGCCTTTCAAAAAGATCGGCGGCAAAAAAGTAATGTGTTGAAAACGCCGGCATTATCCCATCTCCTCAATAAGTTGTTTTATATCCTGTGCAAGGTCGCAGAAAATGTGTATTTCCCCGCCCGTGATCGGGTGCTCAAAATAGATATCGCGGCAGTGCAGCGCCTGCCTTTTTATATCCTCCGTACCGCCGCCGTACAGGCTGTCTCCCGCAAGCGGAAAGCCCATGTGCGCAAGGTGCACTCGGATCTGGTGTGTGCGCCCGGTCTCCAGCCTGAGCTTAAGCAGGGTATATTTATCATTGTGCAAAAGTGCTTCGTAATGCGTAACGGCGCGTTCGCCGTCCGCCGCAACACAGCGTTTGATTATGCTGTCGCGCTCCCGTTTTATGGGCGCGTCAATGATTCCGCTTCCGTTTATGACGCCGCAGGCAACGGCGTAATAATTTTTTCTGACTTTTCCTGCCAGCTTTGCCGCCGCAAGCTCGTTTTTTGCAATCAAAACGGCGCCGCTCGTATCCCTGTCCAGCCTGTAGACGGCGCGAAACGCCCCGTCCAGATGCGCAGCTGCGGCGTTTGCAACGGTGTCGCCCCGGTGGTTCCTGCTTTCGTGCACCGGCATATTCGGGGGTTTGTCCACGCACAAAAGATCCTCGTCCTCATACAAAACAGGCAGCTTCACCCCGGAGTTTTCCGGCGGTGTGCCTGTGCTTTCCATATTGACCGTCAGCAGATCCCCCTCAAAAACGGGATCTATCGTGCGCGCCGGCTCACCGTTTTTCAGGATGCCGTTGCTGTACGCTTTCAGCTTTTTTATCAGGGCGGACGAAAAGCCGAATTCGTGCAGGATATCCCTGATCCGTCTTTCAGCGTCCTTCTTTTCTATCATAAATTCAACAGTCCTCATGATTAGATTATACATTTTGCCCCGTTTTAAAGCAATAGACTATTGAAAATCTAAATGAAAAGTGATAAAATATTCACAATACCGCAAACTGACGGAAAGCATATTTTTATCCTGACCGAAAGCGCGCAGCATACAGAAGCTGATCTTCCGCGCTCATTTTGCGCGGATTTTTCTTTTTGAGGGGGAATTTTTACGGAAACTCGCGTTGCCGTTATCGGCATTATTGTTGAAAACAGGGATTCTGCGGCAGAGCTTAACGCAATACTTAGCGAGTACGGCGATTATATTATAGGCAGAATGGGTGTGCCGTATCATAAAAGAAACATAAATATCATTTCGGTTGCGGTTGACGCGCCGCAGGATATCATAAACAGCCTGGGCGGCAAGATCGGCAGGCTCAGCGGCGTTTCCGCCAAAACGGCTTATGCCAATGTATGAGCAGCTGATCGATCAGCTGCGCCGGGATACATTCCTCAGTAAAGAGGCGTATAAACTGCTGATCGAAAACAGGAAGGCATGTGCCGGGTATCTTTTTGAGAACGCGCGGCAGGTGCGGGATTCGGTCTACGGCAGAAACGTTTTTATCCGCGGGCTGATCGAGATCTCCAATCACTGTAAAAATGACTGCTTTTATTGCGGCATCCGCCGTTCAAACGGCGGTGTTTCCCGCTACCGCCTTTATGAAACCGAGATTTTGGAATGCGCCCGAAAAGGCTATGCTTTGGGGTTTCGCACCTTTGTGCTTCAGGGCGGGGAGGACGCTTATTATACGGATGAAGTCCTGTGCGGTATAATACAAAAAATCAAGGCACTCTGCCCCGGCTGCGCCGTAACGCTTTCGCTCGGCGAGCGCAGCTTTGAAAGCTACAAACGGCTCAAAGACGCGGGCGCCGACAGATATCTGCTCCGCCACGAAACGGCAAACGCCGCGCATTATGGAAAGCTGCACCCGCCGCAGATGCGCTTTGAAAACAGATTGCGGTGCTTAAAGGATCTGAAATCCCTCGGTTATCAGACGGGCGCCGGTTTTATGGCCGGCTTGCCGTTTCAGACCATAGACGATCTTGCCGGCGAATTTGCGTTTTTAAAGGAGCTTCAGCCGGAGATGGTGGGCATAGGCCCGTTTGTGCCGCATCGGGATACGCCGTTTCGCTCGTACAGCGACGGCTCGGCGGAATTAACGCTGTTTATGCTTGCACTGATCCGGCTTACGCTGCCCCATGTGCTGCTCCCCGCCACAACGGCGCTAGCAACGGTGGACGGCAACGGCCATGTGAACGGCATGAACGCCGGCGCAAACGTGATCATGCCGAATCTGACGCCGGAAAACGAGCGTGAAAAATATACGCTTTACAACAATAAAGCACACACTGGCGCAGAAGCTGCCGAGGGGCTTGCAGTTTTGAAAGCGCAGATGCGCGCGGCGGGATATGAGATCGTAAGCAGCAGGGGAGATTATATACCTTCGCAAGTGCAGTAAAAATGATTATAACAATTAAAGAGAGGCAATAGAATATGATAAAATATGACCCGAAATCATTGAAAGCAGAGGAATTTATCAACGATGCGGAGATCAGGGAGACGCTGAAATATGCGGATGAAAACAAGGATAACCTTGCGCTTGTTGACCAGATCATAGAAAAGGCAAAGCAAAGGAAGGGCCTTTCGCACCGCGAGGCAAGCGTACTTCTTGCATGTGATAACGAGAAAAAGGTGCAGGAGATCTATGATCTTGCAGAGCAGATCAAAAAGGATTTTTACGGCAACAGGATCGTTATGTTCGCGCCGCTCTATCTTTCCAATTACTGCGTAAACGGCTGCCTTTACTGCCCTTATCATCAGAAAAACAAGCATATCGCAAGGAAAAAGCTCACGCAGGAGGAGGTTGCAAAGGAGGTCATTGCCCTACAGGATATGGGGCATAAACGCCTTGCCATAGAGGCGGGGGAGGACCCTGTAAACAACCCGATTGAATACATACTGGATTGTATAAAGACCATTTACTCCATAAAGCATAAAAACGGCGCGATCCGCCGTGTGAACGTCAATATTGCCGCCACAACCGTGGAAAATTACAGAAAGCTTAAAGAGGCCGGCATCGGTACGTATATCCTGTTTCAGGAAACCTACCACAAGGAAAGCTATGAATACCTGCACCCCACAGGTCCAAAGCACAATTACGCCTACCATACGGAGGCGATGGACAGGGCTATGGAGGGCGGCATAGACGATGTTGGCATCGGCGTGCTGTTCGGCCTTGATAAGTACAGGTATGAATTTGCAGGGCTGCTGATGCACGCAGAGCACCTTGAAGCCGTGCACGGCGTCGGCCCGCACACGATCAGCGTACCCCGAGTCAAAAGGGCGGACGATATTGACCCGAATGATTTCGATAATTCCTTAAGCGATGAGATGTTCTGCAAGATCGCGGCGTGTATCCGCATCGCCGTGCCGTATACCGGCATGATCATCTCCACGCGCGAAACGCCTGCCGTGCGTGAAAAGATCATCCGCCTCGGCGTAAGCCAGATCAGCGGCGGCTCCAGAACGTCCGTAGGCGGCTATTGTGAGGAGGAAAGGCCGCATGATACCGAGCAATTCGACGTTTCGGATAACCGCACGCTCGATGAGGTCGTAAATTGGCTCATGGGCGCGGGCTATATTCCGTCTTTCTGCACGGCTTGCTACCGCGAGGGCAGAACGGGTGACCGCTTTATGAGCCTATGCAAATCCGGGCAGATACAGAACTGCTGCCACCCGAACGCGCTTATGACATTAAAGGAGTTCCTTATGGATTACGCCGGCGAGGATACACGCAGAAAGGGCGAGGCGCTTATTGAAAAGGAGATAGAAAATATCGGCAGTGATAAGGTAAAGCAGATCGTTCGCGAGCGCCTTGTAAAGATAGAAAACGGAGAGAGGGACTTCAGGTTTTAACCGCAAATATGATTTGGAGATGATGATATGAGCCTAAACAGCACCCCCTCCGGGGAAAGACTTTCTATTGCTTTTTTCGGCTGCCGCAATGCCGGCAAAAGCAGCCTTGTAAACGCAGTAACGGGGCAGGATCTTTCCGTCGTAAGCGAGATCGGCGGCACAACAACGGATCCCGTCAAAAAAGGCATGGAGCTGCTGCCGATCGGCCCGGTCATGATCATAGATACCCCGGGGTTTGACGATACCGGCACGCTCGGTGAAAAGCGCGTGGAATCCGCAAAAAAGATCCTGCGCGCCTGTAATGCGGCAGTGCTTGTTACAGATGCCAACAGACAGCAAAATGATTGCGAAAAGCAGTTGATCTCTCTTTTTGAAGAACGCAAGATCCCGTATCTTACCGTTAAAAACAAAGCGGATCTGCTGGAAAGCGTGCCGCAGGATTCAAAGGATACCGTCTATACGAGCGCTCTGAAAGGGCAGGGAATAGAGCAGCTCAAGGAAACGCTTGCCGCGCTCTATAAACCGCCGGAAAAACAGGTGCGCCTCGTGGGCGATCTTATTTCGCCTGGCGATATCGTGGTGCTTGTAACGCCGATCGATTCCGCCGCGCCGAAGGGCAGAATGATATTACCCCAGCAGCAGGCAATAAGAGATACGATAGACAGCGGCGCCGTTGCCGTTGTAACAAGGGAAACGGAGCTTCGGCATACGCTCGATTCGCTCAAGGCTCCGCCCGCGCTTGTCGTAACGGATTCGCAGGCGTTTGCCGCCGTCTCAAAGATTGTGCCGCAGTCCGTGCCGCTCACGTCTTTTTCCATCCTCATGGCAAGGTATAAGGGCTTTCTCGGCACCGCCGTCAAGGGCGCAAGGGTGATTGATACGCTTAAAGACGGCGATTCGGTGCTTATCAGCGAGGGCTGCACACACCACAGGCAGTGCGATGATATCGGCACCGTAAAACTGCCGCGCTGGCTTAAAGAAAGAACCGGCGCTCAGCTGGATCTGCACTGGTCAAGCGGCGGCGGGTTTCCGCAGGATCTGACTGCGTTTAAGCTCGTGATCCACTGCGGCGGCTGTATGCTGAATCCGGCGGAGATCGAATACAGAATGCACTCTGCCGAAAAGCAGGGCGTTCCGTTTACGAATTACGGCACCGCCATTGCTTATATGAACGGCATCCTTGCGCGTACGATCGCGCCGATCCCGGATATTGAATATTGATACTATAAAATAAAGCGGCCTGAGCCATTTGGGGTTCAGACCGCTTTTACGGTTGTGACTTGTATTCTTATTTGCTGAATGAAACGATGATTCCGCCGTTGGAGGCGTAAAGGGAATTCAATCCGCTTGCCTTAAGCACAATTATATTTTCGCCCGGGTAACCGGTCGCCTCGGCAATCAGCTCTTTCACCTGGTTTGCCTTGCCCTCGCAGCACACGTGGCTTATAATACACTTTTTATCGCGCAGATCGCAGCCGTCCGTGTCCTTGGCAATCAGATTCGCAAGCTTGGCAAGCGCGCGCTTTTCCGTAAGATCCTTGCCCGCAACGGAAATGTTCCCGTAATCCGTGCGCCTGCATATCAGCTTAACGCGCAGCGCTTCAATCACATTCGCAGCAAGGTTGAAGAGTCTGCCGTTGCCCTTAAGCGCGTCAAGGCTCTCCAGGCAAAAGTAAAGGCCGCAGTTTTTCACGCAGTATTCTTCAACTTCTGCAATTACCTCGTCAAAGCTTTTGCCTGCGTCTGCAAGCGCCTTGATCTTATGCGCCATAAGCGTTTCCAGGCCGGATGTTGCCAGCGAATTGAAAACGTGTATCTTTTTGCCGTCATCATGCTCGTCACGGTAAAGCTCCACGCCCTGCAGCGCGCTGTTGTAGGTGCCGCTGAGCTTATCTGTTATCGTCATCAGATAAACTTCATCATAATCGCCCTCGCAGGCTTTGGCAAAAGCCTCCGGTGAGGGGCAGGCGGATTTGGCAAGCACGTCGCTTGCCACCATTCGGGAAATAAAATCATTCTGGTCAAAATCAGCGTCGTCCTGAATTACGTAATCGCCGATCTGTAAAGTGAGCGGAACAATCTCAAAATCGCTCCACTGCTTCATATCCTCGGTAATATCACAGCAGGAATCAACTACAAGTTTGTAAGCCATAATCAATTCACAGCCCTTTCCTTAATTTACAGTTTAATCCATTATAAACGAATCCCTTATCCCATGTCAATGAATTCATTGTTTTTTTACAAATTGAAAAAGCTGTAATCCTATAATATCGCTTTTTTTGCCGCTTCAATCTGTTTTTCAACGCTTTTTGCGCTCGGGCCGCCCGGCACAAGTCTGTCTGCAACGCATTTTTCAAGGTTGATCGCCTCATAAACGCCCTCGTCAAACAGAGGGCATATTTTTTTGTATTCGGCAAGCGGCAGCGTTTCAAGCGTAAGATCCGTATCTATGCAAAGGGCAACAAGCTCGCCCGTGGCTTTGTATGCGTCCCTGAACGGCAGCCCCTTGCCAACAAGATAATCGGCGCAGTCCGTGGCGTTTATAAAGCCCTTGGCAGCCGCGTTTCTCATATTCTCTTTCAGCACGGTCATCGTGTCTATCATCGGTGTAAAGGCAGTCAGGCACATCTTAACGGTGTCTGCCGCGTCAAAGATCGCCTCCTTGTCCTCCTGCATATCCTTGTTGTATGCAAGCGCAATGCCCTTCATAACGGTCAAAAGCGCCGTAAGATCGCCGAAAACACGTCCGCTCTTGCCACGCACCAGTTCGGCAATATCCGGGTTCTTCTTCTGCGGCATAATGGAGGAGCCGGTGGAAAATGCGTCGTCCAGCTCCACAAATTTGAATTCCCAGCTGCACCACATGATGATCTCTTCCGAAAATCTGGAAAGATGCACCATTATGATGGAAAGCGCCGCCGCAAGCTCCATGCAGAAATCACGGTCTGAAACGCCGTCCAGCGAATTGAGCGTAATGCCGTCAAAACCAAGCTCTTTCGCAACTGCCTCGCGGTCAAGCGGGTAAGTCGTTCCCGCAAGCGCACCGGAGCCGAGCGGGCAGATGTTCATTCTGCGTTTCACGTCCGCAAGGCGGTCAAGATCGCGGCACAGCATCGCCGCGTATGCCATAATGTGATGGGCAAAGGTGATGGGCTGCGCCCTTTGCAGATGTGTATACCCCGGCATAATGGTCTGCTTGTTTTCCTCCGCCTTTTGGCAGATCACGCCGATAAGCTCTTTTACCAGTTCCTCGATCTCGCCGATCTCTTTTCTCAGGGTCAGCCTTATGTCAAGCGCAACCTGGTCGTTTCTGGAGCGCGCCGTGTGCAGCCTTTTGCCCGTGTCGCCGAGCCTTGCCGTAAGCTCGCCCTCAATAAATGTATGTATGTCCTCGGCGGTTTCGTCTATCTCCAGTGCGACGCTTTTAATATCGTTCAGTATTGCGCTGAGCTCGTCTATGATCTTTTCGCTTTCGCTTTTTTCAATGATGCCGGTCGCGCCCAGCATGGCTGCGTGCGCCATACTGCCCGTGATATCCTCCTCAAACATCCTTTTGTCAAATTTTATAGAGGAGTTAAAATCATTTGTTTCCTTTGCAAGCTCTTTTTTGAACCTGCCCTTCCAAAGCTGTGCCATATTTCCGCTTCTTTCCTTTAATAATAAACGCAGCGCGCCCTGCCGCAGCAAAACGCGCCGTTGTTATCAGTCTTTCTTTTCTCTTTCCGCGTCAAGGATCGCCTTAACCTTTATCGGCAGACCGAAAAGATTAATGAATCCTGCGGAATCATTCTGGTTATATACCTCGTCCGCGTCAAACGTTGCAAATTCCTCGCTGTAAAGGCTGTAGGGCGAGGTGACGCCAACGTTGATGATATTGCCTTTGTAAAGCTTCAGCTTTACATCGCCGGTAACCGTTCTCTGCGTGGATTCCACAAAGGCGGAAAGCGCCTCGCGCAGGGGGGTGTACCACTGGCCGTAATAGACTACCTCGGCGAATTTCTGCGCAACAAGGAATTTATAGTGCTGCGTTTCGCGGTCAAGGCAGATCTGCTCCAGCGTTTCGTGCGCCTTGTAAAGAATGGAACCGCCCGGCGTTTCATACACGCCGCGGCTCTTCATGCCCACCAGCCTGTTTTCTACCATATCAACAAGCCCGCATCCGTTCGCGCCGCCAAGCTCGTTCAGCTTTTCAACAAGCGCAACGCTGTTCATCTCCTTGCCGTCTATTGCCGTGGGAACGCCCTTTTCAAAATGAATGGTAACATAAGTCGGCTTATCCGGCGCTTTTTCGGGAGATACGCCCATTTCAAGGATCTCGTCGTATTTCGGCTCGTTTGCCGGGTCCTCAAGGTCAAGCCCCTCATGGCTCAGGTGCCAAAGGTTCTTGTCCTTAGAATAATTTGTTTCCCTGTTTATCTTAAGCGGAATATTGTGCTTTTCCGCATACTCTATCTCGTCCTCGCGGCTCTTGAATTCCCATGTTCTCCACGGGGCTATGATCTGCATTTCGGGCGCAAAAGCTTTTATTGCAAGCTCAAAGCGTACCTGATCGTTGCCCTTGCCGGTGCAGCCGTGGCAGATCGCGTCCGCGCCCTCTGCTTTGGCGATCTCAACGATCCTTTTGGCGATGATCGGGCGCGCAAACGCCGTGCCCAGCAGATATTCGTTTTCATATTTTGCACCCGCCTGAACGGTTGGAATAATATAATCGTCAACAAATTCCTGGGTCAGATCTTCAATATAAAGCTTGGAAGCGCCTGTTTTGATCGCCTTTTCCTCTAAACCGTCAAGCTCCGTGCCCTGGCCGACGTTGCCGCTTACGGCAATAACCTCGCAGTTGTTGTAATTTTCCTTGAGCCACGGAATAATAATTGAAGTGTCAAGCCCGCCGCTGTAGGCAAGCACAACCTTTTTGATCTCCTTAGCCATTTTGCTTTCCTCCGCATATATATTTAATGTAATTAATAATATAAGGCCCTGCAGCCTTAACTGATAATCATTATATACATATATGCCGCGGCAGTCAAGAGAAATGAACAGATTTGTATAAACATACAAATATAACTAAAATATGCAGTAAATATTGTATAATTTTGCATATATATAAAAAATCACAGCATACCATATAAAAAATAACAGTATTCATTTTGTTTCTTTCCGAAAATGAGTTATGTAAACAAATTGTAAACTTTAATTGTTCGTTTTTTGGCAATTTGGATTGACATGGAATTATAAATGTGTTATTATTGAGGCTGTAGAATACTATGTCAAAAGGATAACTATACCCTTTTGCGCAAAACTGTTGCCGGGCTGTTAACTGCGGGTGCCAAAAGCTTGGTCAGCGCTTTATCCGCGGCAGTGCTCAGCAGCAGGTCTTTAAGGAGGTAATTCAATGAAAACTAAAAAGTCCAAAAGGCTTCTTGCCGCCTTCCTTGCGGCCATCATGGTGCTCACCACCTTCGCCGCAATGCCTTTCAGTTCATACGCAGCCACTTATTCTGCGTCTGATCTCAAAACGCTTTTGGATCAGTATGAATCAAGGGTAGAGGGCACAACGGTCTATACCAACCTCGTAAATTCGTATGACGCATGGATTGCGGCTTACCGTGTATATGTAGGCGTAACCGCAGGTATTACCGATGCAGAGCAGGTGGATACCGCATATACAAATCTGCAAACGCAGATGAATAATATGCAGGTATGGACTCCGCGTACCGGCAGCGCTACACGGGCGGCAGATAATTCGTATACGAGAGACAGCCTTGTTGCGGGCGATGAGATGACGAATGTGCTGTATACTTACGGTGTCAGCAGCGGCTCCGATAACTGGCATTCTGCTTCCGATTATGTTATGCTGCAAATTAATATCGAAAACGGCACGGAGTATGGATCTGCCGTTCTGCTGTATGACGGCATCAGCACGCCGGCATTTCCGGTAAACATGGGCTATACCAAAGCTGGTCGCACGCCTATACCTAACGACGAATACACGGTCAGCATGTCGCCAACAACAGCTAATTTCGAGCTCAGAAAAGATTGGCACGGCTATTCCACAAGCGGCGGTTATCAAACGAATAATGACACGCTGCTTTCGTACAGGCCGAACACGTCCACTTCATCTTCACTGCCCGGTTATAACGCCGACAATACAAAGTTCTTCTCCAATACGCTTTACTGGACGGGCGATTCGTCTTCGTTTGGTTCAAATTATTCCTTGTCATCAACTGTTGATTGGATCGCATATAACAGCTATAATAACAGATCCACATCCTATACGCATAATGAAACAATTTATGTAATCAATTACAAAGCGCTGATTGATGCAGTTCAGACTTACGCTTCCAATATCTGCGATCATGGCTATGCGCAGGTAAGGAATTTCTTTACAGCAATGGAAACCGCTATGTCTGTTAATCCGCAGGCATTAATAACCGGTTCTGATCTTGCAACGGAAGTATCCAACTGTGCGGCGTCCATTTCAAGCGCCATAACGCAGATCAATACGATGAGAAACAGGCTCACAACAACTGTGGATATGGCAAGCTATGTTTCGCTTGCCCAGCATTATGCGGCGTACACGCCCGTATATGCCGGAAATAATTCCAATGGTTATTATGAAGCCGACTCATACCGCACCTTCACACAGGCATATAATACAGCTACTCAGACGCTCAACGGTGTTATAGGTAACACGGCTTTCTCTAATGCAACAACGGCGGATACCAATCTTGTAAATGGCTACAACGGTCTCAAGCAGGCTGCAAGCTATGTGGATGACAGCGAATTGCAGGCGCTCTTCGCAACTTATTATGCGCTCACGCCAAGTTACTATGTAACGGAAACGTATGAGAATGCAACTGCTGCTATCAACAATGCACTTCAGTATTATAATGACAACAACTATACCTCAGGTATCATTTTAACGGATACGGAAGAGAATCAGGCAATATATGATGAAGTGCTCGCACAGGTACAGGCAGCCATTGCCGCTATCGAGGTAAGCCATGATGCAACTGTTGGCGTAGGCGGCGTTCAGGTAAGCTACAATACGGCTATGGCGTATATCAGTGGTCTGGACGGCAGCCTTTACTCCAACTACAATGAGGTGCTTGATAAGGCAGCAGCTGCGGAAGACCTTATGGAAGCGCTTGACGCACATGATTTCACGAACGAAACTGCGATCATCGGTGAATACACCAATGTAATTAGTGCGCTCGTAACCGCTATCGGCTCGCTTGAGCTCGCTTTCACCAATATTGAGAACGGCACGGTCGTTTCACAGTCTGTAATGTCTACAAACGGTTATAATTCAGATAACCTTAGGTCTTTCTTAAACAACCAGATCGTAAATATCACATACTTCAAAACCACCGCAGGTACCCAGTCTTTTGCAACCGATTATAATATCACGTTCAACAACCATTGGGAATTTGCCGGCAACCGCGGCGTTCAGCTCCATTCTCTCGGCTTCGGCGCCATCGGCGCCAACTCCATAACGAGCGGCAACGATTCCATGTCCGTTCGTTGGAATGAGGGCGGCGCAGCGATTCAGAATCCCTCCGGCGCCTATGCAAGCTATCATGATCTTCTCATGAAGTCTACAAGCGCAGTGGTTAAGGATTGGGATTATGTTGACATTCCCGAAAACTCAGATGGCAATATCGTTTACGGTGAAACAACTGTTACGGTTGCGGATCAGGGAATCAGAGCCGTAACTTTCACCACACCCGATATTCACGAATACATTGTTGTTAATGAGGGTACAACCGGTTGGCAGCATGTATGGCAGGAGAGAACGAATACAGATGTTAAGCAGACGGTAACGGTTATCGATGTTTCTTCTTTGTTCACCCTTGTGAATGTGTCAACCGCACTCAGAGATGCTTCTCAGAATAACCGCTATAACTGCTATACGGCTGATTCCTATGCAAACTTCCTCAGCGCGCTTCAGGCGGCTATGGCGAATATGAGCTATACCACCATGACGAATGAGGAGATCGTTGCAGAAGCGCAGAGCAGGTATGATGCGCTCCTTACTGCTAAGACTAACCTTGACATCAATGAGGAAGGCACGCACTCCTATGTTAAGCAGGATGACAGTGTTGCTCCCACTTGTACTGTTCCGGGCAATTCACACTACATCTGCTCTGTATGCGGCGATGATATTAATGTAACGGAAGCTGCACTCGGTCATGCTTACATCTACACGCCGAATAATGATAATACAACGCATACAACAACATGTTCAAAAGACGATTATCCTGCTACGGAGGATAATTGCATAGATGAGGACAATAATCTTCTCTGTGATCTTTGCGGCCAGCAGCTTGAAGAACCCGCAAACTTTGAACAGTTTGATCTTGCGAAGGCTGAGCTTGAGGCACTTCTTGCCGCTGCTCTTGACGGTTCCGTGAAGTTCACTTCAGCCGCTCTTACGCAGGCAAATGAAGATATCGCCGCTATCACATTCTACAACTATGATGCGTCTCAGCAGCTCGGTGTCGGCATATCCCGCCAGGGCGAGGTAGATGCGCAGACAGCGGCTATCACAGCAGCTGCCGCTGCTTTGAGAAACGGAGAAACAGATGACAGCGCATATCAGGCATTCCTGCTTAAGATGGATTCTCTTAACGCAGACGCATGCGATATTGCTTCCGTCAATGCGGCGGTAGAAGATGTAGTATTCACTGCCACTGTTCCTGTAAACGGCGTGAATTACACGGGCTATGATTATGACAATTATAACATCACGCTCGGCAACGCGCTTGGAACATATTCTTATGAATACACCGTAACCGTATATGATTTTGCGAATGCCCCATGGTATCTCGTTAAAGAGGATAACGGATTTAGCTATACACAGGATGAGGCACAGGCTACTGCATTTACATACGGTGATTATGTAACGGCGCCTAATCCCAATACGGCAAATGCAAGCGAGGAAGTAGCTTGGTCATTCAAGTCACAGCCTGTAAGCAAGACCGATGCGGCGTATGCAGATATGGATCCGCATTACGAGACCACGGCAACAGAATATTCGTTCAATGTTCTCGGCGATACCGAAGTGTTTACAAGTGCAACGGCTGAAGATTCAGAAAATAATGCAAAGATAACATTTATTCAGTCTTTAGACGGCTATGAGACCGGTAAGGTGCTTTATGTTCACTATGCAGAGATCGGTTCAAAAGTGTCAAATCTCAGCACAATACCCCAGTACTTGCCGTTCTATACAAGAGGCACGATGAGAGATAAGGAGACCGGTGCTAATGTTGTCGGCTTCACAAACGCGCGCGGTTACACTGTAACAGGCGATATGACTGTAGTTGTAGACTACGTTATGTATGACTTCAGTGACTATGAGGTTACCTTTATCGGTGTAGACGGCGCAACGCTTTCAACCACTCATTATAGCTATAACGATTATGTTCAGCTTTCTGATGAAGGCGCTGTGGCTTATGTAAATGCGGCAAATAATAAGGTTCTCTGCTACGGCAGTGAATATGGCTTCTATGCTTGTCAGGATATAACGGTTAAAGCTGTTGATGAGATCACGCAGGAAGCGTCTGTAGATGTAATTACAGAGCCAATTCGTGACGGACAGGGTCAGAAGATCTATCTTGTAGGTTCGTTCGCACTTCCCGAAGGCGCAACCATCAAATCATTCGGTTTCGTAATGGACGGCGCCAATGCCAACCATGAGGGACTTAGCCTGGCTGATCTTGATCCTTCCAATTACATCATAAACCTTTACGCTTATGATTACACTTGTGAAGGTCAAAACGGCAACCAGTTTGAGATAAGCTTTGACGCAGGCACTGCTCCGGTTGCAAGAGGTACATACGTTGCTTATGCGGTCTATACAGACGCATCCGGTAATGAGCAGGTGGCTTATTCTGATGTTATCACAAACGCAGCAATTCAGTAAGGGGAGGTATGAAATATGAAAATGGATTATAAAGAACCGGAAATGAAAATACTCAAGTATTCTCTCCCTGTTAGTAACCTGATTACTACCTCTTTAGACGGCGGTACGGATCACGGAAATCCGTGGCTTCAGCCTAATGATACTTACAGCGCAAATAACATCTTTGCTGAGTAACTGAGAACTCCCCTCGTAAGAGGGGAGTTTTTAGTTTGCTTTGTTAAAAGAATGCTGTGCGCTTGAGTTATTCATGCCTCGTGCTTTAAGTCTGCAGACGACAGTTTTGCTGTATCTGTTTACTGTTGCAAATAGATATAAAAAGAACAGACGGCGTAATCCGTCTGTTCTTTGCTTATCAAAGGCTATCCTTCTTCCGTATCGCTGTCATTGCTTTTTTCCTGATTATAAATATAATCGATAAGCTTGTCCTTGTTCTCGTCAACGTCAAGGTCAATAACGGAAGCGCCGCCGTGTGTTGCATATTCCCATGTTCCTTCAAACGGGCATGAGTTCTGGTCAAATCCGCCGCCTACGCACATAAGCGCGTCAAATAGCAGTCCCCGCACTTCTCCTTTTGAAAGATCTGTTTCAATATACGGCGCCACGTTGTTCGCAGCTCTGAACGCGCCTACCGGCCCGCTTGAAACGATGCCTTTGATTATCTCCTGAATCACTGTTCTCTGCCGCTCTGTACGCTTCCAGTCCGTGTCTATCTTTCTGATACGGCAGTAGGCAAGCGCCTGTTCGCCTGTCAGCGTATAGGTTCCGGCGTCCAGCGTAACGTTTCCGTATCTGCCGGGGTGGTTCGTGACCTCGTTCGCTTCTTCCTCGGTGACTTCTATTTCTACCCCGCCGATGCTGTCCACCATAACTTTAAACATCTCAAAATCGGCAACCACATAGCCGTCTATCTCAATGCCGAAGTTGTATTCGATCGTATCCACAACGCCGCTGTATCCGCCGTAGGTGCAGGCGGCGTTCAGCCGCTGGTTTCTGTCCGCCACCGGAATATATACCCATGAATCCCTTAAAAAAGAAGTCATTTTGATGCAGCCGTGTTCACGGTCAAAGGATATCAGCATCATGGAATCCGCGCGGCTTGCCTCGTCCTCGTCTTCCGAACGGGCGTCTACGCCCAGCAAAAGGATGTTCGTCACTTTTGAAGAAGAAGTAAGCTCGCTTGCGGAAATGTATTCGTTTTCTTTTTTATCATCATAGTTGATCTTGCCGAGCACGGATTCAAACATTGCCGTGCAGGCAATCACGATCACCAGCAAAACAGCTAAAACGGCGCTCAGTATCTTGGGCGCCTTTGCCCTGCTTTTCTTTTTGGGGCTTTTTTTGTTTTTCCCGCCTGCCGCTGCAGCCCTTTGCCGGTTCTGCCTGCCGGTATCCATATCGGAGTATCTGAGATCGTCCGGCGAATAACCGCGTGCGTCACGCCGCTGCTGTGCATTGCCGGAGATGTCTACACTGCGCGTTTCGTATTTGCTGCTGCGTGCGCTTTCACTGCGGTATTTGTTGTATTCGTCAACGGGATTAATCCCGCCCTCGTTTTCTTTTGTGCTTTCCCTGCTGTTAAAATTCAAATCAATGGGTGCTTTGCCGTAATAATCCTCTTCAGGGGGCACGGTTCTGTCCCTGTCATCATTAAAATCTCTTGGCGCCATAAACTCACCTCTAAACAATATTACAATATTTAACATTTCTTTGCAACACACTTCATAAAATTATTGACACTTTTTAATTTATATTTTACAATGTTAAGAGCGGGCCGGTCGGGCAGCCGCGCATTTTTTAATGTGAGGAAAGTCCGAGCAGCACAGAGCAGGATAACGGCTAACGGCCGCCGGGGGTGACCCCAGGGAAAGTGCAACAGAAATAAACCGCCGTGTAAACGGTAAGGATGGAAAGGCGAGGTAAGAGCTCACCGAGCGGGTGGAGACATCCGCTGCCATGTAAACCCTATCCGCTGCAACACAGACCGGGAGGTTGTTTGCTCGACACAAAATCCCAAAATGTGGCTGGAGCGCGTCAGCAATGGCGCGTCGAGATAGATGGCTGTCTATTACAGAACTCGGCTTACAGACCGACCCGCTCTTTTAAGAATGATTAAGGAGAGATCACTATGCTTGTGAATATGCGTGATCTGCTGGCAGACGCCCAAAAGGGCAATTACGCAGTGGGCTCATTTTCCGTTGCAAATATGGAGATGGTGCTCGGTGTGCTGAAAGCGGCGCAGGAACTCAACGCGCCCGTTATTTTGCAGATCGCAGAGGTGCGCCTAAAGCAGTCTCCGCTGGAGCTGATAGGTCCCCTTATGGTTGCTGCGGCAAAAAATGCAAAAACACCCGTTGCTGTTCATTTTGACCACGGCAAAACGAAAAAAATGATCAAAACGGCGCTTGATATCGGGTTTACTTCCGTTATGTTTGACGGCAGCCATCTGCCTCTTGAAGAGAATATTGCAGATACGATAAAAATCGTTGCAATGGCAAAGGAATACGGCGCCGCTACGGAGGCTGAGATCGGCTGTGTGGGCGGTTCGGAGGACGGCAGCGAGGATATTGCCATAAACTGCACCAAACCGGATGACGCCGTCAGATTCGCCGCTGAAACGGCTGTGGACGCGCTTGCAGTGGCTATCGGCAACGCGCACGGCAATTACAAATCCGCGCCGAAGCTCAGATTTGATATTCTTGAGGAATGTGCAAAAAAAGTCAGCGCGCCGCTCGTGCTTCACGGCGGCACGGGTATCAGCCCGGATGATTTCCGCCGCTGCGCAAAAACAGGCATCAAAAAGATAAATATTGCAACGGCAACGTTTGACGCTGTTGAAAATTCCGTGCGCGGCTGTTATAATGATAATAAGATCGCAGGCTATTATGACCTGCAGGCGGCTGAGGTGGAGGGCGCATATCAAAATGCTAAGCGCCATATACTGATCTTCGGCACGGATAATAAGGCGTAGCCCGCTGTTTTAAGGAGTAAAAATTATGAAGTACATAGAATTTGATATGACAAAGCCCATCGATTTTATCCCAGTGGGCAGGATCGCGATCGATTTTAACCCAACGGATATGTATATGCCGCTTTCCGAGTCCTCCAATTTCAATAAATATGTTGGCGGCTCACCGGCAAATATCGCCGTAGGGCTTGCAAGGCTGGGCTGCAAGGTTGGCTTCATCGGCTGTGTTTCCGACGATCAGTTCGGCGATTTCGTTGTGAACTATTTTGATAAAGAGGGGATAGACACCAGCCATGTTACCCGCGCAAAGAACGGTGAAAAGATAGGTCTTACCTTTACGGAGATCCTTTCAAAAGAGGAGTCCTCTATCCTTATGTACCGTGATAACGTTGCGGATTTCTGCCTGGATCCCGCCGATGTGGACGAAGACTATGTAAAGAGCGCCAAGGCGATCGTTATCAGCGGCACGGCGCTTGCAAAAAGCCCCAGCCGAGAGGCATGCTTCAAGGCAATGATGCTTGCAAAAAAGAATAATACAAGAATTATTTTTGATATTGATTACCGTGAATACACCTGGAAGTCAAAAGATGAGATCGCCGTTTATTACAGCCTTGCCGCGCAGTATGCGGATATCATCATGGGTTCGCGCGAGGAGTTTGACCTTACGGAGGGCATCATCGGCGCCAAAGCTTCGGATAAGGAATCCGCGCAGTATTGGCAGTCCTTCGGCGCGTCCATATGTGTTATCAAGCACGGCAAGGAGGGCTCAACCGCCTATACGAATGACGGCAAGTATTATACGATCAAGCCTTTCCCCGCGGTGAAATTAAAGGGCTTCGGCGGCGGCGACGGCTACGGCTCGGCATTCCTTTACAGCTTGCTTCAGGGCAAGGAGATCATAGACGCGCTCGAATTCGGCTCGGCGTCCGCGTCCATTCTGATTTCAGCGCACAGCTGCTCAGACGCTATGCCCTCCGCCAAACAAGTGGAGCTCTTTATTAAAGAGAGCAAGGAAAAATACGGCGAAATGGTTGCCAGAGCATAAAATAGCAATAATAAAACGGCTTGAGCTTAACGAATCGCCCAAGCCGTTTTTATTATTCATGTTTGTTTTTTGTAATCAAATCGGCAAGATCCTTATCCATCATTGCCTGTGCTTTTGCCGCGTCTTTTTTATTTCCCCGCATCTCAGCGTTAGCTTTCCATGTTGCGTGCATTTTATAATTGTTTTTTGCAGTGCTTGAACCGCTGCTGATCATATCTGCCATGCTCTTATCCATTTGCCCTTGCGTTCTTGCCGCATCTTCGTATCTTCCGCTCTGTAAGGCATTAGCCTTAAGTTGAGCTTGCCTTTTATAGTTTTGAGCCGCTCTTTGTTTTGCCCTATCTGAAGCCGTTGTATTTTGAACGTTGCCTTTCCCAAAAATTACAAGTGCTAAAGATAGCAACAAAAGTATGATAATAGCCGGCAGAGCGCAGATTTTAAAGATGATTCTAAGCCATGCAGGCTTTATGATGCCGGAAAATCCGATGATACCTATAACTGAGGAAATTATAAGCAGCAATATTGTTTTTGCAACTCCGTTATTTTTTATTATTGTATCACCATTGCTTTTTAAGTCTTTAATTTTGTACGAAAAGTCGATTTGCTCCGGAGCAGAATTTTTTATGTATTCAAAAGTGCTTTGATCAACCGTCAGTATAGAAGCACTGGAAGCAAAATCATCGGCAGTTATTCTTTTTTCAATCGTTATAATATCGTGTGCGCCTATCGGTTTTTGGTTATAGGAATTAATATCAAAATAAACGGAATTTATTTGAAACTCAAATTCATATTCGTCTAATTCATCGGCAGAAGCATTAGACACAGCGAATAGAAGAGTAAGTTCGTCGGTGTTTTCCTGAACCTTATCTACTAAATAGATATTCAAGAAATCGGCGTCCTTCCATATTATCGGTTCTGCCAACCAATGCTTGATAGGATCTAACCCTATCGTGACCAAAGTAATTATGACTATTAATGCCATTATTGCAAAAACGATTATGTTTTCTTTCTTGTTGTTTTGGAAAACAGTTGATATTTTATTCAAATTTTTCATTTCTTCACCATATCAGTTTTATGTTTTGTTTTACAGTTGTCAAAAATTTAAACTGTTCGAACACCCATGAAACTTATTTGTTGGAATGGATATTTTGCTTTTACAGCTTCTTTTGCTTCCGAAGCGGAATTTGCCCTAACGATCAATCTTTGGTTTGGTCTTCCCGGAAGATTAAAATGTACTTCCCGATTCATAATATCTCCTTTCTTGCTTTAAATGTATTACGGTTGGTTATAATTATAAATTTATGTTGAAGAATTTCGCAGTTTGCCTAATCACCTGATGTTTTTGTAAATAAAACGGAATAGGTATAGTTAAATGCAAAGTAATCGTGCGCTGCAGAACTGCAGGAAGCATCGCTTGTATAAATGTAGGATGCGTCCCCTATGTTTTCTTCAGGAATGTTGACATATTCGGACATTCCCTGCTCTCCGCATACGGGGCAGTACGGTGTGACTTGTGTACCTATTCTTTCTCCTTCATTTTCTGCGGAAGCCATAGCGTAAATTACCGTACAGTTTGATATTGCGCTTACTTCATAGCTTATTTCCGAAAATCCAGTTGTAGATTCTAACGTGGTTTGAATATCTGATGATATGGTTTCGTTTTCGGTTTCATAATCGGTGTCAATCGGTTCATTTGAGCAGGCAGACAATGTTAAAATCATAAGCATTGCTGAAATCAAAATAATTGTTTTCTTCATACATATTACCTCCTAATTTAAAATTGATTTCAAAATAAATAATTTTTATCAGCAATTCAATCATATCACAACTCAAGGTTGTTGTCAATTACAACTAAATAGAGTTTTATATAACAATTTAAAGTTGTTATCATAATACTGTAGGAGTGGTATTATGGTCAAAAATCTTAAAAAGCTTCGTGCTGAATACGGAATATCACAGCAACAACTTGCAGACGTTATAGGCGTAAGCCAGCAATCCATAAACAAATATGAAAACCATAATGTTGAGCCTGATATTGAGACCCTTGGGGCAATGGCGGATTATTTTAATGTTTCCATAGATTATCTTGTGGGGCATGATAATGCGCGTTCTTCTGATACAGATACAGCGGCTTTATTAAGAATCTTTAATCTTATGTCCCCTAAGCAGAAAGAACTTTATATGGATATGGGTAAAACCCTGCTGCGTTCCGATAAACGCGATTAAATAGGTTTCAATTATAATATTTGTTTAAACAGAAACAATCCCACGGTCACACGGCTGTGGGATTTTGTATATACCGGGAAGAAAAATGTATCTGTTTGAAGGTGTTTTGCTGAAAACTTGAAACTATACGAATATTCGTATATAATAACGAAAGAGCAGGTTGTGTAAAAAGACGCGCAAAGTATTGCTGTTGGAGAATCATGTATGTCAAAACCTTTTTTATCTATACGTGAAGCGGCTGAAAAATGGAATGTATCCGAACGGCGGATCAATCAATACTGCGCAGAGGGGCGTATTCCCGGCGCGCAAAAATTCGGAAAGTCCTGGGCAATCCCTGCCGGTGCGGAAAAACCGGGAGATCCGCGCCGGGCGCGCAGACCGGCAGATTCCACGCCGGCGGAGCCGCTTCCCGGCAGGATCCTTAACCACGAAAACCTAATGCCCTTGATGAATACGGCTTTTGCCCCCGGTCACTGCCGCGAGGCGGTGGAAAATATGCCCGCCGGTGCGCGGCGGGATATTGCGCTTGCCGAATATTATTATTTCAGCGGTCAGCCGGAGGCGGCTGCAAAAGCGGCTCAGCCGTATCTTACCGGCCCCGATATTGCCGGTGCAGACACGGATGGTGTGAGTTACGGTATTTACGGCGAGGAGGCGCTTGTGATCTCCGGCAGCGGCTCGCTGAACGTTACAGGCGGCAGGATAGAAGTAGGCGATGAATATTACGCATATAGCAGCGGCATTAACGCCTATAGCGTTGCCATAGAGAGCGGCGAAGTATCTGCAAGCGGCGGTTCTGTCATCGGCGGAGATGCAGAAAGCTATGGCATCAGTGCCGCTGAAGTTGCTATAGAGGGCGGCGAACTGACGGCTGCGGGCGGCACGGCTACCTGTACGGTTGAGGACGCCTATGCCTACAGCAGCGGTATTTATTCAGACGGCATTACAATCACCGGCGGCACACTCAATGCCCGCGGCGGAGTTGCCGCCGATACGGGCGGAGATGCTTATACTTACAGCTACGGTTTGGAGATTTACGGTGATGTGTTTGTAAATAGTGCAAATGTATACGCCGAGGGAAGCCAGGCAAATGTCACCGCCGGCATTTATGCAGTAAATGATTTTATGATTGAAAGCGGCAGCGTACTGGCGTTCGGCGGCAGAGCCGTCAATCAAGCCGATCCTGATTGGGCGGCAAGCGCGGGCATCGTTGCCTACACTGTCATCATAAACGGCGGCACATTGGCTGCGGCCGGGTCTACGGACAGCCTCTACTATGAGACGGAGCTGATCATCCGCCCCGAAAACGAAGCGATCACCGTGCGCGTTCTGGATCATTGGATCGCAGAAGAAAATGCGCAAGCTCCGGATTGGAACAGCACGAACGCGGCAGCGTCCGAGCTCAACGGTTCTCCGTTTACGGCGGAAACGGTGCTTCCGGGAACGGCTACAGCGGGCATGCTCTATTTCAGCGCCACGGATGATCCTTCGGCGCCGATAGTGCCCGCAGATCCCTCAGAACCCACAGATCCCACGGATCCCACGGATCCCACGGATCCTACAGATCCCACGGTTCCTACAGATCCTACAGATCCTACTGATTCTACAGATCCTACTGATCCTAAAAATCCTTCAGATTCAGCGGCTCCAACCGGCTCGGCCGGGCAGAACGCCAATACAGCCAAGGGTGGTCAGAGCCCGAAAACGGGCGAAAGCGGCAATACCGCGCTTTGGTTCCTGCTGCTTGCCGTCTCCGGTTTAAGCGTCGCGGGCATCCTTGTTTCCGGCAGGAGAAAAAGAGAATCTTAATAAACGCATCGGCATATGAAAGCGATGAATAATCGCTTTCTATAAATGCAACGCATAACAAAACCGCTCAGGCATATACCTGAGCGGTCAGACTGTCGATAAAGTCGGCTGAATCGCGCAATATATCTTTTAATGATTTAAAAAAGAAAAATAATTAAAAGCAACTTTAAATCAAAGAGTGCACTAAAAATAGTTAATGCCGCATAAACCAAGTGTTTATGCGGCATTTGCGCTTTCCGCCTTTCGCTCGG
>URED01000016.1 GCA_900546785.1 uncultured Oscillospiraceae bacterium | reverse complement strand
TTATGAGGTAACCTTCTGAATTTGTATAAAAGGTGTGGATCTCCGTAACTTCGGGGTAGGTGAACTGCATTGAAATGCGGTGACCTTCGCTGTCATAGATCTCAAAGCCCGCCCCTGCGTAGGAGATCTGTTTTCCCGTTTCGGCGTCGAGTTTGATTACCTTTACATAACTTTCAAAGTTAGAGTTGTTGATTAGAAACTTGTATGTCTTGCCATCTGAGTTGATAAACACATCAAAGTCCTTGATCATCTCTCTGCCGTCCCAGCCTTTGGTCTGGTGCACGGTATATACGCCGTATGGCAGCAGTTTTGAACTTGCGAAGCCGTCCTCATCACAGACAATGGTATCTCTTTCGTCCTCATCTGCGTTCACGAACGAGTCTGCGGATTTGAGATAAATCTGGAATTCAGCGCCTTTTTCGGGCGTTTCGATCTGCGTCGATCCGTCATCGGTGTGCTTGATAATCGCAATGTTACCTTTGATGACTTCCTCGGTCACATTGTTTTCTGTGGTGTTGAATTCGACAGTGTATAACTTCGGGTCAGCACCGACTTTATACACTGTGCCATTTATCAGATAGCCCTCGCTTGATTCGAGTTCTTTCAGCGTCCAGTCCGTGTCGCATACATAATAGTCTGTGGTGAACGATGCGTTGGAATCGGTGGTATACTTAGCGATCAGCTCATCGCCCTTGTACAGACCATAGGTTGCTCCTGCAAGGGAAGCGTCACCCTGCGCTTCACCTTTCTCAATATCGGTCTTTACTACCTTAACTCTGAACTTTTTGAGGATATTATCAAAGTTCACGGTCGTGGTTTCACCGCCTCTGACAGTAACCGTCTGAGACTTTTGCGGCACATATTTGTCAATGGATTCTTCCGTAACGGTGTAAGTTCCGGCAGGAATGTTGGATTTAAGGAATACGCCCTTGCTGTCCGTGACACCTGTGTAAGTCAGCCCGTTGCCTTCAAGCGTAAACTTAATGTTACCAACATTATCGTCCTCGGATGTCTTTACGATCCTTGCGTTACCTGTGGCGGTTTTGACTTTGAATGATGCGGTAACCGGGTCTGTTAATCTACCTACAAGTGACTGATTGTCCGTAGTATTTTCGGGAACAAAACCGATGTCAGCGCCAACCGTTGTGCAGGTCTTGGTCATCGTGACTGTTGCTGCGGAATTGATAACTGCCGTTGAATAGACAGTAAGCGTATTGCCGGATTTGGAAAACTTTAAGTTTGAATTGCTTGAAGTTACGGCAAAACTTGAAAGTACACCGTTGGAATCGGTAACTTTTGCCTCGTAGCGGTTGTTGCTGTTGTTCCAAGTCAGTTCGAGCGTATCATTTCTGAAACTCGGTACGGTTCTGTGCGTCTTAATTCCGTTAAGGATACCCTTGTATGCCGTCATGACATCGTCATATGGAACTACGCCGGATTTGTAGTACTGCTGGCGGACATCAAATCCTGCCGCTTCTATGGCATTTTCAATTTTTGAACTTGTGCCGTTCAGTCCCGCTGTGGGATCATTTCCGTCCGCTGAGGTACGGTATCCTTGTGAATACTCCCAAACAACAAACTGTGTAGCGACCTGCGCGGCCTCGTTGGATACGCCGTAATTGAAATTCGGGTAGCCGTAGATCGTTGCGTAAGTTATTCCACGCTGTTGTGTGGAATTCATATCCTGCCACGCTGGCACATCTTCAATATCATAGATGGTTTCTTCCTGACCTGTTTCTCCCATATCCTTGCCAAACTCAATACAGTACACGATCTCGCCCTTATGCGAACCCGAGGCAACAGTGGCAAGGTGAATTCCGTTACGGGCGTTTGGATATGCCCAGTTGTTCATGTATTTGTACTTGGAACTCGTGCGAATGTTCAGCGTGCATTTTTCTACTGCGGCATATGCGCCGAGAGCCGGCATAATAGCAGTTAATGCCATAAGCGCCGCAAGAAATACGCACAAAAGCTTTTTTGGTTTGAGTTTTAATATCTTTTGCATACTATTCCTCCTGTTTTTAGACATAAAAAAAGCACCGATGTTTTGATCGGTGCTCTGTTTCGGCTGAATTAGCCGTACATTACATACAGAAAATAACTGCCGTTACCTCTGTTTTCGATTTTGCAGTACATATATACCGTGTCATAACCGCTTGCTTTGCAGTCGTTATACTCGCCGTCTATCCATTCCTTGACCTCATCAAGAAGTTCCTCTTTTGTTCTGTTCGCACTTGAAATTCTCCCGGAATAACTGCCTACGCCCGAATCGACTACGATGCCTTTACTGCGCATATATGCGTGCGCCTGTGCCTGCACCCACTGAACATCGCTTTGATTGACGCCGCTTTTCTTTGTTGTAGTGGGTTTCTTTGTGGTGGCAGGCTTTTGCGTTGTAGTTTGCCTTTTGGTAGTTGTCTGTTTTTGTGCAGCAGTTTGGCGTTTTGCTGTTGTTCCTGCGGTGGTATTTGTTCCTTTCTGTTGTGCTGCGGTCTCATTCGGTGTATTTTTCGTACTGCTCCCGCTTGTGTTTTGCTGTGCACCGGCGGCATTTTGCTCTGCCGTATTGTTTGAAAACTCTGCGCTTTCTGTTACAGTTTCATCGCTGCTGACTATACCAGCCGAAGAAAAAACGGATTCGCTTTCATTTAAGGCAGTGTTTTCTTTTGCGCTGTTCCTGCAAGCTGCGAACAGCATTGCAGCCAAAACACAAATTGCGGTTATCCAAATCGCCTTTTTCATACTTCATCGCTCCCTTGCCTTGATATTACTCTTTTTGATATATATAGGCAATTTTGCGATTATTTCCTAAATCATCTGACATCACTTCTTTCTCTGTTTTGTGCTATATCTAAACTCTTTAAGAACTTATTCTTTCTCGGTTGGTAAAGGTTAGAAAAGGGTTAGGGTGTGGGAAAGGGAAAGCGAAAATTTGTAATGACGCTACCTTGCGTCTCGCATCTTCTGCCTTTGCAGATATTTGCCGTAATGCTCCAAAGCCTTAAACACATAATCCTGCCGTTTTTCAAGCGGAACGGATTTCGGAATGTATTTTTCAACTGCCTTGTTGGGAATGATGAGCTTTTCTCGCTGGTTTGGTTTTTCCTCCTGCATAATGGAAGTGATGACATCTGTGCTTAGCTTGCCGTCCTCAAAAAACTTTCTCATCTTGATTGTCTGAGCGTGGGACGGCGTACATTCCTCCAAATCAATAGCGTCCACAAGATCACGCTGTGCATCTTCGTCAAGATAGGATATTTCTACGGCGGGTCTCATTTTTATCCTGCCCTCGTCCACCATTTCAAGCAGTTCGGGAACAAGGTTTGTCAATCGGATATATCGCCGTATCTGTTCTCGGCTTTCTCCAACCTGTTCGGCAAGTTCTTCATTTGTTCTGAACTTCGACACCAGTGGTGTCGAAGTTAAATCACTTCTTTTTCCCTGTCTGTTCATAGCATCAAGCCGCATTTTATATGCAAACGCTTTTTCACTCGGCAGTATGTTACTCCTTTGAATATTGCTGTCCACCATTATGATAGTGGCGGCGTCATCATCAAGGTCGGAAACGATACAGCGTAATGTTTTCTTGTCCGCATACTCGCTTGCCCGCTTTCTTCTGTGACCGGATATGAGTTCATATCTCCCATCTACTTTCGGTCTTACGATTGCCGGAACGAGAACGCCACGCTCGGTTATGCTTTCCGTGAGTTTGAGCATATCTTCATCATCACGGACTTTGAACGGATGGTTAGGGAAATCATCTAGCAATGACAGCGGTATATCCTGCAAATGCGGCAGCATACCGTTATCCCGTTCACTCTGCGAAGTAAAGAGTTCATCGAGTTTCGGCAGTACGAAGTCTGTCTGTCTTTCTTTGCTCAATGTTAAGCACCTCCTTTGTTAATTTCCTGTATGCCTCAGCCGCTTTGCTTTTAGGCTCATAGGCGTAAATACTTTTGCCTTTTGAGCTTGTTTCCGCCGCTTTTACCGCAACAGGAATACTCGTATCAAAAATTCTGATAAACTTACCGTAAGTGTTTTTGATAGCGTCCTTTGTGCTTTTGGCAAAGTTTGTTCTGCCGTCCACAAGCGTTAAAAGCACGCCGTCAATTTTCAAGTTCGGGTTGATTTGTCTCTTGACCTTTAAGATCGTCTGAATGAGCTGCGTCATTCCTTTGGCGGAAAGATACTGCGCCTGTACGGGAATGATCACGCTGTCTGCCGCAACAAGCGCGTTAATGGTGATCATACTGAGCGAAGGCATACAGTCTATGATGATATAATCATACTTATCTTTAAGACTGTGCAGATAACCTTTCATTGCGACCTCTCTGCTCATTGCGCTTACAAGGCTTAATTCAAGTGCAGAAAGTTCCAAGTTTGATGGTATGAGATCAACACCCTCGGAATGATGTAAAATGACATCATCGGGGGTGCTGCTCCTGTCCTGAATGAAATCCGATATTTTATTGGCAAGCGTAACAGGCAAACCGTCGTTATCCTGCCAGCCGAGACTGATTGTCAGATCGCCCTGCGGATCAGCGTCCACAAGCAAGACCTTTTTGCCCTGCATTGCAAGTCCGACGCCGAGATTGACTGCGGTAGTTGTTTTACCCACGCCGCCTTTTTGATTGCATATGGCAATCGTTTTGCATTTTGGCACTTTACACTATCCCCTTTCTATCTTTGATAAAAAAGTGTGCAACTATATTTCTATAATTACACACCTTATAATTTGAATATTTTATATACTGATTTGAGACAACTTAGCAGAAGATTAGATTATTCAAACCCGCCCCATTTTTCGCCCCAACTTTGCCTCATATTGATATGAAAAATTACGATATTTTACAATAATTCGATGAATTTTGCCTCAAAAGTATCGAGCACGAAAAAACGGCTTAAAACCGTTGGTTTTAAGCCGTTAAAATCAAATCATATTGAATTTTTCGCGGAAGTCTTAGCCGTTGATCTGCTTAGCGATCTCCTCTGCAAAATTCTCCTGGCGTTTTTCAAGGCCCTCGCCTCTTGTCATGCGGATAAAGCCGTTGATCTTGATCTGCGTGCCGAGTGTCTTGGCAACGGAATCCACATAGCCCTTAACATTGCCGTCATAAAGGTCACCGCGGACGAATTCCTGATCGACAAGGCAATTTTCCTTGTAGTACTTGCCCATTTTGCCCTCTGCTATCTTTGCAAGGACAGCCTCGGGCTTGGAAGCCATTTTGGGATCTTCCTTCATCTGAGAAGCAAGAATGCTCTTTTCATGCTCGATAACATCTGCGGGAACGGAAGCCTCGTCAAGATAAGCGGGGCTCATGGCTGCGATCTGCATTGCAATGTTTTTGCCCATATCAGCGAACTCGGCTGTATCTGCCTTGGATTCATCTGCAACGTCAAAGCCTACCATAACGCCTACGGAACCGCCTGCATGCACATAAGTTGCAAGCACGCCCTCCATAACCTCAAAACGGCGGAGCTTCATATTCTCGCCGATAGCGAGGATAAGATCGTTCAGCGTTTCGGAAACGGTTCTGCCGGTGCCCATATATTCTGCGGCAGCAAGCTCCTCAACGGTGCTTACGCCTGTTGCGATGATCGTTTTCGCACAATCCGTAACGAAATCAATAAATTTTTCATTTTTGGCAACGAAATCGGTTTCTGAATTGACTTCAATAACAACGCCCTTTTTGGCAGCAGCGTCCGCATAAGAGAGAACAACGCCCTCTGCAGCGATTCTTGCAGCCTTTTTCTGAGCGGCAGCAAGACCTCTTTCACGAAGATAGTCTACAGCCTTGTCCATATCGCCGTCAGCTTCGGTAAGCGCCTTTTTGCACTCCATCATGCCGACGCCTGTTTTTTCACGAAGGGTCTTTACATCCTGAGCTGTAAAATTCATTACAATTCCTCCAAACTATATAAATTCAGTTATACTTAAATTATTCAGCATCCTCGGCTACGGGTGCTTCCTCTGCTGCCTCTGCGGGAGCTTCTTCGGCAGCTTCAGCAACATCGCTGCCGTCTCTGCCCTCTATAACGGCAGAAGCCATTGCGCCTGCGATGAGCTTTACAGCGCGGATAGCGTCATCATTTCCGGGAATCACATAATCGATCTCATCCGGATCACAGTTTGTATCAACGATAGCAACGATAGGAAGACCGAGCTTCACAGCCTCTGATACGGCGATGCGCTCCTTGCGCGGGTCAACGATAAACATAGCGTCAGGCACTTTATTCATCTCTGTGATACCGCCGAGATATTTTTCAAGCTTTTCGATCTGAAGTTCAAGACCGGCAGCCTCTTTCTTTGTAAGAAGATCGAAAGTGCCGTCCTCCCTCATCTTCTTGAGCTGAGCAAGGCGGGCAACACGGCCGCGGATCGTTTTGAAGTTGGTAAGCATACCGCCGAGCCAGCGGGCGTTTACATAAGGCATGGAGCAGCGTTCCGCCTCTTCCTTAATGGATTCCTGCGCCTGCTTCTTTGTGCCTACAAAAATGATAGAACCGCCCTCTGCGGCAAGATCGCGAACGAACATATAAGCCTCATCAAGCTTCTTTACCGTTTTCTGAAGATCGATGATGTAGATGCCGTTGCGCTCCGTAAAAATGTAAGGAGCCATTTTGGGGTTCCATCTTCTTGTTTGGTGACCGAAATGAACACCGGCCTCCAAAAGCTGTTTCATAGAAACTACATTTGCCATTATTATATTCCTCCTTTGGGTTATTCCTCCGCCGCGCCTATGGCAACGCGCCCGAATCATACACCGCGGACGCAGGCACTGCGTGTGGATTGCACGGCCTGTATATTCCGTGCTGAAACATTTTACCATAAGCGGAATATAAAATCAAGAAAAATTTTAATTTAATTAATTAGATATACAAATCGCGGATCTGGCGGCGGGCAAGCAGTTCCTGAGAACAATCCAGCGGGGCAAGCTCGACCTCGTCATAGCGCCGTTCCAGCGCGGTTTTTATGAGCATATCGGCAAAATCGGGATTTTTGGGCAGCACGGGGCCGTGGCAATAGGTGCAGAACGTATTTTTATACCTTGCGCCCTCCGTTTTATCCGCTCCGTTATTGCCGAAGCCTTTGAGCACTCTGCCCAGCGGGGCGACGCCGCTGCCGAGGAACGTGCGCCCGGAATGGTTCTCAAAGCCGATGATCCGTATTTTTTCCGCAGTTTTGAACTCATAATTTCCGATCAGGCGCTTTTCGCCGGCGCAGGTATAAAGATCAAGGATACCGGTAAAATCAAGGCGTTCCCCCGCCGCCGTTTCATAAAATTTTCCGAGCAGCTGATAACCGCCGCAGATTGCGAGCACTACGGCTCCGCTTTGAACAGCGTTGCCTAATGACGAGCATTTTTTCAGCGTGAGATCGGACAGGACAAGCTTTTGCTCTCTATCCTGCCCGCCGCCGATAAAGATAAGATCGTACGATGAAAAATCAAAATCACGCCCGCAAACAAGCGGCGTTACGGCACATTCTATACCGCGCCACGCGCAGCGCTTTTGCAGGCACAGGATATTGCCCGAATCGCCGTAAAGATTCAGAAGATCAGGATACAAATGGGCTATATTCAGCTTCACTGCCAAAACTCCTTTTTGCCTGATCTGTGCGCAAAATACGGGCGCAGCGCCATCATTGCGGTATAAGTGGGGATGATAACGGTATCCGGCTGAGAAGTTATCTTTTTGAACTCATCATAATTTTTGATGATTTTTGCCTGAATGCCGGCGTATTTCAAACGCAGAGCCATATCGCCGGAGCGTATCCCGAACGCATAAACGTTCCCCACATGATCGCCTATATCTATCTGCGCGTCCCAGATCCAGGAAACGTCCTTGCCGTCCGCGTCATTATCATTCAGCACAAAGATCAGATTATGCACGGCAAGCGGTTTAATGTAATTTACGGTCTGCGTGAAGCCGGCGGGATTTTTGACAAGGAGCATGCGCACGTTTTCAAATCTTTCCATTCTTCCGAACGCGCCGCCGAATTCCGACAAAGCGTTTTCCACATCACTGAGCCCCACGCCGAATTCACGCAGCGCCGCAGCGGCGGCAAGCGCATTGTAAACATTGTAGATACCGCCGAGATTTACGGAAACAAGCGCCGCTTTTCCGCGAAAAACAGCGAAAAATGACGAAGTATCGGGATCCTGCAAAAATACCTCCTCTGCCGAATAATCAGGCGTTTCCCTTGCATAGCCGCAGGAGGGGCAGTAAAATCCGCCGAGCTGGCTGTATGTTCTGAATGCATATTCATACGCTGTGCCGCAGAACGGGCAGAACTCGCTTTCTCCCCTGCCGCCCAGCGAAAGCCGCTTGCTTATACCGAAAGAGACATACGGATTACCAAGACGGCTGAGGCTGAACGTAAGCGGATCATCCGCATTCAAAACGAGAAGCGCATTTTTCATATTGCCTGCGCCCTCTCTGATCGCCGCCAGCGTGGAACTGACTTCTCCGTATCTGTCCAGCTGATCGCGGAATATATTGGTTACAACAAGGATCTGTGCATCAATATAAAGGCTTATTTTTTTTAAAGCATTCTCGTCACATTCCAAAACGGCGCAGTCATATCTGCACCTGCCGAAGAGATTGCAGTTTGCTATAAAAGCCGCGGTAACGCCCGTTATCAGATTCGCGCCGGAGCGGTTTAAAAAGCAGGAAATACCGGCTTTTTTCAGCGCAGATTCTATCATGGCGCAGGTCGTGGTCTTGCCGTTCGTACCCGTTACGGCGATGATCCTGACGCCGCGGGAAAGGCTTTTCAGTATGTCTTTTTTAAGAAAGAGCGCCAATTTCCCGGGAAATGAGGTGGCTCCCCTGCCGAAAAGGCGCAGCAGTTTTTCACACAGCCTTGCAAGCGCAATAATAATTGTAATAATCATAATAAATTATATTGAATTAAATTTTTATTATGATAGAATATTTTAAGTGAGGAGAGCGATGACGATGCTTGAAGAGATCATCAGAGCCGTACGCGGCGCGCAAAAGATATACAAAAGCGCGCACGGCGGCCTTGGAATAAAAACAAAAAGCTCGGACGTGGATCTTGTTACGGAATACGACGGCAGGATACAGCAATATCTTTTTGACGAGCTTGCGAAGATCACACCGGGCTGTTCGTTTTTGGGCGAAGAGGGAGACGGCGCAAAAGAGCTTACGGACGGCTACTGCTTTATCATAGACCCGATAGACGGAACAACGAATTTTGTGAAAGGCTTTCAGCACAGCGCGATCTCCGTTGGTCTTGCCAAAGATAAAGAGCTGATTGCGGGCGTTGTGCTTGACCCGGATCTTGATAATCTGTTTTACGCAGAAAAAGGCAAGGGCGCATATCTGAACGGAAAAAGAATACAGGCTTCCGCCTGCACGCTTAAAGACAGCCTTGTGCTCTTCGGCACCTGCCCCTATGAGCGCGAGCTTGCCGAAAAGACCTTTGAACTTACAAAAGAGATCTTTTACAAATGCCTTGAGGTGCGCCGCTCCGGCTCTGCCGCGCTGGACATCTGCTACGTTGCCGCAGGAAAAGCCGATCTTTACTATGAGCTGATCCTGCGCCCGTGGGATATTGCGGCGGCGAGCGTTATTTTGAAAGAGGCGGGCGGAATCTGCATGACTGCCGACGGCGGAGAAATAGACCCGGCAGGGATACAATCCTACGTATGCTCCGGCGGAAGGAATCTTGAAGAATTTTTCAGTATAGCAAATGGAATATTACAGCTTTAACAGATACCTGCGGGAAAGATTCGGCTGCAAGGTATACAAGATCAGCATAAACGGCGGTTTCACCTGCCCAAACAGAGACGGTACGCTCGGCACCGGCGGTTGTATATTCTGCTCTGCGGGCGGCAGCGGTGATTTTGCCGAAAGTCCCGAATTATCGATAACTCAGCAGATCGAAAACGGTAAAAAAAGAGTCAGAAAAAAGATAAAAAACGGGAAATATATTGCCTATTTTCAGGCGTTCACAAACACCTATGCGCCGGCGGAAATACTGAGAAAAAAATTTACCGAGGCGATAGACCACCCCGATATCGTGATGCTTTCCGTTGCCACACGCCCGGACTGCCTGCCGGATGAGGTTATAGATCTGCTGAAAGACTTAAATGAGATCAAGCCCGTTTCGGTTGAACTCGGTTTGCAGACGATACATGAAAAAAGCGCGGAATATATACGCCGCGGGTATGACCTTTCCTGTTATGACTGCGCGGTCTCCCGCCTGAAAGCCGCAGGGCTGAATGTTGTATGCCACATCATTTTAGGTTTGCCGGGAGAGAGCAAAACCGATATGCTCCAAAGTGTTGACTACGCCTGCAAGAGCGGGATAGACGGCATCAAATTGCAGCTTTTGCATGTTTTGCGCGGCACCGATCTTGCGAAAGATTACGAGGCGGGCAAATTTGAGGCACTGAGCTTTGAAGCATACCTGGATATAATTAAAAGCTGCGTAGAAATCATACCGAAAGATATCGTTATCCACCGCCTGACGGGCGACGGCGCTAAAAAAGACCTGATTGCGCCGCTCTGGAGCGCGGACAAAAAGAAAGTATTAAACGCGATTTCAAGACTGTAAGCGTCTGAAACCGCGTTTTTATTTTTACTGTAAATTTATTGGGGGCTGCGTTTTCCGTACACGCGTATATAATCGATGCAGAAGGAATATTTTTCCTTTCTGCTGTTTTGATTCGGGTTTCCGTTCCAGGATCTTACGAGCTTTCCTCTTTTGTTATATTCGCGCCCCGGAATAACTTTTCCGTTTTTATCTGAACCGGCAACCTCGCAGGAGAGCAGCATATATTCCGGCGTATGGGAAACATTGCTGTATCTTTTCCCTTTAAAGCGGGTCTCGTTCGTTCGCCAACTCTCAACGCCGTCAATATAGAAAACATAGCCGCTCTCATCCCATTTAACACCGTAGGTATGATAGGAATCATACAGATCTTTAAAAAAGAAATTCGGTGAACCTATACTTTTAAGCCCGTTTCCGTAGCCGCCGATATGCACGGCATGGGTAACGCTGTTTTTGATTGGGTAGAGCGGAGAAAAGGCATACATGGATTCAAAAACATCGATCTCGCTGCCGTCCCTGCCGCTGTTCTCGTCACAATTTTCAAAATTGCCCTTCGGCATGAGCCAAAACGCCGCCCACGCGCCTTTGATCTTCGGCACGCGGCATCTGCATTCAAAATATCCGTATTTCTGCAAAAAGCCGCTGTTTTCCGACGAAGGCTCTGTTCTGACGGCGCCCGTATACCAGCCTGCGCCGAGCGCGCCGTTTGGACGGTATTCGATATCGATAATCAGATCTGAATCCGAAACGCGGATGCAGGAATCATCCCAATACCCGCCGCGCCGAGGCGCGGCTTTACCCTCTCCTCGCCATACGGCCGTATCAAGACCCGTGCCGTTAAAATCATCTGCGAACACAAGCTCAAAACCGCTGAGATCAAGGCGGTTAATCTTTTTGCCGCTGCGCCTGAGCAAAACGCAGTTTTTCAAAAGGATACCGAGCACGACGGCACATGCCGCAAGCAGCGCCGCCAGTGCGATATAAAACTCATTCATAAAAACCGATCTCTTTCATTACGGGCGTGCTTCTGCTCTGACGAACGACCACTCTTGCGCCGCTGCATTTTACACCGCGCAGCTGAACGATCTTGCTCGAGCCGATGACCGTGCCGGAATAAACGTGAATATACTTGCCGTTCGTTTTTTTAAGATAAACATCAAAAGCTTCCACACGCTGGGAATAACGGATATCCTCTTTAAGTATGATATATCTGATTTTCTTTTCGCTGTTGAACGCAAAATCCAAAACGCCGTCCGTTTCTTTCAGCATGCCGAATTTCTGAACGATAACAGGCTTGGAATACATCTCCCTGATCTTTTTACCGAGAGCGCGCAGCGCCATTGCGTCTTTCATATGAATCGTGCCCTTATCGCTTGGCGGCACATTCAAAAGCAGCGTGCAGTTATTTCCCACCGAACGGATATAAATATTAAAAAGTTTTTTAGCGCTTTTAACGGTAAGATTGGTCTTTTTGGAATAGAACCAGCCCTTGCGGATAGAAACATCCACCTCCGCAGGGTACCAGCAAAGCTCCGGGCAGTTTTTGAGCAGTTCACGGCTGCCGAGATCCTCATCCGTTGAAGTGCGCTTTTGCATATCCTTGGCGTCCGCCGCGTTTTGCTGGCTTTTTTCAGCAACGGTCTCCGCCATTCTTAAATATGCGGGAACAACGGAAAATTCCGATTTCCGCGTTTTGCCGCCCTCGTTGCCGACCCATCTGATATCCGGGCCGCAGACGGCGATGTTGGCGCCGGGCTGGAGCTCTCTTATAAGCTTATAATATCTTTGCCAGTCATATTCAAATGCCTTGGCATTGGCGCCCTTTGCGCCGTCAAACCACACCTCAGATATTTCGCCGTAGCCGGTTAAAAGCTCGGTCAGCTGATTGCAGAAATAATCGTTATAATCCGGGGTGCCGTACGTTGGCTCGTGCATATCCCATGGGGAAAGATAGACGCCGAAATCAAGCCCTGCCTTATGGCATTCATCTGAGACCATTTTGACGATATCGCCCTCAAAATCCGTATATTTTACGGAAAAAGAGGTGTATTCGCTTGGCCAGAGGCAAAAGCCTTCATGGTGTTTACAGGTAAGGATGATACCGGTTGCTCCGGCGGAAACGGCGCATCTTACCCACTGCGCGGCATTTATCTTTTTGATTGTAAAATCTGCTGCTTTTTCATTGCCTGCGCCCCATTCCCTTGCCGTAGCGGTATTCATACCGAAGTGCATAAAAAGATAAAACGGTTTTTCTGCAAGCGCAAGCTGATTTTTAGACGGCTTTACGGAAATGAGCCTTTCGACTTCCGGCGAATTGAGCGGCACGCCGTTATTGCCATTTATCCAGGTATTTTCAAACGGGTCTTTCACTTTTTTCTTCCTCTGTTTATCGCGGTAATAAATTCATCTTTATCATTCAGGTTCCAAACACATTTGAACCAACAGTAACGCACATATTCTCCAAATGTCATATAGAAGGTCTGCTCGCGGTCTTCATCCACCTCGTCAAAGGTTTTGGAAACGATAGCGCCGTTTGCATTTGAAACTTCTGCGGCGGAGAGCACAACAACATCCTTATCAACAGGCAGTATGACCGTGCTCTTGCCCTTAACATCTATCTCTGTTATATAGAAGCAAAGGCCTTGAGCGATATTATCTTTTCCGAGCGTATGGCTGTGCGTTGCCTCAAACCCGAGCTTGCCGTGCTTAACGTAGGCAACGTCGCCGAGATCGGGCAGATCCCACGCTGCAAAAGGCTCTGCGGCGCTTAGGATCCTGCGTGTTACCGTTTCGCCGTCCACATCAAATTTAACAGTCTTATCTCCTGCGGTAGAGGCACAAAGCAGGCAGAGCTTTTGCGCATTTTCGGAAAGCCTTACGGTCTGCCCCTTCATAATGCAGGCGTTTTTATCGGTTTGCGATATTTCAAAGCGCACACCGTTTGCCGTGATCTCCGCAGGGATCAGCTCGCGCGGGATATTTTTTTCAAAATCGCCGCCGCGCTCGCCGTTTGAAGTGATCATATTCTTATCATATTCAAGCTGCACCGGTACCGAAACCGTTTTTTTCGCCTGAACGCCGCTCTTTTTGAGCGTGAGCGCAAAGCTGCGTATCTGATACGGCGTAAATGAGGTCACAAGGCTGCCGTTTTCAACTACAGCATCGCCGAGCGGCTCCTCGCTTGCATAGATCTCTCTGGCGCTTTCCACACCCTCGCCGAGGGTGAGCGTAAACCGATCCAGCTTTTTGCCTGCGCCCTCGTTAAGGCGAACAACGATCTCATCGCTGTCCTCCGCTTTTTTGATGGCGCGGATCATGACGTTGTTTGACGAAACGCCGCCGAAACTGTAAGATGTTCCCAGCGCGCCCGCATGCTTTGCGCATACATATGCAGTCAGCGGCTGAACGAATTTACGCGCTTCCAGCTGCGTATCTGCAAGATCGGCGCCCTCATGGCTGAATACGGCGAACGAATATCTGTTTAAACCAATATCCATCATGGACTGCATGGAATCAATCCTGTAATTCTTACGCGGGGTGTGCAAAACGGTAAGGCGCAGAGTATCGTCCTTAAACTTATCCCAGCCGTATTTGCATTCGCTGATAACGGAAACGCCGTATTCGCCGCTTTCATCCGTTATATCCGCCCATTTCTGCGCCGGCACTTCAAAAAGCTTTTCATTCATATTGCCTCTTTTGATCACGCCGAGGCCGAGGTCAAAGGATGCCTCTTTATTGGAGCAGGTAAATGAAAATCTGTGCTTTGCCATGGTGCAGAGATTCTGCCATTCGATTTCCGAATAGACCTCCACACATTTGCCGCCGCTCGTAAGGGCGATATAATAAGTAAAACGCGAACGGTTTTTATCCTGCTGAACAACCTTGAACGCCGCTCTTGCCGGGCCTGTTTCCTCTATGGAAACGCTTACAAGGCGGGGGATCCTGTCCGCCTCTTTATTTGCCTCTTTAAAATTCATCTCCCATGCCGGCCACTGCCTTGATCCGGTATATTTGAACAGGCCGAGGATGATCGGCTCTTTCAGAAGCTCTTTTTCACCGAGCGATTTATCAAGTATTGACGTGATATTGCCCATCTTATTGAGCGTTACGATATACTTTTCGTTTTCAAGCGTATTTTCCGTATCTATTTTAAGATCCGTTTCAAGGCGGCAGGGAATATCGCTTGGGCGCACATCATAAACGCGATGGCCAAGGCTCTTGACATCGGCGATGAACAGGATCTCCTTAACGCCGTCCTTTTCCGAATTCACCTGACTTTTGACCTCTTTGCCGCTGTCGTCAAACACGCGGACGTACTGCGTTTTCATGCCGCCGAGGTAGATCGTTACGGCACAGGAAGTATCTGCTTCCACCGGATTCGAGACCATAACGGGAATACCCTCGCAGAAATCCGTCTTCATAAGGGAACCGATGCCGCAGGAAGCCGTCTCCAGCTCTGAAGTGAACTGATTTGCGGAGAGGGCAAGATCGTTCCAGCTGCGGCGGTAAACGCGCTGCACGCTGGTGCCGGGCATATCATCATGGAACTGATGCGCAATGGCGCGTTTCCAAGCCCTTGTTAAAACAGGCTTGTTGTAATCAGCCGCGCCTAAATATTCTGCCTCCACGCCTGCGATCTCGGCAAGATTGCCAAGCTCCTCACAACACCTGTTCCACCTTTTGCCGACGGCTCTTGAGGTATAGCCGCCCACGCCGTGATTCTGCATAACAAGCTCCGTTTTCCACTGCGGAAGCTTATTTTTCTGTTCATCGGTCAGCTTATTTTCCATATCGCGGAAGATCTCGTCCGCCGTGGCAACATAGACCTCTGTATTGCTGTTTTTATTCTCCTCTGCCTCTTTTTCAACAAAGGCAACGGATTTTTCCTTGGGCGCGCCGCCGCGGTCGCCGATACCGTGGAAAACATAAGTCCAATCCAGATCGTATTTTTCATTGGTCTTCAGCTTGTTTTTAACGAAATCCCAGTGGCGGAGCTGCGTAAGCGTAAAATAATAATCGTGCGGATTGCAGCTGGCATAGATAGAATTGCCGTCCACACCGTACCACTTTCCGAGATCAAAGGGCACGCCGTAAGCGCTGCCCCAGGCAAGCTTTTGGGTGGTAAAGCCAAGCAGATTTGCATGGTGGGCAATGGACGGAAGCGCCCAGCCGAAGCCAAAGCAATCCGGCAGGAAGATATCCTTGCTGCGCTTGCCGAAGGTTTTATCAAAATAGGAATTGCCGATCAGGATATTCCTGAAAAGCGCTTCGGGAGAAGGAATATTCGTATCTCCGTTTTCAAATGCGGAGCCGCAGACGTTCCACCTGCCGCTCTCCACATATTTTTTCATTTCCTCAAACAGCTCGGGATAGTATTCCTGCATCAGCTCATAGCGGTAAGAGCCTTCAAAATTGAACTTATAGGTCTTATACTTTTTGAGTAGCTTGAAATTATCCACAAGCGTGTTGTATATGTATTCGGAAACGGTCTTTTCAAAATCCCAGCTCCAAACCGTATCAAGATGCGCTGTGGCAACGGTATAAATCTTCTTTTTATCACTCATGGCATTACCTCGTAAAAAAGGCGCGGCAAGGATCCGCCGCGCCGTATTTATCAAACCGCAACAATATTTACAAGCTTATTCGGCACGTAAATTTCTTTTTTGATGGTTTTGCCCTCTATTGCGGCGGCTATCTTTTCATCCGCCTTTGCAAGGGCAAGCACTTCATCCTTGGGCATATCAACGGCAACGGTCATACGGGAACGCACCTTGCCCATGATCTGCAAAACGATCTCAACCGTGTTTTCGGCCGTTTTGGATTCGTCATATTCGGGCCAGCTTGCCTCATGAACGGCGCCGCCGAAGCCCATTCTTTCCCAGACTTCCTCCGTTACGTGAGGGGCAAACGGATTGAGCAGAATGGTAAGTGTTTTGAGCTCTGCTTTCGTTATGCTCTTTTTCTCATAGATCTTGTTGAGCAGCGTCATCATAGCCGCGATGGCCGTATTGCTCTTAAGATTATCAATATCCTCCGTAACCTTTTTGATCGTCTTGTGCATAAGCGGTTCTATATCCGCGCTGTATTCATCTGAATCGCAAACGATCTCCTGAAGATTCCAGTAGCGCTCAACAAACCTTTTACAGCCCTTTATGGAATCCGAATTCCAAGGAGCGGCCTTTTCAAAATCGCCGATAAACATTTCATAAAGGCGCATCGTATCCGCACCGTAACGGTCAACGATATCATCGGGATTTACAACATTGCCTCTTGATTTGCTCATCTTCTCGCCGTTTTCACCGAGGATCATACCGTGCGATGTGCGCTTCATATACGGCTCTGAAGTGGGAACCACGCCGATATCATAAAGAAATTTATGCCAGAAGCGGCTGTAAAGCAGATGCAGGGTCGTATGCTCCATACCGCCGTTATACCAGTCCACGGGAGTCCAGTAATCAAGCGCCTCCTTTGAGGCAAGCGCCTTATCGTTGTGCGGATCGGTATACCTTAAGAAATACCATGACGAGCCTGCCCACTGGGGCATTGTATCCGTTTCTCTCTTGGCAGGACCGCCGCAGCACGGGCAGGCGGTATTTACCCAATCCGTCATCTTTGCAAGCGGGGATTCGCCGGTATCGGTAGGCTCATAGGAATCCACATTGGGCAGCCGGAGCGGAAGCTCGCTTTCCGGAAGCGGAACATAACCGCATTTTTCGCATTTTACGATGGGAATCGGCTCGCCCCAGTAACGCTGGCGGCTGAACACCCAGTCGCGCAGCTTGAAATTGACCTTTTCGCGGCCTTTGCCCTCTTTTTCAAGCCATTCGGTCATTGCCTTTTTGGCTTCCTCAACGCTCATGCCGGTAATAAAGCCGCTGTTTACGAGCTTGCCGGTTGCGCAGTCTGTAAACGCCTCTTTCTGAACGTCCTCTCCGCCGGCAACGACCTCAATGATCGGCAGATCGAATTTCTTGGCAAATTCCCAGTCGCGCGTATCGTGAGCGGGAACGGCCATGATGGCGCCGGTGCCGTAGGAGGTCAACACGTAATCTGAAATAAAGATCGGGATTTCTTTGTCGTTTACGGGATTGATACCCATAACGCCGTCCAGCCTTACGCCGGTTTTATCCTTATTAATCTCTGTACGCTCAAAATCGCTTTTTTTGGCCGCTTCCTGCTGATAGGCGCGCACTTCGTCCATATTTTTAAGCTGAGGCGCCCATTTTTCTATATACGGGTGCTCCGGCGAAATGACCATATAGGTTGCGCCGAACAGCGTATCACACCTTGTGGTATATACCGTCAGCGTATCGCCGAGGGTGGTGCCGAAATCGACCTCTGCGCCGTGGCTCTTGCCGATCCAGTTTCTTTGCTGCACCTTAACGCGGTCTATAAAATCCACCTTATCCAGATCGTTAACGAGCCTGTCTGCATATTCTGTTATCTTAAGCATCCACTGGCTCTGTTCTTTTCTTATGACCTCTGAGCCGCAGCGCTCGCACACGCCGTTTACCACCTCTTCGTTTGCAAGCACGCATTTACAGGAGGTGCACCAGTTGACCGCCATCTTCTTTTTATAGGCAAGCCCTTTTTTAAAGAGCTGAATGAATATCCACTGCGTCCACTTATAATAATCGGGGTCGGTTGTATTGATCTCTCTTGTCCAGTCAAACGAAAAGCCGAGCGCCTGAAGCTGGCTCTTGAAATGGGCTATGTTCTTCTTCGTGACCTCCGCAGGGTGAACGTGGTTTTTGATGGCATAATTCTCGGTAGGCAGGCCGAATGCGTCCCAGCCCATCGGATAAAGCACGTTATAGCCCTGGAGCCTTTTCTTTCTTGCAACGATATCAAGCGCCGTATAGGAACGCGGGTGACCTACATGGAGACCCTGCCCGCTCGGATACGGGAACTCAACAAGGCAATAGAATTTGGGCAGCGAATAATCATCCTTGGCGGCAAAGGTATTTTGGGAATACCATATATCCTGCCACTTTTTTTCTACCTTTTTAAAATCATAATCCATATATCCTGATCCTCCTTCAGTTTTCAATAAAAGATGAAACGTCGATCTCCTCGCCGTCCTCCCACAGGCGCTCAAGCTGGAAATACTGCCTTTGCTCCGTGTGGAAAACGTGGACGACAACCGAACCGTAATCCAGGCATATCCAGCCGGACTGGCGCCCCTCTATATGATGCGGCTGCTCGCCCGCCTCGCCGAGCTTGAATTCAACCTCCTCGGCAATGGCGCGCGTCTGCGTATTGGAATCGCCGCTTACGAACACAAAATAATCCGCCAAAACGGAAATATCCCTTATTTTTATAACACGAAGATCGCGGCCTTTTTTACTGTCCGCCGCACGAACTGCGGCCTTTACGATATCAAGTGAAGTCATATTCCAGTTCTTTCATTCCTTTATTTTTTCTTCAAGCAAATCATTATAGCAATCAAGCGTATCGGGGTGGAGCAGCGAGCCCTCCCCCACGCGCATGTTGATGGTGAATTTAAGCGAATAGAGCATTGCCTCTTCAAGGCTTACTAAGGCAAGACTGCGCATTTTTTCAACATCGGGATAATTTCTGTCCGCCGAGATGAAATCAGCGGTGTAGACCACCCTTTCAAGCAGGCTCATGCCTCTTTTGCCGGTGGTGTGATACCGTATTGCGCCAAGTACATCCTCATCATCTATACCGAGCACAAGACGGCAGTACGCCGCGCCCGATCTTTGGTGGATCACAAAGCGGCTGTTCAGTTCAAGCTTAGATAAGGTGCCGCCCGAATCGTAAATATATTTGTACTGCTCTTCAAGCGGCGTTTCTTTGGTGATATCGTGCAGGATACCGGCAAGGCGCGCTTTGCTTTCATCCGCGCCGTATTTTTTTGCCAGCTCAGCTGCCGCAAGTGAAACATTTATACTGTGCGCAAAACGCGGTTCGGAAAGGCGGGACTTGATGATTTCTATATATTTATCATAATCGATCACGGTACAGCCCCTTTTCCATAATATAATCCAAAACACACTGCGGCACAAGCCCCGAAATATCAAAATTATTTTTTATTTTATCCCTTATTTCGCTGCTTGATACAACGATAGGCTCAAAATCCGCTATGATCACTTTTTCTTTTCCGAAACGCACTGCGGAAAACTCGGCAAGCAGCTTGCGGCTGTTTTCTCCTCTTGCTGCGGCGCACAGCGTAACGTCCTTTAAAATATCACGGTATCTGTACCACTCTTCAAACTTTAAAAGCTGATCTTCGCCGAGCAGCAAATAGATATCCGCGCCGGGATATTCGGCTTTTAATTCCTGAACCGTGTCATAAGTATAGCTTTTGCCGATGCGCCTGAATTCCATATCGGAAACGACTGCTTTTTCAACATTTGAAAATGCGGCAACAAGCATATTGAAGCGATCCTGCGGCGGAGCAAAATCAGCGCTCTGCCTGTGCGGTGGATCCGCCGTAGGAACAATAAACAGCAGATCAAGCTTAAGGCTTGTGATAAAGCTTTTTGCAAGATTGATATGACCGTTATGCACGGGGTTGAACGCCCCGCCGAAAACGCCTAACCTCAATGCCTTTCACCCCTGCTGCGCGGTGTGCCGCTTGCAGGGCGGCGGCTGTTTACCTGCGCGTTGCGTGCGCGCATACCCTTAATTTTGACATGCTTTTTTGCCGGCTTTTTCTGCTTTGCAGCGGCTGCCTTTTTTGCCTTTATCTTTTCCTCGTCCGCTTTTCTGTAAAGCACGATAACGCCGCCGATCACCTGTATTACCTCTGCAGACAGCGCCGCCTGCAGCTCATCCGCTATCTCGCGCGGCTTTTTGGGGCAGGTCTCCAGGTGAACTCTTATCTTTAAAAGCTCTCTGGCGTCAAGCGCGTCATCAAGCTGAGAAACAAGATTGGGGCAAACGCCTTCCTTGCCCACCTGAAAGATAGGCTCCAGCGGATTTGCCGCCGCCCTTAAAGCGGCTCTCTCTTTAGAAGTCATAAGATTTTCTCCAATTCATTTTTAAGACGCCTGAGGGCGTTGCCCCTGTGGCTGATCTTATCTTTTTCCTCCGCCGAATACCTGCCGAAGGACTTGCCGTTTATGATAAACAGCGGATCGTAGCCGAAACCTGCGTTTCCGTCCCTTTCAAAGCCGATATGGCCGCTGCATTCGCCGCGCACGGTGATCTCGCGCCCGTCCGGGAAGATACAGCAGACGGCACAGACATAATGCGCGGTACGCTTTTCAAGAGGAACGCCGCTGAGCTTTTCAAGCAGAAGATCATTGTTTTTTTCATCATTGCCGTGCTCGCCGGAAAACCTTGCGGAATAAATGCCCGGGGCACCGCCGAGATAATCAACGCAAAGGCCACTGTCGTCCGCTATGGAGGGCAGGTGCGTGATCTCGCAGGCAGACTGCGCCTTTATATGCGCATTTTCCTCAAAAGTGCTGCCGTTTTCCTCCACTTCCGGGAGTTCAATACCCAAGCTTTTTGCGGTTATAACGTTTATGCCGAGGGGCGAAAGGATCCTTTGCAGCTCCTCCAGCTTTTTTATATTGTTTGTTGCTAATATAAAATCCATTACTTCTCCTCATCATCAAAAAGACCTGCGGCAAACGCATCAGCGTCAAAAGGCTGAAGATCGTCTATCTGCTCGCCGACGCCCACGAATTTTACGGGCACATCAAGCTCATTGTTGATCGCAAGCACAACGCCGCCCCTTGCGGTGCCGTCCAGCTTGGTAAGCACGATGCCGGTTATGCCGGCTGCGTCTTTGAAATCCTTTGCCTGATTGACGGCGTTTTGACCTGTAGTGGCGTCAAGCACAAGCAGCACCTCTTTTGAAGAATCGGGCAGCTCGCGGTCTATAACTCTGCCGATCTTATTCAGCTCGTCCATCAGATTCTTCTTATTGTGGAGCCTGCCGGCGGTATCAATGATAATCACGTCTGCCGAACGCGCCTTGCCCGCCTGTATCGTATCGAATACAACGGAAGCCGGGTCGGAGCCCTCTGCCGATTTGATCAGGTCAACGCCTGCTCTGTCCGCCCAGACCTGAAGCTGCTCTATCGCAGCGGCTCTGAACGTATCTGCCGCGCCGAGGATAACGCTTCTGCCCTGCTCTTTCAGGCGAAGGGCGAGCTTGCCGATCGTTGTTGTTTTGCCAACGCCGTTAACGCCGATAACAAGGATAACGGAGGGCTTTGTGCGCAGCTTTAAATAGCTGCCGCCCCAAACGATACCGGAGACGATGTCCTTTAAAGTCTCGCGCACCTTTTTTACATCCTGAATGCCGTCATTCTCAACCTTTTCGCGCAGGCTTTTGATGATCTTTTCAGCCGTTGGAAAGCCCACATCGCCCATGATAAGGATCTCTTCCAGCTCGTCATAAAGCTCCGGCGTGATCCGCTCATAACTCTCTACCACTTCGTTGATCTGCGCCGTTATGCCCTGCTCTCTTGTTTTTCTGAGGCCTTTTCTGAATTTATCAAATAATCCCATATCCATCTTCCTCCCGTTTGCTGATCGGATCAGTCTTCGAGCCCCATTTTCGCGGCAAGCTCCGCAGACTGAAGCTCCAGCAGCTTGGAAACGCCCTTTTCCTGCATGGTAACGCCGTAAAGAACGTCTGCCTCCTCCATCGTTCCGCGCCTGTGGGTGATGGAGATGAACTGCGTTTTATCCGTCATTTTACGCATATATTTCGCAAAGCGCTCCACATTAACATCGTCCAGCGCCGCCTCCACCTCGTCATAGATGCAAAACGGCGACGGCGTAACGCTGAGCACACTGAAAAGCAGCGCAAGCGCCGCAAGCGATTTTTCTCCGCCGGAAAAAAGATTTATATTCTGAACGGATTTACCCGGCGGCTGTATTTTGATCTCTATCGGGCATTCCAGGCAGTTTTGCGGATCTTCAAGGATGATCTCGCCCTTGCCGCCGCCGAAGAAATAGGCAAAACGCTGCTTAAACTCCTCATTGATACGGTTAAACTGCGTCATAAACTTCTCGCTCATGGAGGCGGTAAGGTCTTCTATGATTTTGGAAAGCTCTGACTTTGATTTTTCAATATCGTCTATCTGGTCTTTCAGGAACTCGTATCTTTCCGAAACCTCTTTATATTCCTCAATAGCGCCCACGTTGATGGAGCCAAGCTTTTTGATTGCCACTTTGATCTCATGCAGGCGCCGTTTTGCCTGCTCCATATTCTCTATCTGAATATTGAGCGCCTCCGCCTCGCGGCGGGTAAGCTCATATTGCTCAAAGAGCATATCGTTAAGTTCGTCATACTCCTTACGCATGGCGATCTTTCGCTCATCAAGGCGCACGATCTGAGCGGAAAGCTTTTCGCGCTCCTGCGCTTTGTTTCTTTCAAGCGTGCGCAGCTCAACGGAGCGCTTATCCAGCTCGTTTCTTTTTTCCGCAAGCAGGTCTATCTCCTTAGCGGCTGCGGCGGATTTTGTGCGGAGTTCCTGTGCCTGTGCTTTTATTTCGTCTATCTGCGCTTTCAGTTCTCCGCTTTTTGCTTCAATAGCCGCAATTTCCGATTCAATTTTGCCTACCCTGCCGGACTGGGCGACCTTTCTGGATTCCAGCTCCTCTATGGAGAGGCTTGCCGCCTGCGAATCCTTGGCAAGCGTAACAAGCTCCAGATTAATCTGCTCCGCAGCCTGACGAAGCTCCTCTCTTTTTTCCTGCGTGCCTTTCGCGCTGCCGGAAACCTGCTCTATTTCTTTTTCCGTTTCGCTGATCCGGCTGCGGACTTCCTGCGCGCTCTGCTGTGCAGAATCACTCGCTTTCTGATAAGCCGCGATCCTGCTGCCTGCGTTTTCTTTTTCTTCAAGCAGCTGCGCAAGCCTTGCGTTCAAGGTATCCAGCTTTTCGCCGATCAGCTTATCCTCGCCCTGTGCACGGATAAGATCCTCTTTGGCTGTGGTGAGCGCCGCCTGCACCGCCTGCATCTGCGCCGCAGATCTGTTGGCGTCCTCAAAAGCGGTTTTATATTCCGCGCTCAGGTTCTGCTGTTCGGCTTCAAGCTTTTTTGCCTCTTCAAGCAGTTCTTCTATCATGTTTGCACGGGAAAGAATACCCGCGCCCTTCGCGCGGCTGCCGCCCGTCATGGAGCCGCCGGGGTTAATGACCTGCCCGTCCAGCGTAACGATCTTAAATCTGTTGTGATATTCTTTGGCAATGCCGATTGCGCTGTCCATATCGTCCGCGATGACCACACGTGAAAGCAGATTGCTTATGATCTGCCTGTATTTTGCGTCACAAGAGACAAGCTCGCTTGCAACGGCAACGAAGCCTAAATTATCGTCCAGCCCTTTTTCATCAAGCGTTCTGCCCTTGATGTTTGAAACGGGCAGGAATGTGGCTCTGCCGAGGTTTTCTTTTTTAAGATAATTTATTGCTCTTTTCGCGTCCGCCTCGGTTGAAGTAACGATATTCTGCATGGCGGCGCCGAGCGCCACCTCGATAGCCGTTGAATATTCGTTATCCACCTGAATAAGCTGAGAAAGCACGCCGTGTATGCCGCCGAGCGCGCCTGCTTTTGCGCCGCGCACTACTGCCTTTACGGCGCCTGAATAGCCCTCCATATTCTTTTCAAGATCTGAAAGCATTTTGGCGCGCGAACGCTTTTCCGAAAGCGCGGAAACGGCTTTATCCAGCTGCTCTTTCAGCTTTTCCGCCTTTTGGGTCTTGCTTTTCAGCTTTAGCGTAAAACCGTTTAGAGCGTTTGTGCTTTCCTCCACGGAATCATGCAGCGCCCGGATCTGTTTTTCGCTTTCAGACTTTTTCATTTTCTCTGCTTCAATCTCCGTTTCCAGCTGCGCGGCGGCGGAATCAGTTTCCTGCTGCCTTGCTGCGATCTCCTCCATACCGGACTGCGCCTGCGTGAGTTTTACACGGAAATCAGACAGTTTCATCGTCAGCGAAGCAAGGCGGCCGTTCAGCTCCGCCTCCTGCTTAGAGAGCTGCTCATTGGAGCTTAAAAGGCTGTTTGTTTGCTCCGTTACGGCTTCAAGCTGCGTCTTCAGCTCCTGTGACCTTTGCGCGCAGCTTTCGATAAGCACTTTCTTTTCTGCGATGCTCTCGTCTATGGAATCGTTGCCCTTGGCGGCAGTTTCAATATCACTTCTCAGCCTGGAGACTGTTTCTTCGTTATGGGAAAGCGTTGCCTCCGTTACGGACGCTTCAGCGTCTTTTTTTAGCGCCTGCTCGTCATAAGAAGCGGCCGTTGCTCTGAGCTCGTCTATATCCGCATTGAGTTTTACGGTTGCCTCAAGCGCCGCCTCAATATCATTTTCAATGCTTTTTAATTCGTTTTCACAAATATTATAAGATTCGTTTGCGGCGTCTATTTTATGCTCCTGCTCGCGCAGGTCGTTCGTAAATTTATTAATTTTGTTGATCCATACGCCGATCTCAAGCGTTTTCTTTTCATCGGAAAGCTTTATAAACTGCGCCGCTTTTTCGCTTTGCGCTTTAAGCGGGCCGACACGGCTTTCAAGCTCGCCCAGAATATCCAGCAGGCGAACCAGATTTTCCTGCGCCTGATCCAATCTGCGCTGCGCGTCCGTTCTTTTATGGCGGAACCGCGAGATGCCGGCAGCTTCTTCAAAGAGCTCGCGCCTGTCTTCATTTTTGGCGGAGATGATAGAATCTATCTTGCCCTGACCGACGATGGAATAGCCGTCCGCCCCGAGGCCCGTATCCATAAACAGCTCGCGCACATCGCGCAGCCTTACGACCTCGCCGTCTATTTTATATTCACTGTCTCCGCTTCTGTAATAGCAGCGGGAAACGGTAACGGTATCGCCTTTGTCCTTAAGAGTCTTATCGCTGTTATCCAGCGTAAGGCGCACCTGCGCGAAACCGACGGGCTTTCTTGTTGAGGTGCCGCCGAAAACGACGTCCTCTATCTTAGAGCCTCTCAGATTCTTTGTAGAGGTTTCGCCGAGCACCCAGCGCACCGCGTCGGAAATATTGCTTTTTCCCGAACCGTTGGGGCCGACTACCGCCGTGATTCCCCTGCCGAACGAAAGCACGGTCTTATCCGGGAAGGACTTAAAGCCCTGCATTTCAAGTGTTTTTAATATCATTAAACTATCCTCAGTTCATTGGGCTTCAGCGCGTTGTTATATTTGATGGTAAGCTTATAGCCCTCCTCGCGCAGCGTGTTGATATTTGACCTTTTATTGCCCAACAGCTTTGAAATTGATTTTTCGTTTATATAGACCTCATGCTCTCCCGGCGGCGTCTGCATGATGCGGTTGAACATCATTCTGGAAACAACAAGCTCTCCCAAACATTCGTGATAGCCGCCCGCCAGCATATTATCCTTAATATCCTTGCTGGAATGGAGGCCGACTCTGATGACTTCTATATCGTGCTCTTCAAAGAATGCAACAAGCTCCGCGCAAAGCGCGATCGTCTTTTTGAGTGAGGGCGGGGTATATTTGCCTGTCTCAAAAAGCGTTGCAAGATATGTACCCTTGAGCACAACGGTGGGGTAAATTCTTACCGTTTTGGGCTTGAGCTTTACAAATTCCCTTGCGGTTGCAACATCCAGACCGCGGTTGGAGGTATAAAGCCCCGTCATCATCTGCAAGCCGAGCTCAAAGCCGTTTTTCCTGATCATATTCGCCGCTTTTCTGACATCATCTGCGGTATGCCCGCGGAAATTATTTTTCAGCACCGTATTGCTCATGCTCTGGGCGCCGAGCTCGATGGCGGTAACGCCGTATTTTTTGAGCAGCGAAAGCACGTCTTTATCAATATAATCGGGGCGTGTGGAGATCCTTATGCCCGTAACGCTGCCGTTTTCAACATAGGGGTGAGCAGCCTCCAGCAGAGACACCATATACTCCCTGTCTATCGCGGTAAACGAACCGCCGAAGAAAGCGATCTCATATTCATATTGATTATCTTTATTGGACTTGAGCGCGGTCTCCACGGTATCTACCACGTCCTGCGGCGCAGGCGCCTTGGTTTGCCCTGTTATTGTATTCTGATTGCAAAATGAACATTTTTGCGGGCAGCCGATATGCGGCACAAAAATTGAAATATTACTTTTTCTCATAATCCCATTAATTGCAAAGCTTGCTTTGCAGCCTCCTGTTCCGCTTGTTTTTTACTTTTCCCCGTTCCTTTTCCGATAACATTGGAATTCAGATGAACTTCCACCTCATAACGTTTATCGTGATCCGGGCCGCTTTCCTTTACAACAACATAGTTCAGGGTCTCCTCATGGCTTTCCTGCACGATCTCCTGAAGCTTTGTTTTATAATCCTTAAAACGGATCTGGTGCGTTTCAACTGAATTTTCAAGAAACGGGATCACAAATTCCCGCGCGCTGGCAAATCCGCCGTCAAGATATATTGCGGCAATGAGCGCCTCAAAAGCGTTTTCAAGATTTGAATTGCGCTGACGGCCGCCGTTTGCGTCCTCCCCCTTGCCGAGCAGAAGAAAATCGCCAAGCGAGATCTGCCGTGCATAGCCGGATAACGACGCCGTACACACAAGCGCGGAGCGCAGCTTAGTAAGCTGCCCTTCCGGCATATCGGAAAATTTACCGTAAAGGAGATCCGCCGTGATGAGCGACAGAACTGCATCCCCCAGAAATTCAAGCCTTTCATTGAACGGCAGATTCCGGTTTTCATTTGCGTAGCTGCTGTGCGTAAGCGCCTGGCGCAGCAGTGATTTCTGCTTAAAGGTATAGCCTATATTCTCTTCAAGAGAAGCAAAACTTTTACACATGATTATCAAACGCCTTTTCCGTTTCGTTTATAAGATCTTTTTCAAGGAACCACACCGCCTGTTTTATCGCATTTTTAAACGTGCGCGCGTCCGAGCTGCCATGCGCCTTGATAACGGGTTTTTTGACGCCGAGCAGAACGGCGCCGCCGTATTCCTTGTAATCAAACTGTTTTTTCATATCGTTTATGCCGCCGAGCACCCCCAGCGCCGAAAGCATTGTAAAAGCGTTCCTTTTAAACACGGATTTTATACCGTTCATAAGCACCTTTGCAACACCTTCGTACATTTTCAATATAAGGTTGCCCGAAAATCCGTCTGCCACAACAACATCCGCATCGCCGAACGGGATCTGCCGTGCCTCAATATTGCCGATAAAATTATAATCCGCATTCTTCATAAGCTGAAACGCCTCTTTGACGGCGGGCGTGCCTTTTGTTTCCTCCGTGCCGTTATTCGCAAGCGCAACGCGCGGTTCTTTGTATCCGAGAATGTGGTTCATATAAAGGCTGCCGAGTTTGCCGAACTGATACAGGAATTCTGCGCGGCATTCCGTGTTTGCGCCGCAGTCAAGCAAAAGTATAGGCTTCTTGGCGCTTGGCATAACGGAGGCGATACACGGCCTTTTAACGCCCTTGATCCTTTTGGTGATCAGCGTTGCGCCCATGGTTATGGCGCCGGTATTGCCGGCGGAAACGAACGCATCGCCCGTGCCGTCGTTAAGCAGCTTAAAGCCCGTGCCCATGCTGGATTCCGCCTTTTCCCTGAGCACGAATTTGGGATCGTCCGTCATCAGGATATTCTGCGCAGCGGTATGAGCGATCTCTGTGTTTTTCAGTTTGATCTTATGCTCCTCTGTGCATTGTTTTATTTTGCTCTCATCACCGACAAGAAGTATCTTTACACCGAATTCATCGACTGCAAGCTGTGAGCCTTTAATAATCTCCAGCGGTGCGTTATCGCCACCGAAAGCATCAACTATGATCTTCATTTTCCATCACCTTCTCAAGATCGGCAAGCGCCCTTTGGGCCAAAGCGGCATAGCGCTGTTTTTTATCTTTTATCTTGGGTTCAATGGGCGGCAGTATGCCGAAATTTGCCCCCATAGGCTGAAAATCCTTTACCGTTTCATCGCTTATATAAGCGCTAAGCGCGCCGAGCATCGTTGTTTTCGGAAGTTCAAGCAGGATTTTGCCGTGCGCAAGGCGGACCGCGTTTTTACCGGCAAGAATGCCCGAAGCGGCGGATTCCATATAGCCCTCCACGCCCGTTATCTGCCCCGCAAAGAACACATTTTTCTGCTTTTTGAGCCGGAATGCGGCGCTCAGCAGGCGCGGGGAATCAATAAAGGAATTTCTGTGCATTACGCCGTAGCGCACAAATTCGGCATTCTCAAGACCCGGTATCATGGAAAACACACGTTTTTGCTCGCCGAATTTCAGATTCGTCTGAAAGCCCACAAGATTATACATCGTACCGGCGGCGTTTTCACGCCTGAGCTGAACCGCCGCCCAAGGCCGGTGACCCGTTTTGGGATCAGTCAGCCCAACGGGCTTCATCGGCCCGAAACGCGGCGCGTCAGGCCCGCGCTTTGCAAGCTTTTCGATCGGCATACAGCCCTCGTAAACATCAAAATCGTGAAGCACCGCACCCTGCGCGTTCACAAGCTCTGTAATAAAATTCTCGTACTGCTCCTTATTGAACGGGCAGTTGAGATAATCGCTCTCCCCGCCCCTGCCGTAGCGCGAAGCGCCGAAAACGATATTCATATCAATGCTTTCCGCCGTAACGATCGGCGCAGCCGCGTCATAAAACGAAAGGCTGCCGCCGCAGAGCACCCTGATGCTTTCACCCATTTTGCCGCAGGTGAGCGGCCCTGTGGCAACGACCGTGATATTATTTTCCGAGAGCGGTATATCCTGCGCCTGCTCATATTTTACCGTTATATTCGGGTGCGCCTTGATCTTTTCCGTGATCGTGGAGGAAAAGATATGCCTGTCCACCGCGAGGGCGCCGCCCGCCGGAACCGCGCAGCCCCTTGCCACGGGCACCGTGAGCGAGCCGAGGCGCACCATTTCCTCTTTCAGCAGGCCTGCGGCGGAATCGAGCCTGGACGCCTTAAGCGAATTTGAACACACAAGCTCTGCAAAATCATCTGATTTGTGCGCCGGCGACCGTTCCATAGGCTTTTGCTCAATCAGCGTTACCTTTTCACCGGCATTCGCGATCTGCCACGCCGCCTCTACGCCCGCAAGCCCGGCGCCGATAACATTAAAATTCATAATCAGTCTTCGCTCTTCTTTTTTCTGGTTACGGGCTTTGTAAAGCCGCAATTCTCCGTATCGGGGCAATAAAGCACGTTGCCCTTTCTTCTGAACAGGGATTTTCCGCAGCGGGGGCAGACCTCATCGCTTGGCAGATCCCACGTCATAAAATTACAATCCGGGTAATTGGAGCAGCCGTAAAACGCTGCGCCCTTTCTGGTCTTCTTTTCTATGACATCGCCGCCGCAGCGCGGGCATTTCGCCTTGGTTTTCAGAATGAGCGGCTTGGTATTTTTACATTCCGGATAGCCGGGGCAGGCAAGGAACTTACCGAATCTGCCGACCTTTACGACCATCTTGCGGCCGCATTTTTCGCAGATTTCGTCCGTTTCCTCTTCCTTCAATTTAATTTTTACGCCCTGCATATCCTTTTTGGCTTTTTCAAGCGGCTCTTCAAAATCATCGTAATAATGGCGGATCATATCGATATAATTTTTTTCGCCGCTGTCTATCTTATCAAGATCCTCTTCCATTTTTGAAGTATATTTAACGTTTACGATATTCGGCATCTTATCCTTAAGGAGCTTGATGACAGCCTCTCCGAGCTCTGTGGGAACGAACTGCTTGCCCTCTCGCTTAACATATTCGCGGGCAACGATGGTGGAGGTGATCGTAACATAGGTAGACGGCCTGCCGACGCCGTTTTCCTCAAGCGCTTTGGTAAGGCTTGCCTCCGTATACCTTGCGGGAGGCTGCGTAAAATGCTGGTTGCCGAGCAGGGATTTCAGGCGCAGCTGATCTCCCGTTTTAAGCTCCGGCAGGGGCGCCGAAGAATCGTCTGCACTTTCGTCTTTAGACTCCTCATAGAGAGCCGTAAAGCCGTCAAACTTAACGGTGTAGCCGGAGGCGTTGAACGTGTAATCGCCCGCCGTGATCTCCGCGCGAACCGTTTCCTGCAGGCAGTTTTCCATAAGCGACGCGATAAAGCGCTCCCAAACGAGCTTATAGATCTTATACTGATCGCTTGTGAGCGAGGATTTGACCTGCGCGGGGGTCACGCCCGGCATGGAGGGGCGGATCGCCTCATGCCCGTCCTGCACATTGCCCTTGGATTTGAAATATCTTGGCTTTTTGGGCAGATACTTTTCTCCGTAATGATCCAAAATAAACCGGTTGCCGGCGGCGCGCGCCTCTTCCGAGATACGAAGCGAATCCGTACGCATATAGGTTATAAGGCCGACGGTGCCGAGGTCTTCAACATCCACGCCTTCATAAAGCTCCTGCGCCGCTTTCATCGTTCTCCTTGCCTGAAAGGACAGCCTTCTGGACGCCTCCTGCTGAAGCGTTGAAGTTATGAAAGGCGGCGTGGGGCTCTTTTTGCGCGTGCCTTTTTTAACAGAAGTAACAACATACTCCGCGCCGTCAAGATCGCTTAAGATCTGATCGCTTTCCTCTTTTGAGGTGATCTTGACCTTTTTGCCGTTTTTTGCATTGAGCGCCGCCGCAAAGGCTTTTTTGCCGGGAGGATTTGTAAATTTGGCGTCTATAGACCAGTACTCCTCCGGCTTAAAAGCTCTGATTTCCTCTTCCCTGTCTACCACAAGGCGGAGCGCAACGGACTGCACCCTGCCGGCGGAAAGGCCGCGCCTTATCTTTTGGCTGATAAACGGCGAGAGCTTATAGCCGATAAGCCTGTCTAAGATACGCCGCGCCTGCTGCGCGTCTACAAGATCGATATCAATACTTCTGGGGCTTTCCATGCCCTGCTCAACACCGTGCTTTGTGATCTCATTGAAAGTAACTCTGTTTTTATCATGGAGATCAAGACCCAAGAGCGTTGCAAGGTGCCAGCTGATTGCCTCGCCCTCTCTATCAGGGTCCGTTGCAAGGTAGACGTAATCGGATTTATCCGCTTTTTTCTGAAGCTCTTTTACAAAATTTTCTTTTCCCTTGATTATGGCGTATTTGGGCGCGAAATCGTGCTCGATATCTACGGACAGGCGTGCGGACGGAAGATCGCGCACATGGCCCATGGAGGCAACGACATCGTAGCCTTTTCCGAGGTAGCCTTTTATGTTTTTCGCCTTGGCCGGCGACTCAACGATTACAAGCTTTGACATATATGATGATTCCTTTCAGGATAGTTTGTATCTTTTTCCGCCTGCGCTTTCGGCAAGCTGAGATATTTCAAGCGCGGTAAGGGCTGTCAGCACTGCGGACAGGCTCAGATCCGCCCTTTGCGCGATCTCGTCAACGTGCATATACTCATTGCTCAGCGCGCGGTATACCTTTAACGTGTCGCCGCCGAGCTGCGCCGCAGCCTTTTGGCGGGCAGCACGCTTTTCCCTGCTTTCATGCAGATTCTCAAAAGAGATGCTGTGCGTGTTATCCCGGGCGTTTACAGACCTGCGGGCAGTTGCTTTCATGATCTCGTCCACGCCCTTGGCGTTTTCTATATCCAGTCCGTAACGCTCCGCATAGGGATAAACAAGATCAAGGGGCTTGGTGGCAACAACGGCGCCCTCGTCTATAAGCTTATTCGTTCCGGCATATTCCGGCTCAAGAATGGAGCACGGCAGGGCATAGACGTCTCTGCCCTGCTCCGCCGCGTAATGCGCGGTGATAAGACTGCCGCTGCGAATGCCCGCCTCTACAACGAGCACACCGAGCGACAGACCGCTGATGATTCTGTTTCTGACGGGGAAAGTGTATTTTGACGCCTTTGTAAACGGCGGGAACTCCGTAACAAGCGCGCCGTTTGCGGCGACAGAATCCCGCAGGGGCTTGTTTTCCATAAGATAATTCGTGCCCAGACCGCAGCCAAGCACGGCAACCGTTTTGCCGCCGCCGAGTATTGCGGCGTTGTGCGCGGCTGTATCCACACCGAGCGCACCGCCCGAAACGACGACCGCCCCTAGCGCGGCAATACCGCGGCTCATAACGTCCGCTGCCCTGACCGCGTAATCGCTTGCCTTTCTTGTACCCACGATACCTATGGCAACGCTTGCATCTATATCGGGAAGATCGCCGCTGACATAAAGCACGGCGGGCGGATTATCAATGTCATAAAGGCGGCAGGGATAAGCGTCATCATCCGGGGTGAGCACCTGCCAACCGTTCAGGCGGCATACCGTTAAGATATCCTTTGCTTCTTCAACAGAAGTTTCGCAGAGCCTGTTTACCTGGCGCGGAACCAGAACGGGACTCATTTTCCATTCGGTCTCACCGGCTTCATACAGCGCTTGTACCGAGCCGAAATATTCAATTATCTCTTTTATTCTGGCACCGGCGCCGAGCGCGCACTGGAGCCATACCCAATAAGTTGTATTCCTGTTCAACGAAGCATCTCCCACATAACGATAGCGGCTGCAACGGAGGCATTCAGGCTTTCAGCCCTGCCGAGCATATTTATGGTCAGCAGACCGGCGCAGACTTCCTTGACCTGCTGCGAAACGCCGTTGCCCTCGTTGCCGATAACGCATAGAACGGAGCCGTTAAAATCAATATTTTTAATATCCTGCGCAGATGCATCCGGCACGGCGGCATACGTTTTAAAGCCTTGCGAATTCAGCTCATTTATATGCGGCGTAAGATCGGTACACGTAAAAACAGGCAGCCTGAGCGCACCGCCCATGGAGGCGCGAAGCACTTTCGGATTGTAAAGATCACAGCAGCCGCCCAAAACGGCGCCGTCTATACCGAGCGCCTCCGCCGTTCTGATAACGGCGCCGAGGTTTGCGGGATCCTGAATCCTGTCAAGCGCTATATATTTTTTGCCGATTTGCGGATAAAAATGATTTTTACGCATGCCGCACACTGCAAAAACGCCCTGCGGATTCACGGTTTCGGCAAGGTATTCGGAAAGCTGATCTGTTATCAGCAGCGCCTGCCCGAAGCCGCTGATCAGCGCTTCGCACTTTTCAGGATATTTTTGCATAGCTGATTCAGTCAGAAGCAGCGTTTCACAGCTGCAATCCGAATAAAGCGCATCAAAACAAAGCCTTGCACCCTCCAGCGCGAACTGCGCGTTCTGCGCGCGCTCTTTATGAGAGGTGAAAAGCTTTTTGATATGCTTTATGAAATGATTTGATCTGCTTGTGATTTTCTCCATACCGAATCCCCACGGCTAATAAAAAATTACGTTTAACAAAACCACATTGTAACTGTTTTAGTTATAATATTTAATATCTAACTTTAAGATATAAATTATAATACATTATTATGCAAAAAAGTGCAACACAAAAATCAAAAATAAGAAATATTTTAATAAATTTGTTACAAAGCACAAATTTACGCACAAAAATCCCCGCAGGCAAGACCTGTGGGGATTAAATCCTGCATATTTAAATTAAAGAGCAGCCTTAGCGGATTCAACAAGGGAAGTGAAAGCAGCTGCGTCGGTTGCTGCGATCTCTGCAAGCATCTTTCTGTTGAGATCAATGCCTGCTTTCTTGAGGCCGTTCATAAAGGTTGAGTAATTTGTGCCGTTTGCTTTGCAGGCAGCGGAAATTCTTGCGATCCACATTCTGCGGAAATCTCTTTTCTTCTGCTTTCTGCCGATATATGCGTACTGGCCGCTCTTCATAACAGCCTGCTTAGCTGTTTTGAAAAGGCGGTGCTTACTGCCGTAATAGCCTTTTGCTGCTTTTAATACTTTTTTTCTTCTTTTACGTGTGGCCATAGCGCCTTTGATTCTTGCCATAATGATTTACCTCCGATTACAATGAAAATTCGTGTTATTATTTATGCTTTTGCAGGCGTGAGCGGCTTATTTGTAAGGAACAAGCCTTTTCATCTGCTTCTGGTTGGTTACGTCGCCAACGGTAGTTTTGCGCAGATTTCTTTTGCGCTTCGTCGTTTTCTTTGTAAGGATATGAGAGGTATAGGCATGAGCGCGCTTTACCTTGCCGCTTTTTGTGGTTTTGAAACGCTTTTTAGCGCCGCTGTGAGTTTTGATTTTTGGCATAATTTATTCCTCCGGTTCATATAGTTTTATTATTTTGCAGCTTTTTTAGACAGGAACATCAGTATCTGCCTGCCCTCGAGCTTAGGGGCTTTATCAACATTGATCTCCTCGCCGAGAGCCTGTGCAAATCTTTCCATATTGGCAACGCCCAGGTCTGAATGAGCCATCTCCCTGCCGCGAAGGCGTAAAGAAACCTTAAGCTTATCGCCCTTATCAAGGAATTTCTTTGCCTGGTTGACCTTGGTATTGAAATCGCCGATATCGATATTAAGAGAAAGGCGGATCTCTTTTGTGTCAACCGTCTTTTGCTTTTTACGGTTTTCCTTTTCGCGTTTCGCCTGCTCATAACGGAATTTGCTGTAATCCATGATCTTAACAACGGGCGGCTTTGCCTGCGGCGCGATCTTAACAAGATCCTGCCCTCTGATCTCGGCCTCATGAAGCGCTTCTTTGGCGCTCATTATGCCAAGCTGCTGACCGTCTGCCGTGATAACACGCAGTTCCTTATCTCTGATCTCCGAGTTGAGCTGGGGGATATCTTTGCTGATAAATAACACCTCTTTAAAATAATTAAAAGCGCGAACACAAATGCCCGCGCTTCAATACCCTTGTATATTAAAAATCAGGAATATTGCCCTTTTTGCCTGCGCTGAAGGGGAGAACGGGATACGTGTTCTTCTTTGTTGTGCAAATATAGTAACACAAGCGAACGGCTTTGTCAACAAAAAATTATTTTTTTGTGTAAAGAACGTGAGTAAAGGCAATGCCGTTTTCCTCGTTTTCGCCAAGCACCGTGCGTGTGTAATGTGAGCTGTCAAAGCCCTCGAAAAATGTATCGGCGCCGCTGCACTCGTCGTCGATCTCCGTTAAATAGATCTTATCCGCAAGGGGCAGAAACTGGGAGTAGATCCGCCCGCCGCCTATAACGAAAATATCATCGTTTTCTGCGGCTTTAAGCGCCTCTTCAACGCTGTGGACGACCTCTGCGCCGTCAATTTTAAGGTCTTTATCCGTTGAGATGACGATATTTCGTCTGTTCGGCAGCACCTTGGGCAGAGATTCAAACGTTTTTCTGCCCATGATAACGGTATTGCCGGTAGTTGTTTCGCGGAAGAATCTCATATCCGAGTGGAAATGCCAGATCAGCTCATTTCCTTTGCCGATCTCATGATTCCTGCCAACGGAAAGTATAAGTGAAATGCTCATAATTACCGCCTTTACTGCGCGATCGGGAAAGTGATCTTGCCCATATGCTTATAATCTATCAATTTTATATCCTTTATATCGCGGCTGTTGTCAAACGCAAAAAAGTCCTTTACTTCGGGATTGAGCCAAAGCTTTGGCGCAGGGAGATCGCCCTGCTTCTCGAGGCGGGAAAGCTGCTCTTTGATGCCCTCCACTTGATTTACATAGATATGCGCGTCTTTAATGCTCCAGTCGATCGTGCCGGGCTTTAATCCCGAAACATGCGCAAGCATGGAAAGCAAAACGGCATACTGCGTAACGTTAAACGGCAGACCGAGCGGAACATCGCAGGAACGCTGGTGCACCCAGCAGTTTAGCCTGCCGTTTGTAACATCCCACTCACTGCTCCAAACACAGCTTGGCAAAACGGCGGTATCCAGATAATCGTTTTGCCAGAGCGTCATGACCATACGGCGGTCCTCCGGGTGGTTTTGGATCTTATCAACAAGCTCCTGCGTCATTTTGAATTTATTCACGATATAGCCGTAAGCCGTGCCGATGGTATGGGCAAATTCCCTGCCGAAGAATTTATGCACCTGCTGTTTAACAAGGTTGCCGTTTTCATCCGGCAAAAGCTGGGTGGCGTTCCAATAGCCGTTTTCGTCTATCTCCCACTCATCCCAAATCTTAACATCACGCTGCTGAAGCCATCTTACGTCATTTGACTGCGCCTGATATATCCACAGCATCTCGATAACAGCCTGCCTTATAAAAAGCTGCTTGGTTGTCAATATCGGAAATTCTTCTTCAAGATCAAAATGAAAATGGTGGGCGGGCACTTTGATCGAATTTACGCCCGTTCTGTTCACAACTTCCGTACCCTCGTTTAAGATCCTGCTGCAAAGAGCAAGATAATCTCTGTCCCATTTAGACATCAGATAACCTCCAACTTTCCGTTACTGCCACGGATACTGCTCCTTAAGCCGTTCAAACTCCTCGCCGGTCTCGGCAAAATGGAAATCGCCGTTCAGATCGGAAAAGAAAAACATATAATCGGTATCCGGGTGATCTATAACGGCTTCTATGATATTCATGCCGGAATTTGCGATAGGGCCGCTCGGAAGCGCAGGGCACCTGTAGGTATAATACGAATCATACGTATCGCGCGAAAAGCCGTAATCCAGCAGATTTTTAGCATAATAATACGTCACATCGCACTGCAGGCGCGTGCCGCTGTTAAGCCTGTTGATGAGCACGGAGGCAATATTCTGCGCGCTGCTGTCCGTAAGCGCCTCCTCCTGCACGATGGAGCAAAGGGTTATAAAATCATAAAGCGTCATATCATTCTGTTCGCAGTAAGCGAGCATATCGTCGCTCAGGCGGTCGTCAAACGCAGAAAGCATCGTATCTACCACAACGGCTGCGTCGCTGTTCATGGCAAGGTCATAGGTTGCGGGGAACAAAAAGCCCTCCAAAACAAAGCCGATATTCTCCCTGTCCTGCGGAAAATCCGCCAACCATTCATAATCATAGCCCTGCGTTGTGGAAACGGCGGCATAAAAATCCTCTTTTGTGCAGATGCCGTTTTCCTCCAGCGTTTCGGCAATGTCAAAAACATTATAACCCTCCGGTATTGCCACGGATACGATCTGATGGCTTATATCCGGATTCTGAAGCTTCTGTGCAAGCTCCTCATAGCTCATATGCGAATTTAAATAATATTCACCGTTTAGATAAGTGAAATCCGGGTAATGGCTGTCCATCCACATAGCCCAGATAGAATCATCCACAACGATATCGTTATTACTGAGCATTTTGGATATCTCATACTGAAAATCCTGCGGTTCAATAATCAGGGTATATTCCTTGACTTCCCCGGTCTCCGTGCCGTTTATATCCCTTGATATGCGTGTGTAAATAAAGGCGCCTGCCGCTATGAGCGCCACCACAACAACGCACGCGATAACCAGCTTAACGATCTTTTTATTCATTCATAAACCTCTTTAATCAACAACATCCACCTTCAGCATATTGGTGGTGCCGCTCTGGCCGAGCGGGATACCGGCGGTTATTACAACAATATCCCCTTTTTTGATATAGCCTGTCTTTTTTGCGACTTCTACCGCATGTTCAAACAATTCGTCCGTATTTGACTTCTCCTCGCACATAACGGGGAGCACGCCCCAGGAAAGATTGTTTTGGCGGCGCACCTTTTCGCTTGTTGTGGCGGAAATGATCAGGCAGTGCGGTCTGTACTTAGAGATCTGCCTTGCCGTGTTGCCGCTTTTTGTAACCGTGATTATGGCGGCGGCGTTAAGATCGTGCGCCGTTGTAACGGTTGCATGCGAGATCGCCGAGGTTATATCGCCGGAAAGATGCCTTTGCGCAAATTTTTCAAATCTTTCAATATAATTTATATCCTGCTCCGTTGTTTGAGCTATGAGCGCCATGGTTTTGACGGCTTCTACAGGGTGGGCGCCCATTGCCGTTTCACCTGAGAGCATAAGGGCGGAAGTGCCGTCATAGATCGCGTTTGCAACATCTGTTATCTCCGCCCTGGTGGGGCGCGGATTTTTTATCATGGAATCAAGCATCTGCGTAGCGGTAACAACGATCTTACCGGCAGCAAACACCTTTTCGATGATCATTTTCTGGAGCGAGGGGATCTTTTCAAACGGGATTTCAACGCCCATATCGCCGCGGGCGACCATGATACCGTCTGCCTCACGGATAATATCATCTATATTTTCAACACCTTCGCCGTTTTCGATCTTGGCGATGATACGAACATCGTTCCACCCGAGCGCATGGCAGAAATTGCGCAGATAAGCAATATCCGCGCCTGTGCGGCAAAACGAGGCGGCTATAAAATCAAAGCCCATCTGCGCGCCGAAATTGAGATCCTGCATATCCTTATCCGAAAGATAGGGCAGCGAGAGCGAAACATTGGGCACATTTACGCCCTTATGATCTGTAACCACACCGCCGTCCACCACGGTGCAGATCATATCGTTATTCTTGATCTCCTGCACCTCAAGCGCGATAAGTCCGTCATCTATAAGGATCCTGCTGCCCTTTTTGACTTCCTTGGGCAAGCCTTTGAAAGATACGGAGCAGCGCTCGTTATTGCCGTTTATCTCATCTGTTGTAAGCGTAAAGGTCTGCCCTCTTTTAAGCACAACGCCGTTTTCGTTTTCAAGAGTGCCAATACGGATCTCCGGGCCTTTTGTATCAAGCAGGGTTGCAACGGGAATACCCAGTTTTTCCCTGACTTCGGCAATGTTTGAAAACCATTTTTCAAACGCATCGTAATCGCCGTGGGAAAAATTGAACCTTGCAACGTCCATGCCGCCGAGCACAAGCTTTTCAATAACATCCTTATCGCAGGATGCAGGCCCTATCGTGCAGATTATCTTTGTTTTTCTTCTGTATTTACCCATAATGATTATCCTCTTTATCGCCTATAGTTTGTTATCAATGATATTATATCAGCAAATCAAAGAAAATCAATATCCATAAATATTAAATTTATGCAAAGCATCGATTTTCTTACTGCCGATATTATATTCTTTCCTTTTTCCAAAACTGTGGTAAAATAAAGTACACACTCAAAATTTCGGAGGTTAATAAAATGATAATACGCAAGGAAAGCAAAGCGGATTACGAAAAGATCTATCAACTGATCAAAAAAGCATTTGAAACCGCTGAACACAGAGACGGCAATGAGCAGGATCTGGCGCAGGCAATCAGAAAAAGCGAGGCTTTTGTGCCGGAGCTTACCCTGCTTGCAGAAATAAACGGCGATATCGCAGGGCATATTCTGTATTCAAAAGCAAAAATCGGCAAAAAGGACGTACCGGTTCTTGCTCCGCTTTCCGTTGCGCCCGAATATCAGCGGCAGGGCGTCGGCACGGCGCTGATAAACGAATCCGTAAAAAGGGCAAGAGAACTCGGGTGGGAATACATTTTTGTTTTGGGCAGTGAAAAATACTATCCGCGATTCGGGTTTGTACCCGCAGAGAGATACGGCGCCGCCACGCCTGCCGGGATCCCGGCAGAGAATTTTATGGCGATCAAACTTACAGACGACGCCGCGCCCTTAAACGGCGAACTGAAATACGCCAATGCATTCGGGATCTGACTTAAAATTGCGAACATTTCTATCTCAAATTATAGAATAAAAAGCAAAATGAACGGGGCTGCGAAACCGCAGCCCCTGAATTTAACCGTATTTGCAGATCATTTAGCAAGAGCGCCGACAACCATCATATAGTTGCCGATCATGGCGCCGAATTCCGGCGCGCCCTCCATAATGAGCTGCTTATCTTTTACCATCTGAAGCATATCACCGGTGCCGAGCAGGATCATAAGCGCGTGCTGCGGGGTGTCAAACTTCATACAGAAGAACGGCTTGGAGCGTTTATACTCTCCTCTGCCGGCGCGGGATTTGCCCGCTTTGATGCGCAGATAAGCCGTACATTCCGGATGGCCCTCGATCGCCCACTGATATACGCGGTCCGGGCTTTTTGAGGTCCACTCATGTATCTCCGGATGCCCCATTTTATTGAGCTGGCTGATACCGCTTGAAAGCAGGTAGAAATACAGCTTGCACAGCAAAAGGGCAAGAGTATCGTCCTCCGGCGGTTCGCTTATGCCGAGCAGGCTGCTCATTTTAAGGAGGACCGCCATAAACTTTAAGAATTTAGAAAACGATTTGATCTTCATTTTGGGCAGTTTGGACATATCGCCCTTCATAAACGCGTTCATTTTTTCCATGGAGGAGAACTGAAGCTCCGCGTCTATTTTTTTCTGCCCGAAATACTCGCCGAGCTTGCAGGACCATTCGCCGTTTTCCACAATGAAATGAACAGCTTCCTTATCCTGCGCGTTTGCCATGGCGGAGACCTGATAAACAGCGTCCACGCCCTCAAACTTCTTTGCAAGCTCAGGCACATCTGTGGCTATCGTTTTCATAAGCGGCAGCGCTGCCGCCATAAACACTTTATTTGTATAACGGGTTACATCGCTTGCCATAAATAACACATTCCTTTCAATATAAGATCATCTGCGGGTGCGGGTTTAGAACTCATCGTCCCAAGCGTCGTCCGCTTCAAAATCCTGATGCATTACTTCGGCAATAGCTTCTGCGATGCCGTTTGCGTCTATCTTGGCGATGGACATAAGATCTTCCTGCAGGCCGATGGTTGAGAAAGCGTCCTGATGGCCGAGCGTTTTGAACGCACAAGCCTTGCCGCTCTTTGCAACAACATCCGCAACGGCGGAGCCGAGACCGCCCATAACGGTATGATCCTCAACGGTAATAATTCTTCTTGTATCCATAACGGCGGAGAGAACAGCCTCTTCATCAATGGGCTTGATTGTGTGCATATTGAGCACGCGAACCTTGATGCCCGCGTCCGCATCCGCCATCTGCGCAGCCTGAAGCGCCTGGTAAACGCAGGAACCGCAGGCGATGACCGTAATATCCGTACCCTCGTTCATGACCTTTGCCTTGCCGACTTCAAAATCGCAGTCCTCTATATTTTTATAGATGATCTGGTCGAAGCCGCGGTTGATCCTGATATAAACGGGGCCGGGATATGCATACGCCTTTTTAACGGCATGATATGTTTCCACACCGTCACACGGGCAGATGACCGTCATATGCGGAAGGCTCCTCATGCACGCCATATCAATAAGGGCGTGATGGGTAGAACCCGCCTGACCGAAAGATGTTCCGGCATGGGTAGCTATGATCTTAACGGGAACATTCTGATAGCAGATATCCGTATGTATCTGATCCAGCGAACGCGCCGCGGTAAAGATAGCAAAGGTTGAAGCGAACGGGATCAGTCCGTTTTTGGCCATGCCTGCCGCAACGCCGAACATATTTTGCTCTGCTATACCTACATTGAAAAATCTATCCGGGAATTTTTCACCGAACATACCGATCTTGGTTGACTTGGCAAGGTCCGCCGTAAGCGCGACGACGTCCTCATGCTCAGCGCCGAGCTCGCACAGTGCGCGGCCGTAATATTCAGCTGTGGAAAGCTGCGTGGTTTCAGTCATTGTATAAGTCATTCCGCTTGCCATAGCTTACGCCTCCTTTTCAGCGCGGGCAACACGCGCCGCGTAATATTTATCAAGACTGTCATAGCATTTTTTGGTCTTTTCATCGTCAAGCGCACCGTAATGCCAATGATAATCGTCCTCCATAAAATCTATGCCGGCGCCTTTAACTGTATCCATAATGATGCAATACGGTTTATCGCCGCCGTTTTTATGGTTGTTGACGGCGTTTTCGATTGCGCCGTTAAGCTCTTTCATATTCTGGCCGTCTATGCGCTCAACGATAAAGCCGAAAGCGTCAAATTTCTTATCGAGCGGCTCGACCTTCATCTCGTCGTCAACTCTGCCGTCTATCATGCACTTATTGTTATCAACAAGCACAACAACGTTTGAAAGCTTGAACTGCGCGGCGGTCATGGCAGCCTCCCAGTTGGAGCCTTCATTTAATTCGCCGTCGCCGGTGATAACGTAATTCATATAATCGATGCCCTTTACCCTGCCGGCAAGCGCAAAACCGCAGGCAAGCGAAAGCCCGTGACCGAGCGAACCGCTGGAGCAGTCCACGCCCTTGATCTTATTGCAGTCCAGGTGCATACCGAAAAGCGAACCCGTAAGGTTAAAGTTATGAAGCCCCTCAACGTCCATAAACCCGTAATCGCAGATAACGGGGCCGTACCCAACTGCGGCATGCCCTTTTGAGAGAACGAAACGGTCTCTGTCCTCCATCTCGGGGTTATTGACGTCAAGCTTCATAAAGCGGTGGTAAAGGATCGTCATAGCGTCCATTGCGCTCATGGCGCCGCCTATGTGCCCGGAACCGCCCCAAACCGTTGTTTGCACGGTGAGGCGCCTTAACTGATCCGCCTTCTTTTCCAGGCGGAGCCATTCTTCCTTATCAAATGGCTTATAATTTGCTGGCATAAATTTTCCTCCTTAAATAAATAATCTTTATAGAAACGATTATTTCAGCCCTTCGATCTCCGGATGCCTTTTGGCAACTACGCCGAAAGCATCCTCGGCAATGTCAACCGCAAGCTTGATATCATCCTGCGTAACCGCCGCGTTGATGAAATGATTATGGTGAGAAGCAAGGAACAGTCCCCTCGAAACGCATTCGGCGATCCATTCCTGATGGAGCATCAGGCTGTCGTCATTCGCGATCCTGAGATAGAACAATGCAGGCTCGCCGGAAACCACAAGATTAAAGCCGTGCTCTTCCGCCGCCTTTGTAAAGCCCTGCGTAAGCTCCGTGCCGAGCTTTCTGAACATTGTGGGAATATCCAGCTTTTTCATCTTATCTATGCACACAAGGCAGGCTGCAAACGGCTCCGCGCTCATCCAGTAAGAACCTGTATACGTTACCGATGAAGCCGTTGATTTCATATGCTCGCCGCCGCATACTGCCGACATGTTATATCCGTTTGCAAGCGCTTTACAGAAGCAGATCAGGTCTGCTTTTATGCCGTAATAATGGTCTGAGCCGGCAAGATCGAGCCTAAAGCCTGTGCGCACATCGTCAAAAATAAGCACCATACCATGCTCATCGCAGAACTTGCGCACCGCCTGCCAATAATCCTTGGTGGCGCACTCATTATCCTTAAAATTACCGTGGTCATAGGGTTGTGCGATCAGGCCGGCAACATCGCCGCCGCATTCGTCATAAGCCTGCTGGAGCGCGTCAAGATCAAACCAGGGGATAACGACGTTATTTGCAACCTCCTCCGGCAGGATACCGGGGTAATCCACTTTCTGCGCCCACTGGAAATCGCCGTGGTAATAGCCCTGAAGGAAAAACATTTTTTTCTTGCCCGTATGCGCCCTTGCGCACATAACGGAGAAGGTTGTGGCGTCGGAGCCGTTTTTCATAAAGAAAGCCCAATCCGCGCAGGCAACAGTGTCTTTAAGAAGCTCCGCGCACTCAACCATCTTATAGGACGGCGAAGTTGTGCAGTTGCCGCGCCTTAACTGCTCTATGGCGGCAGCGTCTACGTCATCATCGCAATAACCGAGTACGTTGGGGCCGTAAGCACACATAAAATCAAGATATTTATTGCCGTCCACATCCCAGAAATAGGTGCCTTTTGCATGGTCGCTCATAAGAGGCCACTTTGTGATGGGCAGGAACAGACCTTCACTGGGGCCGAGGTGACCGTATACGCCGGAGGGGATCGCCGCAAGCGCTCTTTTAAACCACTCCTGGCTCTTTTCGTGTTTATATTCGGGAAATTTACTCATAACTACAAATATCCTCCTTATCAGCCGAGATAAACGGCAACTCTGTCTAAGATCCTGTTCAGATTATCCACCATGGAGATCATACCCGCCATATAGATATTGCCCTCGCAGAGCTCCGCAATGGTGGAAGCGGTACCGTTAAACAGGCCGTGCGCAAGCTCGATATCCGCAAACTCCATAACGGCTCTGGGGTTCTTGGGCTTTTCCTTGATCGTGGTGAAATGATGGTTCTTCACCTGAATCGCCGCATAGCATTTATCCTTTATACCCATGGAAACAACGCCGTCTACCGTGCTTTTTGCCGTGAACATGGAGATAGAATCCGAATTTGCAAGCGCGGAGATGGCGCCGGCTATGGTATAAAAAGTAAGGATTGTGGATTCTTCAAAGAACGCCTTATCCTTCATATCCTCGTCACTTGGCATAAGAAGCTTTGTAAGCCTGTCTGTAAGCTTGGTGAACGGGCCGAGCAGGAAAGACAGCACCTGAACTACGCCCTTTACCGGAACGCCGGGCTTGGAATCACTTATAAGCGCATTAAATTTTTCGGGAGAGGCAAAATTCATCTTGCAGGTGCAGCCTGCGGAACCCTCCCTGAATTTACAGCCGCTTTTTGTAAAATGGAACGTGCCGCACGGGCCGTTTGCAACATCAAAACAAAGAGAAACCGGCGATTTAAGCCCGGCAAGAACAGCCTTAGCTTCATCGTCTATTTCACAAAGATTTTCAAGTGTTGCCAAAACGCCGTACATATTCACATATGCCATTGCTTTTGCTTCAGTCAAAACAATTCCTCCTTTAAACAAATATACCAAAATGATTATACCACACTGTAATCCATGCGGTCAATTACAAAGAGTTACAAAATTAAAATTATCTTGTACATTTGTCAATGATGTGAGACTGAAAAAAGAAAAAATAAAAAAGAGATGA
>URED01000015.1 GCA_900546785.1 uncultured Oscillospiraceae bacterium | reverse complement strand
CACATCTGCCGTCTCAAAAGCAAAAATCCATCCACCCCGCCGTCATTTTCAGTGCGGCGCAGTTTTAAGTGAGTTGATTTTTGGGCGGACAAGGCATAAAATCGCAGGTATACTGCTGTATACCGAGATTTTTAACGCTGTTCGCGCGGGAATCAGCCGCTTAAAACCATATTGTGTTCGATTCCCGGCAGCTTAACTTATTTGCCGTATACACGCTTGATCCTGTCTATCGCCTCAAGCGTTTTTTCATAGTTGCCGAAGCCGGTCAAACGCAGATAGCCCTCGCCGCAGCTGCCGAAGCCCGAACCCGGCGTGCCGACTACCTGACACTTGTCCAAAAGATCGTCAAAGAATTCCCAGGAGGTCATGCCCTGAGGCACAGTGAGCCAGACATACGGTGAGTTAACAGCGCCGTAGCAGGTAAAGCCTGCCTCGGTAAGCCCGTCGAAAATAGCCTTGGCGTTTCTCTGATAATAGGCAAGCGTTTCCTTGGTCTGCTTCTTGCCCGCTTCACTGTAAACAGCCTCCGCCGCGCGCTGTGTAACATAGCTGACGCCGTTAAACTTGGTTGCCTGACGGCGCGCCCAAAGCGGGTTAAGGCTGATACCGCCGAATTCCAGCGCCTTCGGCACAACGGTGTAGCCGCAGCGAACGCCGGTAAAACCGGCTGTTTTGGAAAAGGAACGGAATTCAATTGCGCAGGTCTTTGCGCCCTCCACCTCATAAATCGATCTTACGGAGCCGTCCGTTACAAACGCCTCATAGGCGGAATCATAAAGAATGAGCGAACCGTGTTCGTTTGCGTAATCCACCCACACCTTAAGCTGCTCCTTGCTTGCCGCAACGCCGATGGGATTATTGGGGAAGCAGAGATAGATCACATCCGGCACTTCCTGCGGCAGCTGCGGCATAAAGCCGTTTTCAGCCGTGCAGGGCAGATAGATGATATCCGTTCTGCCGCTCATAACGTTTGAATCCAGATAAACGGGATAAACGGGGTCGCATATGGCAACCTTATTATCCGTGCTGAAGATATCGCCGATATTGCCGCAGTCCGACTTAGCGCCGTCTGAAACAAATATCTCGTCCTTTTCTATATCAAGGCCTCTGTCTGTATAGTCATTTTTTTGGATGGCGTCTATAAGAAAATCATAGCCGTGCTCCGGCGGATAGCCGCGGAAGGTAGCCTCATCTGCCATTTCGTCCACCGCCTTATGCATGGCTTCGATAACGGCGGGAGCAAGCGGCTTGGTTACATCGCCTATGGAAAGGCGGATCACTTCCTTATCCGGATGCGCCTGCTGGTACTCCCTCTGCTTTCTTGCAACGGTGGAAAACAGATATGAGCCTTCCAGCTTTAAAAAATTATCGTTTACTTTCATATATTAAACCTCCTGATCTTATCAATATCGATATCGCCGGTAAAAGCGTATTCGGCGGGGCCGATCATATAAACGGGGGAATCTTCCCTGCCGTTCCATTCAATCTTAAGATCGCCGCCCACAAGATGCAGCACAACTTCATCGCCTGTATATCCGCAGAGCCTTGCCGCAACGGCGGTTGCGCACGCGCCCGTACCGCAGGCAAGCGTTTCGCCGGTGCCGCGCTCCCACACGCGCATCTCAATCTCTTTATCGCTGATGATGCGGGCAAATTCGGCATTTACACGGTTGGGAAACATTTTGCTGCTTTCAAAAAGCGGGCCGAATCTTTCAAGTTCAAATTCACGTGGGCTTTCCGCAATAAACATAACGGCGTGGGGATTTCCCATGGAAACGCAGGTCATATTAAAATCCCTGCCGCCGATCTGCACGGGGCTGTTGATCACCTTATCCGTTTGAGAAATAACGGGCACCTCAGCGGCATGCAGGACCGGCGCGCCCATATCCACGCGCACGGCTTTCACCTCTGCGCCGTTTAGGACGAGCCTTATATTTTTGACCTTGCCCATGGATTCAACCGTAAATTCCGAAGAATCGGTATAACCCTTATCATATACATATCTTGCAACGCAGCGTATACCGTTGCCGCACATCTCTGCGCGGGAACCGTCCGCATTATACATAACCATTTCAAAATCCGCGGCAGAACCTTTTTTTATAAGAATAAGTCCGTCAGCCCCTACGCCGAAGTGGCGGTTAGAGAGCTTGATTGCCGCTTCACTTTCGTTTTCAAGGCTCTGCTCCAGGCAGTCGATATAAACATAATCGTTGCCGCAGCCCTGCATTTTAATAAATTTCATAATATCACAAGCCTTCAGCCGGGCGCGCACAGCGCCGATGTATTATTTTCAATAAATCACGTAAGACTGTCTAATATATCCATAGCGGCGGCGGCTATCTTTTTGCCGCTTTTCATACTCTGCTGCTGTAAATACTTATGCGCCTGCGTTTCGCTCATACCCTTGATGTGCATAAGCGCCTCTTTTGCCTTGGAGATATATTCGCCGTCCTCCCCCGTTCTTCTTGTAAAGCTTGATTTGCTGCTTGCAAGCATATGAACGGTGTTTAGAAAATCCTCTCTGTCCATAGGCACGGGAAGCGTTATCAAATTTCCCATATACTGCTCCGAGCCGTTTTTGGAAAGGGCGATTATATCAAACCCGGGCGGAACCTGCTCCGCAAGCTCTGCGGCGGTTATATCCCGCATTAAAAAGGGGCAGACTATGATTCCGCTCTGCTTTTCATGCGCGATCTCCAGCGCGGAGGAGCCGAGCGCGCAGATATGGGTAACGTGAAAGCCGTTCTTTTCGATCAGCGATCTGAGCGAAAGCGCTGTTTCCTTTTTAGGATAAACAACAATAATATCTTTCACGCACTCACCCTCTCAGAATACGCCGCGCATATTACAGGCGCAGAAATCCGTTAGTAATTATACCATATTCATCCATATGCAATCAATAGAAAAATAAATATAAAAATATTTTATTTATTGCCGCCGAAATTATGTATAATGATGAAAATTCCGGCAGGGAATTTTTTATCGAATTGGGGCTTTTGATTTACTTTTACCAAAAATATCAAAAAAATTTTAACAATTTGCACAATATTTGCTATAATTCAAAAAATTCTTGTAACAAAGTAAACAAAAAACACTTGATTGTTTATATGTGAGGTGCTACAATGTTATTGAGTATAAAAATTATGCGGTATTTTTACGCCCTCCGCATCATGATCGCCGTTAAGGAGAAATTATATCTATGAAAAAACTGAACAAGGATTACGAATTTCCGATCTATATATTTAACAAAGGTGAGAATTACAGGGCATACGAATTTTTCGGCTGTCATAGAATTAAAGGAAATGAATTTGCATTCAGAGTCTGGGCGCCTGACGCAAAGGCGGTTTGTGTTGCCGGCGACTTCAACGGCTGGAGCGAGAATGCCGACCCCGCAGAGCAGATCTCTCCCGGAATATGGGAGGCTGTTATAGACGGCGTTCACATCTATGACTGTTATAAATACGCAATAACGGCCGCCGACGGCCGCCTGCTCTACAAAGCCGACCCCTACGGCTTCCACTGTGAAACAAGACCCGGCACGGCTTCAAAGGTATACGAGCTGGGCAATTACAAATGGAAGGATGCGAAGTGGCAAAAAGAGACGAAAAACAGCAATATTCTTGAAAAGCCCGTGAATATCTATGAGATCCATTTCGGCTCCTGGAAAAAGAAAGAAAGCGGCGATTACTATTCCTACCGTGAAATGGCAGATGAGCTTATACCTTATGTTACCGACATGGGGTATACGCACATAGAGATGATGCCGCTTATGGAATACCCGTTTGACGGCTCCTGGGGCTATCAGGTTACAGGGTATTTCGCGCCCACCTCGCGCTACGGCACGCCGGACGATCTTATGTATTTTGTTGACCGCTGCCATCAGGCGGGGATCGGCGTTATCCTGGACTGGGTGCCCGCGCATTTCCCGAAGGACGCGCACGGGCTCTATGAATTTGACGGCGAACCGCTTTACGAATACGCCGATATGCGTAAGGGCGAGCACAAGGAATGGGGCACAAGAGTATTTGACTACGGCAGAAACGAAGTGAAAAGCTTTCTGATCTCTTCCGCAATGTATTGGGCGGACATGTACCATTTTGACGGCCTGCGCGTGGACGCCGTTGCCTCCATGCTTTACCTGGATTACGGCAGACAGGCGGGCGAATGGGTCGCCAACAAATACGGCTCCAACGAAAACCTGGAAGCGGTCGAATTCTTTAAACAGCTGAACAGCGCTATGTTCAAAGAGCACCCCGGCGTTATGATGATCGCCGAGGAATCCACCGCCTGGCCCATGATCACCATGCCGCCGGACGTTGGCGGGCTCGGTTTCAATTTCAAATGGAACATGGGCTGGATGAACGATATGCTGCGCTACACCTCGATGGACCCGCTGTTCAGAAAAGGCAACCACAGCTGCATCACATTCAGTTTCTTTTACGCTTTTTCCGAAAACTTTATTTTACCCATCAGCCATGACGAGGTCGTTCACGGCAAATGCAGCCTGATAAACAAAATGCCGGGCGATTACGATATGAAATTTGAGGGCATGCGCCTGTTTCTTTCATATATGATCGCGCACCCGGGCAAAAAGCTGCTGTTTATGGGGCAGGAATTCGGGCAGTTTAAGGAATGGGCTTATGAAGACGGGCTGGACTGGATGCTGCTGGATTACGAAAAGCACAGAAAGCTGCTTGAATTCTCTAAAGAGCTGAATCATCTTTACAAAGCGCGCCCCGAACTGTGGGAAATAGATTACAGCTGGGAGGGCTTCAGCTGGATATCCAGCGATGACAACGCAAATTCCACCATTGCTTTCAGACGCATGAATAAATCCGGCGGAGAAATTATAGGAATATTCAATTTCACGCCCAACGAACACAAGGAATACCGCATAGGCGTGCCGAGCGCCGGAACATACAAGGTCATTTTTGATTCCAACCTTAAAAGATACGGCGGAAACAAGGCAAGGCTTTCGGGAACTTATAAAACCGCGAAAAAGCCGATGCACGGGTTTGACCAGAGCATTGGAGTCAAGCTCGGCGGCTTGAACGCGTTATTTATTGAAAAGTCCAAATAAGGAGGAATGTGTTTATGGCACATAAAGCAAACATAGTTGCAATGCTGCTTGCAGGCGGGCAGGGCAGCCGGCTCGGCGTTCTTACAAAAAGCATTGCAAAGCCCGCTGTTCCCTACGGCGGAAATTACAGGATCATCGATTTCCCGCTTTCAAACTGCGTAAACAGCGGCATATATACGGTGGGCGTACTCACCCAATACCAGCCGCTGGAGCTTAACGACTACATCGGCAACGGTCAGCCGTGGGATCTTGACAGGCAGAACGGCGGCGTGCACGTGCTTTCCCCTTATGAGGCGATAGGCAGCAAGGAATGGTACAAGGGCACGGCAAACGCCATCTACCAAAACATAAACTTTATAGAAAAATACGACCCCGAATACGTTGTTGTGCTCTCCGGCGACCATATTTATAAAATGAATTACGCAAAAATGGTTGATTTCCACGAGAAGAATAAGGCGGACTGCACCATTGCCGTGCTGGAAGTGCCGTGGGAAGAGGCGTCTCGCTTCGGCATTCTTGCAACGGACAAAAGCAACAAGATCTATGAATTTGCGGAAAAACCCGCAGAACCAAAATCCAATAAGGCCTCCATGGGCGTATACGTATTCAGCTGGGACAAGTTGAAAAAATATCTGATTCAGGACGAAAACACACCCGGCTCCGCAAACGATTTCGGCAAAAACATTATACCGACAATGCTGGACGCCGGAGAAAGAATGTTCGCCTTCCCGTTTGAGGGCTACTGGAAAGACGTTGGCACCATAGATTCCCTTTGGGAAGCCAATCTTGACATCATAAACCCGAATGTTGAGCTTGATCTGAGCGACACGAGCTGGAGGATCTACAGCCGCAACCCGGTAAGCCCGCCGCATTATATCGGCAAAAGGGCAAAGGTGGAGCTTTCTTCCGTTTCGGAGGGCTGTGAGATCGAGGGCAATGTGGATTACAGCGTGATCTCCAGCAATGTGAAGATCGAAGAGGACGCGGATATCAGATACAGCGTGATCATGCCGGGCGCAATCATCAAAAAAGGCGCAAAGGTCTATTATTCGATCGTTGCCGAAGACGCAGTTGTGGAAGAGGGCGCGCAGGTAGGCGAGATACCGGAGCTTCTTGATAATCCCGAGGATTGGGGAGTTGCCGTTATCGGCGCGGGCGCTGCCGTGAAAAGCGGCACAAAAATAGAACCCGGCGCAATGATTGAAGCGGGCAAGGAGGTTTGAGCATGAACGGAAAAAAAGTTTTGGGAATGATATTTGCAAACATTCACGAGGGCACCTTAGACAGCCTTACGGCGATGAGGACCATGGGCTCCGTACCGTTTTGCTCACGCTACAGGCTGATAGATTTTCCGCTTTCCAATATGGTTGAAAGCGGCATAACAAAGGTGGGCGTGATCACAAACGCCAATTTCCAGTCCCTTATGGATCACGTAGGTACGGGTAAGCCGTGGGATCTGAGCAGAAAAAATGACGGTTTGTTTATTCTGCCGCCGTTCAATGTTGGCAGCGCCACGATGTGGGGCAACAGGATAGACGCCATCTACGGCAACATGGGCTTTCTTGAACAGAGCAATCAGGCGTATGTTGTTATGTGCGACTGCAACAATGTGCTTTCGCTTGATTACGAAGCGCTTTTTGACAGGCATGAGGAGAGCGGCGCGGATATAACCGTTGTAGGCGTGAAGGCGCCTATGCCGGATAAGATAGGCTCCATACTTTGCTTTGACAAGGTGGAAGCAGACGGCAGGATCACCGAGATGAGCCTTGACAGGCACGATGAAAAAGAGATCTTCCACAGCGTAAATATCGTTATCATGAAAAAATACCTGCTTGAATCGCTCATCACCACGGCACATTCAAAGAATGAGATCTCTTTCCAAAGAAATGTGCTTATGGCAAACGCCAAGAGCCTGAAGATCTACGCTTATGACGCTACGGAAAGCTTTGTGGGCACCATTTCCAGCGTACAGGCTTATTACGATGTTTCCATGAATCTGCTTGAGAAAGACTGCAGAAGCAGGCTCTTCAATAAGGATTTCCCGATCTATACAAAAGAAAGGGACGATATGCCCTCTCTTTACGGCGCGGAATCCCATCTGACGAATTCCCTTGTTGCCGACGGCTGTATCATTGACGGCACAGTTGAAAATTCAATCATCTTCAAGGGCGTAAAGGTAGGAAAAGGCGCCGTTGTTAAAAATTCTATCCTTATGCAGGATACGGTTATCGGTGAAAATGCAAAGCTCAGCTGCGTGATTGCAGATAAGAAAGTAAATATCAAAAACGGAGTGGAGCTTTCGGGCGCTCCCACCTTCCCTGTTACCCTTTCCAAGGGCACAAGGATCTGATTTTAGGGAGGTAAGATTATGAAAGTTTTATACGCCGCGTCAGAGGCGAATCCGTTTATGGCATCCGGCGGGCTCGGCGACGTTGCCGGCTCGCTGCCGATCGCGCTCCGAAAAAGGCTGATCGGCTGCCGCGTTGTTATGCCGCTTTATGATTCCATCAAGCAGGAATACAAGGATAAAATGAAATTTATCACTTCCATTTCCGTGCCCGTAAGCTGGAGAAGGCAGTATTGCGGTATTTTTGAAACAAAGCTGAACGGAGTTATATTCTATTTTCTTGACAACCAGTATTACTTTAAGCGCGACGGAATCTACGGGCATTATGATGACGCGGAAAGATTTGCGTTTTTCTCCAGGGCGATCCTTGAGATCATCCCCGCAATAGACTGGAAGCCGGATATTATCCACTGCAACGACTGGCAGACGGCGCTGACGCCGCTCTATTACAGCTGCTACTATGCGACCAGAATGGGATATGAAAATATCAAGACCGTTTTCACCATTCATAATATCCAATACCAGGGCAAATACGGCAACGAGCTGCTGGAAGACGTGCTCGGAATCGGCCCAGAACACTATGACCTGATCCAGTACGACGGACTTGTAAACTTTATGAAAGCAGGTATCGAATGCGCAAATAAAGTTACAACGGTTTCGCCGTCCTATGCCAAGGAGATACTTGACCCGTGGTATTCCTACGGACTTGACCCCATCTTAAACCAGCGCTCATGGAAACTGTGCGGCATCTTAAACGGTATTGACACAGACAGCTATAACCCGGAAACGGATACTGCAATTTGGGCAAATTACAGCGCAAGTGATGTTTCCGACAAAACTAAAAACAAGGAAGAACTGCAAAAGATGATGGGTCTTGCCGTAAGGCCTGAACCGCCGCTTGTTGGCATCGTTACAAGACTTGTAGGCCACAAGGGCGTAGACCTGATGCGTGAGGTGCTGGAAAAAAGCCTTTGGGAAAGGGATATTCAATATGTTGTGCTCGGTTCCGGCGAATGGCAGTACGAAAGCTTTTTCCGCGAGCTGCACGACAAATACCCGGATAAAGTGGGCTTAAGGCTCGGCTTTGTGCCCGATCTTGCAAGAAAGATCTACGCCGGCGCGGACATGTTCCTGATGCCCAGCAAGAGCGAGCCGTGCGGGCTTTCACAGATGGTAGCCCTTCGCTACGGCACGCTGCCCATTGTGCGTGAGACCGGCGGCCTGCGTGATTCCGTTACGGACTGCGGCGACGGCGAAGGCAACGGCTTTACATTCAAAACGTATGACGCTTACGATATGCTTGGGGCGATCTACAGAGCTGTTGACGCCTATAACAACAAGGAATACTGGCCCACGCTTGTGGAGCGCGCGCTGAACTGCGATATGAGCTGGGGCAAATCTGCAAACGAATACATTAAAATGTATAAGTCACTGCTGAAATAAACGAATAAAAAAGCAAGGAGCTGTGAAAATCACGGCTCCTTTTTCTCTGCAAGTTTATTCCGGCTTTTTCATCGTGAGGGAGATACGGTTTTTGGCAGGATCAACGGAGAGCACCCAAACGGTTACGATCTGCCCCACCTTCAGAACCTCTGACGGGTGCCTGATAAAGCGGTTTGAGATCTGGGAGATATGCACGAGCCCGTCCTGGTGCACGCCGACGTCTACAAACGCGCCGAAATCAATTACATTGCGCACCGTGCCTTTCAGCTCCATGCCGGGCTTTAAGTCCTCAATACCCATAACGTCCGTTCTGAGCATGGGAGGCGGCAGCTCATCGCGCGGGTCGCGGCCGGGCTTGCCGATCTCTGAAACGATATCCGCAAGCGTGGGAACACCCGTATCCAGCTCCTTTGCAAGCGCGGTGATCCCCTGCTGTTCAACCGTCTTTGTGACGGCGGTGATATTGCCCGCCGCAACATCCTGATTGGAAACGCCGCACAGGGCAAGCAGCTTTTCCGCCGTTTCATAGGATTCTGGATGCACGGCAGTGTTATCCAGCACATTCTCCGCCCCGGGTATCCTTAAAAAGCCGGCGCACTGCTCAAATGCCTTTGGGCCGAGCTTGGGCACCTTCATAAGCTGTTTTCTTGAGGTGAACGCGCCGTTCTCCTCCCTGTATTTTACAATGTTTTCCGCCACGGATGCGGTTATCCCGGATACGCGCTGCAAAAGCGCCGGAGAAGCGGTATTCAGATCAACGCCCACGGAATTTACGCAGTCCTCCACAACGGCGTCCAGCGCGTGGCTGAGTTCCTTTTGCGGCATATCATGCTGATACTGCCCCACACCTATTGATTTTGGATCTATTTTAACAAGCTCCGCCAGCGGATCCTGAAGCCGTCTTGCAAGGGAAACGGCGGAACGCAGGGAAACGTCATACTGCGGGAATTCCGCTGCGGCAAGCTTTGAGGCGGAATAAACGGACGCGCCCGCCTCGTTGACCACCATATAAGTAATACCGCAATCCAGCTCTCTGATGACCTCTGCGGCAAACGTTTCCGTTTCATGGGTTGCCGTACCGTTGCCGATGGCAAACATCTGAACGCCGTATTTTTTTACAAGATCCTTTATGATCTTTTTTGCCTCGTCTATTTTGCTGTGCGGCGGCGCGCAGTAGATAACGGCGGTGTCGAGCGCTTTGCCGGTCTCGTCCACAACGGCGACCTTGCAGCCGGTTCTGTAGCCGGGGTCAAGACCGATCGTGACCCTGCCGCGCACCGGCGGCTGCATCAGGAGCTGCGCCGTGTTCTTAGCAAAGACCTTTATGGAATCCCCGTTTGCCCGCTGTGTAAGATCGTTTCTGATCTCTCTTTCAACAGCAGGGTAAACAAGGCGGGAGTAGGAATCCTCCGCCGCCTCGCGGACAAGCTGCGAGGACGCATTTGTGCCGTTTACGTAAAGCCCCGTGAGTACGCTCATGCCGATCGCCTTATCAAGCTCTATGCCTACTTTAAGTACATTTTCCTTTTCCGCGCGGTTTATGGCAAGGATCCTGTGGTTTGCGATCTTGGATACCGTCTCCGCATAATCCGCGTAATTTTCATACACGCCCGGATCATCGCCTGCCGCCTTTGCCGTTACCGTGCCGTGCGTGCGCAGCATATATCTCAGCTGGCGGCGGACATTGGCGTCGTCCGAAATGATCTCCGCAATAATATCCTTTGCGCCGTCTAAAGCGTCCTGCGCCGTAAGCACCTCTTCATTTATAAATTCCCGTGCTGCCGAAAGCGGGTCAAAATTGTCCTTCTGTTCAAGGATCGCTTTTGCAAGCGGTTCTAACCCGCGTGCCTTTGCAACGGACGCCCTCGTTTTTCTTTTGGGTCTGTACGGGCGGTAGATATCCTCAAGCTCCGTAAGCGTTGCAGCGGATTCTATTGCGGCGGCAAGCTCATCCGTCATGGCGCCCTGCTCGGTTATGGAAGCTGTTACTTTTTCTTTTTGCTCTGCAAGAGAGCGCAGATAATCCAGCCTGTCCGCAATACCGCGAAGCAGCTGATCGTCAAGCGAGCCGGTGGCTTCCTTTCTGTACCGCGCGATAAACGGGATCGTATTGCCCTCATCAAGCAGCGCAACGGTATTTTCTATACGATGTTCATTAACGTTAAATTCTTTTGCAAGTGTTTCAATAATATTCATAATATCAAGCTGACGGGAATCGGGCGCAATATGGTTTTAAGCGGCTGATTCCGTGTATTCTGTGTTAAAATCTCGGTATACGGAGTATACCTTTTTTTACTTTATCCGCCCAAAAATCAGCTCGCGCAAAACTGCGCAGCACTGAAAATGATGGCGGTGTGGATGGATTTTTGCTTTTGAGACGGCAGATGTGCTGTCGCCCATCAACGGCGAAAAAGGGAAAAGGCGCCGCACCGGCACATTTTCAGCATATCGGGTTCGACTCCCGGCAGCTTAAATCCATTTTTTCTTTTTGCCGATGATTGCCAGAACGGAGACCACGGTGACGGACAACGCTATTACGAACAGATACCCGTATTTCCAGTGAAGCTCCGGCATGGAGGTAAAATTCATACCGTACCAGCCTACGATCAGGGTGAGCGGAAAAAATATGGTGGTCACCACCGTGAAGATCTGCATGGTATGGTTTGCTTTCAGGTCTATAAACGACTGATATGCGTCCTGAAGATGTACCACGCTGCCGCGCAGAAGCTCCACATCATCAAGCAGGCGCTCTGTTTTTTTTGTAAAATTTGATATATAACGAAGATAATTTTCATCAAAGATCTCGTTTTCGTTATCTTCAAGCGCCTCGCCCACATCAATAAGCTGCTCGTAATAATTGCGCATGGAAAGCAATTCCTTTTTCATCTGAAGCAGCTCCAGATTAAAATTATTTTCCGCCTTGCCGTGCAGCACAAGCTCTTCCAGCTTTGTGATCTCATAGCCCTTATCCTCTATGACTTTACTGTCCCCGGCGGTAAGGCTGTCCAAAAAAGCATAGATCAGCTTTTCAAGCGTTATGTTGATCGGCGAATATTTATTGAGGCAGGCAAGGAATTTATCTCTGGTGGAACAATCCCTGTCGCGCACGTCCACAACGATAAGCAGGTTTTTCTTGATATAAACGGCAACGATATCGCGCTCTCCTTTTAAATCAAGCGCGTCTAATATATTCATCTTTGTAAAACAGTAATCATCATAGATCTCCACGCCGAAGCGGGAGTGCAAATAAAGATTATCGGAAGAAATGCTTTGCGCCGTTGAAGCAGCAAAGCCGAATCTGTCATAGATCTTTTCAAATTCCGCTGCGGTCACATAACCCGCAGTAACATAATGGCTGTCTATATCCTCTATATCAACGGTTGTAACTTCATCCTGAAATTGGTAAAACACGCGCTTCCCTCCTGCCTTAAGATCTTTAAACGGTTTGCCGTCTTACATGATCTCTTATACTTAAAAATACCCGGCGTGACCCGCCGGGCGTTTATTCATTAATAGTTTTCTGCCTTGATCTCAAAATAAGCCTTGGGGTGAGAGCAAACGGGGCAGATTTCCGGCGCTTCCTTGCCGATAACGATGTGCCCGCAGTTGCTGCACTTCCAGATCTTATCCTCGTCGCGGCTGAACACAAGACCGCCCTCAACGTTTTCAAGCAATTTAAGATACCTTTGCTCGTGCTCTTTCTCAATCTCCCCTACCTTTTCAAAAAGGAAGGCGATCTCATCAAAGCCCTCTTCCTTAGCCTCTTTTGCAAAGGTGGCATACATATCGGTCCATTCATAATTTTCGCCCGCAGCGGCGTCCTTTAGGTTTGCGGCGGTATCCGGTATGCCGCCGTCGTGAAGGAGCTTGAACCAGATCTTGGCATGCTCTTTTTCATTGTTGGAGGTCTCTGTAAACAGATTTGCGATCTGAACAAAACCGTCCTTCTTTGCCTTTGAGGCGTAATACTGGTACTTGGTGTGCGCCTGGCTCTCGCCGGCAAACGCCGCCATCAGATTTGCCTGCGTCTTTGTTCCGTCAAGTTTTTTCATAAAATTCTTTCCTTTCTTTCTGCCGCAGTTTAAGCTGCGGATTTGCTTAAAGCAAGAAAATCAAAATCTTTTTTCCTTGCTTATATACAAGGGCATCATGCCCTGTGCGTCCTTATTACAGGCGAATGCGCCGCCTGCCGTTTCAAAACCAGATTCATACTGATTTTGCCTAAGGATATTATATACCGTTTTTCCGAAATTTAGTAATCAAAAGTACAAATACTGCCCAAAACAGTTGGAATATTACTATATTTACATCATTGAGCTGGCTGAGGCCGTTTGCAAAGGCAAGCAGCACGGCAACGCCGAAGCCTATGGCGGAGCCGAAAGACACGAGCGCGGATATGATCTTTTCCGTCATAACAAGCTTGTCCGCACCGAGAACAGTGGAGATAAACGCATTTGTTGTGCCGTTATGGATCGCATAGGCGGGGCTTTTTTCGGCGACCGCACCGCTGTATTTTTCAAAGCTTCTGCCGTTTGAGGCAGTCATGACTCTTATAAAGCCCTCCGGAAGGTCGAATATCTTTGTTATGCTCTCTTCGTTGATATAGGGATCACAGCTTCTCAATATGACCGTCATACCGCTTTTTTCAAGGCGTTTAAGACTTTTTTTGAGCGCGGGATCCGCCGTGTAGCTGACGATGAACATAGCGGCGATCTTGCCCGCCACCGCAAGATAGAGCGCCTTTCTGCCCTTGCGCGTATACTTTTTTTCATACTCTATCTTGGGTACCGAAACACCGTGGCGGATCAGCAGATCGCGGTTGCCCACAAGCACTTTCCTCTGATATATCCAGGCGGAGGTACCCATTTTATCCTCATAAGTGATCCCCTCTGCCGTGGGAAGTATGGAATTCTGCCCTACGATAACGGAATCAAACACACCTGCAAGCGGGCTGTTCGTTTGGATAATGACTGCGGCGGTCTGAAGCAGCGCATCGTCTATCTTTGCGCCGTTGAAGGTTTTATAGCCGTGGAACGCGCACGAATGCGCGCCGAAAAGCTCTGACGCCTCCATCACGATTGCATTTGAATTGTGGATATAATGCGCGCCCTCGTAGCCGCAGATCATAGCGCCGCGCTTTTCAAGATTTTTAGACGCATCGCAAAGCGCGGAATTTACCGCCGCAAGCGTAACGCACGGGCATGATATTACAAGCCCTGCCGTAACGATCGTAAACGCAATGAGCCAATCGGAATACACGATACCGTAAATGACGAAAAGCGCTGCGTTGAAACCGAATATAACAGGAAAAAGTATCTTTGCTATCTTATCCGCCGGTTCATTTGCAAACGATATCTCAAAAAAGCTTGTAGGAAAATCCGTTTTTACACTGTATTTTAAATACGGCGTGCCGTCCAGCATATTTTTGGAGATGATGCGGGCGTCTACCTCGTTAACGATATCCTCAACCGTATATTTTTCTCCGCCGGCGGTCAGATACTCAAAATTGCGAATGATACGAACAAGCTTTTTCAGCCTGCCGTAAGCGCACATAAACAATCCGAAAACCGCTGCGCAGGGAAAAAGCGAGCCGCCGTCAGACAACAGATCAACACCTGCCGCCGCTGCTATGCAGTGCGCCAGCACAACAAGGCACGAAACGGTGACGGGAAAATCAAAGTTGATGCCCTTTTTCAAATGAAAGCCGTGCGCAAGCATATTTATGTTGGTGATAAGCGCCGCCGAATAAACCGCCGTAACGGCAATGCAGTATGCAAAATCATGATTTAAGAACGCCGGCATATAGCCCGTGCCGTGCAAAAGCGCGCCGGCAAGCAAAAGCGCGCTGAAAACAAATGTGAAAGACAGCTGGAGCTGCACGGCCGTTTTCTTTTTAAAAAGGCGTTCCAGCGTATTTGTGCGCTCGCTTCTGTCTCTGTAATCGCCGTGCGTTATCTTTTGCGCCTCGCTTTTATCGTCTCCAGAAAGCTCCTCCGGCACAAAAACGCGGAATTTGTTTACCTTTTCCTCTCTGCGGCGACGAAGCTGCTCTTCGGCAAGCTCTTCATCTATATCAGGCACTTCGTCCATCTCATCATCAAACCCGCTGAGCTTGATCTGATCCGAATGATCATATTCCTCCGTGTTTTCCTGCGTTACGGCCTGCCGGTCCGCAGACAGTACACGCCGCGTCTTATCAAGCTCCTCCACAGCAAGGATCGTAGGGATCTCCTGAAGATCGGAGGTCGTATCAAACCGTGATTTGCTTTTGATCGTTGCCGCTTTTTCGATGATCTGCGGCGGTGTGGAGCCATACTCCTCATCGGCGGAATTCTTTTTGAAAAAAGTTTGCCTGCCTGTGTTTTGCCGCGGCACGCGAATGGTCTTATCACTTGCCGGTTCACTGCCGATCGCCGGGATCGTTCTGGTCTTATCCTGAGCCGGGGCAGCTTGTTTCTCGTTTTCAGCAGATCTGCCTGTAAATTCTTTTACCTCTTCTTCCTGCTCCTGAGCATCTGCCGAAGCGCTTTCCCGTGTTTCCTGTGCGGTTTTTTTCTTTTGCGGCACATAGGTTTTGACGTCCTCTTCAGCCGGCTCTTCCCTTTCCGAACCGATGCTGCTGAGCACCTCCTGCGCCTCGCGCAGGATATCCTCTATTGACATATTATTGTTATTCTGACTCATTTCATCACTTCGCTCCCGGTTCAAATACCGAGTCTTTGTTTTACAACTTCATACATGATCACGGATACCGCAACGGACGCATTTAGGCTGTTTACATGCCCGCGCATCGGCAGAGAAACCGTAACATCGCACTTTTCTTTTATAAGGCGGCTGACTCCGCGCCCCTCGTTGCCCACAACGAGCGCAACGCCGCCGGAGAAATCCGTTTTGCACCATTCCTGCCCGTCCATATCCGCAGCGTAAACCCAGATATTTTGCTTTTTCAGGCTGTCTATAACGCAGGCAAGATTTGATACCCGGGCGACCTTCACGTATTCAAGCGCGCCGCAGGAAGTTTTGGCAACGGCAAAATTCAGCCCGGCACTTCTGCGTTTGGGAATGATAATGCCGTGTACGCCGCATGCTTCCGCAGAGCGGATGATTGCGCCCAAATTACGGCTGTCCTCTATCTCATCACAAATGATGACAAAAGGGCTTTCGCCTTTTTCGGCGGCGTAATCCAGTATCTCCTCCACAGTTGCATATTCATGTGCCGGAACGGACGCCGCAACGCCCTGATGATTTGCGCCTGCGCACATGAAATCAAGCTTTTTTCTGTTTACCTCTTTTATAACGACGCCGCGGCTTTTTGCCTGCGCGATTATCCTTGTTATGCTGCCCTCTTTTTCTCCGGAAGAAACATAGATATTCTCTATCTCTCTGCCGCTTTTAAGAAGCTCCAGCACGGCGTTTCTGCCGATAACGATATTATCATTCTCCGCGGGCGGTCTTTTATTATCCGATCTCACACAAGCCTCCGTTGATTATTCTTTATTATTGATTTTATTATAGCATTACAAAGCGGATTATTCAATGAAATAAAAACAAGATTAAAGGTTATTTAACATAATAAGCTGCCGGATCAAAAAGAAAAGCGGCAAAGAGAAAGAGCCGTGTATAAACACAGCTCTCAAAAGTATATTCTATTCAGCCTGCAGCTGCGCATAGGCAGTTTGGATGCCGTCCTCTATGGCGTTAAAAAGAGATTCGGGATGATCGGCAGGCGCATCGCACGAATAGTGCCAGATCATAACGCCGCCCAAACCGCAGTTCACGGCAAGCTCTGTTTTCTGCTTGATCACATCGTAGGTGTTAAAGGAAAAGGTAAGCCCGGTCTCTGCGTCTTCAAAAAGCCCGTTTTCATCAAGCAGATCGCAATAGGTCTTATAATCGTACCAATACTCCTCCTGCGTTGTGGGGCGTGCGTAAAACGGCAGCCCAAGCCCTATCTTGGAACGCTCGTAACCTGCGTCCAAAACAGCCTCCAGGCTTTTTTCTGCGTTTTCATACGGAGCATGATTGCCGTCATCATCCCAGTTATCATAGCTCATAACCTCCACAAAATCCGTTGCCGCCACAGCCTCAGGGGTCTGCTTAAGATCCCAGTCCGAAAGCGCCATGCCTATCTTATAGTCATCGCCCAGATATTCGTCAAGCGATACGATAAATTCGTTAAACCCGTCCCAATTCACCTGATCCACGGGGTATTCGTAATCAAAATAAACGCCGTCAAAATCATATTCTTCCAGCAGTTCTTTGATCTGCCCCTCCAGATTGCCGCTTGCAAACGCCTGATTGTGCAGCGCGCCCTGATCCGCCATCTGCTCGTTCCAGTCATCCGTTTCAAGCGTGCTCTTGGGACCCAGAAGATTTACATAAAACGCAGCGTCCTCAGGCAGATACGGTTTGATATTGTTGTAAGCCGTATCAAAATCCGCATTCAGCGTGATCATGCCGTCCGTACCGAAATCCGCCATGCTCATAAAGATAAAATCCGTGACTTGGTCAAAATGCGAATAATCGATCTCGTCCGCATTCAGGAAACGGTCTCCCACCATATAGGCGGTAACGCGGAAATCCTCCTGCGCTACCGGGTCAACTTCTTCATCAAGCACAGAGGAGCACGCAACGGCACATACCGAAACGGAAAGCACGGTAAAACAAGCCAATGCCGCCTTTGCGGCTTTTAAAAATTTTTTCTTCATAACTGTTCCTTTCCCGGCAGTGCCGAACAAATTATTTGTTTTCATCACTGAAATACGGTTTGTAGGTTATTTTATATTTACTGTTCGGAAACAGCTTTTTGTGCAGGGCTATAAAATAATCGTCCGTCATGCTTGCAATATAATCCGCAACGATCTGATTCGGCTCCTCGTTAAAATAATCCTCGCTGTTATAATATTTTCTTGTTTCGTTTATAAAGCGGATATGGTGACGGTAAATAAGGGAGCTTTTGTCTTTTTTTGAAACATCTGAAAGCAGCTGATAATAAAGCTCCTCAAACATAGGCATAATAATCTCGTTATACTGATCGTTGATGCCCTTATTGCGGTAGATCACGGCGTTGTTTTCCTCTTTCATGAGTTTAAGGCTTTCATACGCCTCTTTGCTCAAAAGGATATGATCCTTGCCGTAACTGTTCTCAATAATATCAACGGAAAGATTATTGATGATCTTGGCGTTCTGATCACCGATAAGCTCCGTTGAAAATCTGTAATCGGGCGGAATGATCTTTGCGATATAAGCGTCTTGCCTGTCTTTTCCGAGATACGCGATCATATCACAGATGCGCACCACGCAGCCCTCGAGCGTTTTGGGCACAAGGCTTTCGATCGCGCTTTTGCCGCCCGTATAGCATGCCTCCACACTGTTATCAAAATCCGCAAAGCTTTTTTCGTACTGCGGTCTGTATTCCTGCTGCTCAAATTCACCGTTGTGGCACAGGATGCCGTCCAGCGTCTGCAAGCTTATATTGCGGCAGAAAAGAGTATCCAGCACGCGAACGCTGTGCACATTGTGATTAAAATATCTGCCCGTTTCTTTTTGGAGCAAGCGGCTCAAAAAGCGTTCGCCGGCATGGCCGAACGGAGTATGCCCGATATCATGGCCTAAGGCAACAGCCTCTATAAGATCCAGATTGAGGCCCAACACGGCGCCTATATTTCTGGCGATCCTTGAAACGAGCTGAACATGCAGCGCACGGCGGGTAATATCATCGTTATTATAGAAAGAAAAGACCTGTGTTTTATCCGCATACCTGTTATAATACGGCAGATGGATAATCTTTTCCGTATCCCGAACGTATGCAGGGCGCCAAAGATTCGCCTTATCCCTTGCAGGATCGCGCCGGATCACCGCCGAATCGTCACAGCGGTAAGGATTGACGTATCCCGCTTCCCTGTCGCGCCTTATACGTTCCTGAAGCTCTGCGCTTATTTTATTGTATCTTATTTTAAAATCGGAGTTCATAGGATCATCCTTTATAACCGGCGCTCGTTTCTTTTGCAAAATAGCGCGAAAACCTTGGCTGGGAACGCATGGAGATTGTCTCCTCGCTGCCGACGATGATATGGTCTGAAAGCTTTACGTTTACAGAAGAAAGAATATTCCTGAGATTCAGTGTAAAATCAATATCTCCGGCGGATGGTTCCGGTGAGCCGGCAGGATGATTGTGGGCAAGGATCACCCTGCTTGCGTTATCCAGCAGCACCGTTTCCATAATATCTCTTGGGTTTATGTCTATATGATTTACATCTCCCCTTGCGATAACGTGGCTTGCAATGATTCTGTTTGCATTATCAAGACAGACGAGCACAAGCACCTCCTTCGCCTCGCAAGAGAGCATATTTTTGAAATAGGCGGTTGAAGCAGACGGGTCTTCAAGACTGCGGACGTTGCTGTTTTTACTTTTTTCGCTTCTGAGCTGGATATCTTTTACAAGCGTGATGAGCATCGCCGCGTTCGGGCCTATTCCGCTCACGGTGCAAAGCTGCCTGCTGCTTGCCGAAAGCACCTTTTCCAGCGAACCGAAACGCTCCAGCAGCGCTTTTGCGACCGGCTTGACATCGCGCCGGGGAATAGCGTATGTTAAAAGCAGCTCAAGCACCTCGTAATCATAAACAAGGTTTGCGCTGTTTTCAAGATATTTTGCTTTTATACGGCTTCTGTGCCCGGCTTTCCCGTCCTGCAAGCTGTTTGCGCCTCCCCATTGCTTATTCAGTTTCTATTTTATCAAATCGCCGCCGTTATGTCAATTTATCAAGCAACGGCATATCACATCAAATTTATTCAATTCAACGTTTTTTAACAAAACTGTTGCCATTGTTAGTTATAATTGCTATAATGTTAGGATCCGCACAGGTCTGGACATAAAAACGACAAAAGAAAGGCTGTGAAAAAATGAAAGAGGCAAAGCGAAGCACCTTTTCCGGCAGGATAGGATTTGTTCTTGCCGCCGCAGGCTCTGCGGTAGGGCTTGGTAATCTTTGGCGTTTTCCCTATTTGGCCGCAAAATACGGCGGCGGAATTTTTCTTCTTATCTATATCCTATTGGCTGTAACTTTCGGCTTTACGCTTATGATAACCGAGATCGCAATCGGCAGAAAAACGCACAGAAGCCCTATGGAGGCTTACGGCATACTGAATAAAAAATGGAAATGGCTGGGCGTGCTTTCCACGCTCGTTCCCGTAATCATTTTACCGTACTACTGCGTGATCGGCGGCTGGGTAATAAAATACGCCGCCGTTATGATCACGGGCGGCGTGCAGGAGGCGGCTGCAAACGGTTATTTTACATCATTTACCGAGCGCCCGTTTGAGCCGCTCATCTGGTTTTTCATCTACACAACGGCAACTGCGGTCATCGTTTTTTTAGGCGTGGACAAGGGCATTGAAAAAATGAGCAGATACCTTATGCCGGCGCTTTTGGTCATCACCGTGGCGCTCACGATCTTCGTGATCTGCCAGCCCGGCGCGCTGGAGGGCGTTATCTATTACCTGAAGCCGGATTTCAGCAAGCTCAGTATCATGACCTTCGTTGCGGCACTGGGGCAGCTGTTCTTTTCCATGTCGCTGGCAATGGGGATCATGGTAACATACGGCTCTTATCTGAAGAAAGACAGCAATATCGTTACCTCCACAAGGCAGATAGAGGCGTTTGACACCGTTGTTGCACTGCTTGCAGGGCTTATGATCGTTCCGTCCGTTTTCGTTTATTCGGGCGGTGACGAAACGGCTCTCGGTCAGGGCCCGGGTCTGATGTTTGACACACTACCGAAAGTATTTGCCGGCATGCCGTTCGGCTCCGCCGTGGGTGCGGCATTCTTTGTGCTTGTGCTCTTCGCCGCGCTTACAAGCTCCGTTTCGGTTATGGAAGCGATCGTTGCCGGTATGGCGGATAAATATAAGATCGACCGCAAAAACGCCTCTCTCATCGTTTACGCATACGCGCTTTTGATAGGCACTTTCTGCGCATTCGGTTTCAGCATATGGAAAAACTTTACGATTATGGATCTGAGCATTCTTGATTTTCTGGACTTCATATCAAACAGCGTTATGATGCCGCTTGTGGGCATGCTTACCTGCGTGCTTGTAGGCTTCATAATCAAGCCGAAAGCGATTACCGACGAGGTTGAACTGAACGGCAGGTTCAAAGAAAAGAAATTTTACAATATCATGGTCAAATGGATCGCACCCGTGTGTATTTTCGCTATCCTTATAAGTTCCGTTTTAAACACGCTCGGCATCGTTACGATCTGACGGCATTATAAGCATAAAAGATCCGGCACGGACTGTAATCCGCGCCGGATCTTTTTCTATCTATCTGCCTCCGATAGGATAACGCACTGCTTTTTTTATGTGGGAGGACGAAACTTTTTTGACCTTGAAATGATTTCTTATACAGTCATTTATATGCGTTTCACACATTCCGCACATCATGCCGTCTATTTTTAGTGTGGTCTCTCTCTTTCTTAAAACGGCTCAGGCAAGCGCTCTGCCCAGCGCTTCACATTCGGCTTCGCCTGCTTCGTCGGGAGCACCGCAGCATATAACGCTGTCCGCTGTAAGCGAGATTCCGTACTGCGCGCAGCTTTCCTCCCAGCTGCGCATCCATTCGCCGTCTCCCCAGCCGTATGAACCGAAAAGCGCCACCCTTTTTCCGGAAAGAGAGCCGGCACACTCCTCAAACATCGGCAGAAATTCCGAATCCTCCAGCTCTTCCGCGCCCATTGCAGGGCAGCCGAGCGCTACTGAATCATACGCTTTTGCTTTTTCCGAAGAAAATTCGCCGGCAGTAAAAATATCCGCCTCGGCGCCGGCAGCCGCCGCGCCGTTCAAAACGCTCTGCGCCATAAGTTCCGTATTCCCCGTAGCGCTCCAGTAAACGACAGCAACTTTACTCATATGATTTACCTCTTTCATTCAATAATTTTATGATCGTGTGATTTGTACGCTTTTCACAGGATCGTTTAGGCGGCAACAGTCAGCTGCAAAACAGATCTGCCGCCGAGCCACTGTTTTTTATATACGGCGCGGCATTTTTTGAAGCGCCGAAAGGTTCTGCGCGCTTCATCCACATTGCCGTATGCCTGCCAGCAGCCGGAACATTTGCAGTTTCTGCCGCCGAATTTGATAAAGCCCTTGACATCTTCAAGCGGATAACCCAAAAATATACCGATCTCGTGCGGAAAATCCGCGCAGCAAGCAAGCCTGTATGAAAGCCTTTCAAGAGCTGAACAGGTATCCGTGCCGCTATATCCGTATTCACAAAGGAATTCACAAACGCCCGGCTTTTCAAGGTCGCTTTTAAGCATATCGCGCCTGAAAACATATACAAGCGCCGCTGATTCGCTGCGCTTGATCACAAAAAGTTCTATTCCTTTCGGCGCAAGCAGCCTGCTCCATTCGTTTATCTGATCATCCGCATTGCATTCCTGTTTAAGAGATACGGAAAACAGATTTGCCGTTTTGAGCGACGCAAGCGTCGGCGAGCAATGCTCTATAAGGTATTTTTCTATCATAATGTCACCGTAAGGGCAAAATTTTTATAAAGGGCGCCGGTCATTTTCAAAAGGCAAAAATTGAGGGAGAGTGTAATTTTGCATTTCGGGTACAAAGAAGTTCTGAAGGAGCAATTTCCGGCGCCCTGCGTGTTTGCCGCTGTGCGGACAACGACAGGTTAGTTCAGGCTAACTTGTAGCTTTAAAAAATTAGTTAGCCTTAACTAACTACCTAAACAATACCATATTCACCGCTCTTTGTCAATACAAAAATAAAAACTTTTAAAAAATTGGCACCGTGTGCGAGGCAGGGTACGATCACCCCGCCGGGCACACCGGGAACCGCCGCTCAAACACCGCGGAACGTAACACGCGCAGGCAGATTAAGAAAGCTCCCCGATAGACCAATCCGCGCCCTGCCTCTGGAGCTTTACCATATGGCTGAAAATGCCGTTTGCTTTCATAAGCTCCTGCGGCGCTCCCTGCTCTGCAACAACGCCGTCCTTTAAAACAACGATCTTATCAGCACCCGCAACAGTTCGCATTCTGTGCGCGATGATCAGCACGGTTTTATCTTTTATCAAGCGTGATAATGCGGTCTGGATCAGCGTTTCGTTTTCCACATCGAGGGAAGCGGTCGCTTCGTCCATAAGTATGATCGGCGCATCCTTCAAAAATGCCCTTGCAATGGAGATGCGCTGGCGTTCACCGCCCGAGAGCGCACAACCGTTTTCACCGATCATACTGTTCCATTTATCAGGCAGGCGCAGAGCAAATTCATCAACATTTGCAAGCTTGGCTGCGGCAAGCACCTCCTCGTCCGTTGCATCTTTTCTGCCAAGACGTATGTTTTCCATTATGGTATTGTTGAACAGCGTAACATCCTGAAATACGATCGAATACAGCGACATAAGCGTTTCCGGATCTATTTTTGAAATATCCATGGAACCCACGGTGATCCTGCCGCTGTTTATATCCCAAAAGCGTGCCGCAAGGCGCGAAACGGTAGTTTTGCCTCCGCCGGACGGGCCTACAAGCGCTGTTACCTGCCCCTGCTTTGCGGTAAAAGACACATCTTTAAGCACAGCCTCACCTGTATTATAGGCGAATCTGACATTTTCAAAGGCAATATCGCATCCGTTGTTGGTAAGCGCTTTGGAGCCTGTTTGCAACGGGTGATCCAGTATCTCATTCATTCTTGAAACATTTGTATTTGTGGATATTATGGCTGCAAGATTTTGAAGTGCGCTTTGCAGCGGATCATACAAACGGGAAACGACAAGTAAAAACATAAAGAAATCCAGCACGCTGAGCTTTCCCTGAACAAGCAGCGAAGAACCGGTGAGTGCAACCGTGGCGATACCGAGTTTCAGGCAGAGTCCTGCGGAAACGACGAATACCGCCGTGCCCAGCTCCGTAATTACAAGCCTTTTTTCAACAGCTCGTATCTTTTTTTCAAGCACACGCAGGTAACGGTACTGCGCATTGTTCGATTTTAGATCGCTCAGCGTTTCTATACATTCCTGAATCCCGTCCGCGCTCGCCATTTTAGCATCCATCGATTTTTGATTCAGCTTTTCCTGCACCTTGGAAGAGAGCGCAACGATAAGGAAAGAAACAGGAAGCACCCACAGCGCCGCAGCCGCCAAAACGGGATTATAGATCAAAAGCGCGATGCCAACGATGACTGTTGAAGCGATCGAACCGAAAAGCTCCGGCACAAAATGCGAAAAGCTCTGTTCAAGAAAAGTGCAATCCGCCATAATGGTACTGGTTAGATCCGCAAGATCTTTTTTACCGAAGAAGGACAGCGGTATCTTACGCAGTGTTTCCGCAAGCGTGATCCGGCGTACACCGCTTTCCTTATATGTTGCAAAATAAGTAGCGTTATACTGAAAATATGTTGTTATAATGATAAGAAGCACGCACGCTGCACAGCCCGCCAAATACGCGGGCGCCCTGCTTGCCGGCGATACACCCGAAAACATATCCGCCACAAGCAGATAGAGGATCCACACGGGAAACATAAAAGAGATATTCTGAAAGGCACAGGCGATACAGCCCTTGATCAGATCCTTTGCGCCCTGTTCCGAAAGGGCGAACCGCCTTTGAAGCTTTTTAAGCATGATGATTACCTCCCGCAACTTTCCATTCTACCGATGTTTGGTAATTTTTCCACATATCGGCAAACAGCCCTTTTGCCGCTTTCAGCTCCTCAAAAGTTCCGCTCTGCACGATTCTGCCGTCCTGAACCACATAGATACGATCTGCATTTACAACCGTTGAAAGCCTGTGCGCGATCATAATAACCGTTTTCCCTTTGGATAGATTGGAAAACGCCGCCTGCACCTTCGTTTCGTTATCAGGATCTGCAAACGCCGTGGCCTCGTCAAGCACGATGACGGGCGCGTCCTTGAGCACCGCTCTGGCAATGGCTATGCGTTGCTGCTCGCCGCCGGAAAGATACACGCCGTTTTCGCCGATAACGGTGTGTATGCCCTGCGGCAGCTTTTCGATAATATCGGCACACTGCGCCGCGTGCAGCGCATTCTCCACTTCCTCCTCACTTGCCGTGGGCCTTGCAAGGCGCACGTTTTCAAGCACGGAAGCTTTGATCAGGCGGCTGTTTTGAAAAACAAAAGAAATATTGTTCATCAGTTCGTTTTTGGGTATATCCCTGACATCTGCTCCGCCTATTAGAACGCTGCCGCTTTTCACATCAAAAAACCGGGCGATCAGATTTGCAAGCGTTGTTTTTCCGCCGCCGGACGGCCCGACAAGGGCGACCGTGTTTCCGGCAGGCACAAACATGGAAACACCTTTTATCACATCTGTTTTTCCGTCATAACTGAATGTCACGTTTTTAAGCGCAACAGAAGAATCACGCGCAAAAGCGGGCGCTTTGCTGTTTGGCAGCGGTTCCAGATCCAGCACGCTGTCTATTCTTTGAAGCGCATCACGCACGATCATAGCGTTCTCGCTTTGAAACATGATCTTCGTCAGCGTTATGGAGATCACGGGCGTGATTATGATATAGAAGATAAGATCTACAAGAAATTCACCGTTGACTCCGCCGCGTGTAAAAGCGAGCGCGCCTGCGGTAAGAAACACGAAAACGCCGTTGATTGCCGCTGTATAAAAGATCATGGGTGTTCTGAGCTGCTTTGTATACGCAATGACCCAGACACGGTATCTTTCTATGGAATCCTTAAATTTCTTAAAGGAGAACACCGTTTGACCGAAAGTTTTAACAACGGGTATTCCGCGCACGTATTCAACCGCTTCGTTGGACATATCGTCCAGAGCGTCCTGATATTCTTTCATCTTTTGCTGCATATTCTTGCCCGTCATAAACATCATGATTATAAATCCGAGCACAACGGGCACAAGGCTCAGAAGACCAAGCCGCCAGTCAAACACCAACAGCAGCACTAACAGACCAAGCGGTGTTGCTATAGCGCCCGCTTTATCGGGAAGCTGGTGGGCAAGGTAAGTTTCCGTTGCGGCGCTGGATTCATTCACGATCTTGCGCAGCCTGCCGCTGCCGAAGCCTTCGGCAACGCCGAGCGGCAGTTCCACAATATGGCGCATTGCCTCAATGCGAATATTTGTTGCCACGCGAAACGCAGCGATATGCGAGCACATAAGCCCTGCTATGTAAATGAGCACACTGAGCACTGCAAAGCCGACTGCCGACCATCCGTACTGCGTCAGATTTTGTGCAGAAGAGAAATCGGGCGCCGCACGTATCACCTCGTTTATGATGCGCCAGATATAAAAGAACGGCAAAAGCGCGATCAGCGCGCTCAGTGCGGAAAGCGCCCAGGAGGCATAGGTAAGGTATTTATGCCTTCCCGCCCAGCCCATAAGGCGCTTCAGATCAGATTCTTTTTTCAAATAAAGACCTCCTTATAATATTGGTTAGGTATGCCTAACTGTTGATTTTAAAAACAGAGGCTCCCGCCCCTGAATTTAACAAAATAAAATTACATTTCCAGCCCCATGATCTTAAACCAACCGGCTGTGTAGAACGCGCGCATCTCTTTCAGATATTCCTGCGCATCCGCGCGCGGCATCTCATGTATAATCATTTCAAAAAAGGCGTTGAACATGCCGGTTATAAGGATATGCTCCAAAACCGGATCTATATTCGGCACGCTTTTGCCCATACTGCGCAGAACCTTGATATAATCATGCGTAGCTTTTACCTCTATATCCACCATATCGTCAATCAGGCGCTCATATTTCGTGCCCTCAGAGCAGCAGAGGATCAGCTTGAAAGCGTCCATATGATCATAGGCGTAATCCAGCAGCTCCACCATGCAATCGCCGCTGATTTCTCCCACGGACACCGCCTGTTTTTCGTAAGGCTGGTCGGCAAACGCCTTTTGCGCGCCGTTATAGATAGCAAGAAATTCGCTGTAAGGCTCCGCAACAAGCGCGTCAAAAAGCTCCGCCTTGCTTTTAAAATAACCGTAAAACGCGCCGGTCGTTACGCCGGCTTCCCGCGCGATATTGCGCAGCGAGGCGCCCGAATAGCCCTTTTCAAGGAATTCGTTTTTGCCTGTTATCAGAATGACCTGAAGTGTTGAAAGCTCTTTTTCCTGCATAAAATTCTCTCCCGCAAAAATATAACAGTGCTATATCACACTGTTATATTACGCCTGCAAAATCAATTTGTCAATACAAAATGATAAGATTTTTATTTTCTCATAGAAAAACGCCCTGCGGCGTGTTCGCAGGGCGTAATGTGTAAAATCAATCTCTGTTATAAATATCTCTTGTATATACCTTACCGGCAACGTCCTCAAGCTCAGCGCTCATTCTGTTTGCGATGATGACATCGCTGCGCTTTTTAAATTCATCAAGGTCGTTTACCACCTTGCTGCCGAAGAACGTGCTGCCGTCCTCAAGCGTGGGTTCATAGATAATAACGTTTGCGCCCTCGCCCTTAATGTGCTTGATAACACCCTGAATGGAGCTTTGGCGGAAGTTATCCGAATTGGATTTCATCGTTAACCTATGCACGCCTATGGTGGCAATATTTTCTGCGCTGTGGTTTGCCTTTTTCAGCACGCGCGAAGCGACGAATTCAATTCTTGTTTGGTTTGAATCCACGATGGCGCGGATCAGGTTTTCAGGAATATCCGCGTAGTTTGCAAGCAGCTGCTTCGTATCCTTGGGCAGGCAGTAGCCGCCGTAGCCGAACGAGGGGTTATTGTAATGCGTGCCGATTCTGGGATCAAGGCCGATGCCCTCAATGATCTCTTTTGTATCCAGCCCGTGTATCTCCGCATACGTATCCAGCTCATTAAAATAGCTTACGCGAAGCGCAAGATAGGTGTTTGCAAAAAGCTTTACTGCCTCCGCCTCCGTAGGTTTAGTAAAAAGCACGGGGATATTTTCTTTCAGAGCGCCCTGCTGCAAAAGCGAAGCAAAAGTGTGCGCAGCCTCTTCCAGCTTTTTATTTTCCTTGTCAAAGCCAACGATGATGCGGCTTGGGTAAAGATTATCATAAAGCGCCCTGCCCTCGCGCAGGAATTCGGGGCTGAAGATGATATTTGCACCGGGGTATTTCTTTGCAAGCGTTTTTGTGTAACCGACGGGAACGGTTGATTTGACAACCATTACCGCGTCCTTATTCACACTGAGCACAAGCTCTATGACTGCCTCAACAGAAGAAGTGTTAAAATAATTTTTTTGCTCATCATAGTCCGTTGGTGTGGAAATGATAACGAGATCCGCCTGCGCATAAGCCTCGGCGCCGTTTGTTGTAGCAGTTAGATCCAGATCTTTTTCAGCAAGATATTCGGAGAGCTCCTTATCTACTATAGGCGATTTTCTCTCGTTTATAAGCTTTACCTTTTCTTCTACGATATCAACGGCAAAGACCGTGTTGTGCTGCGCAAGCAGCACCGCGTTTGAAAGACCCACATAGCCTGTGCCTGCAACGGCGATCTTGATTTTTTTATTTTCCATAAAACCCTCTCCGGCGCGCTGTTAAAATACGAGCCTATTTTTTCTTAAATTTATCAAAAAATCCCTCTTTGCCCTGATTTTTGGGCGCAATATAGGATTTATCGAACTGCTTTAAAAGCTCTTTCTGCTGAGAATTCAGCCCCTTAGGAATATCAACGATAACTCTTACGAGCTGATCGCCCCTGCCTATGGAATTGAGCCGCTGAACGCCCTTGCCTTTCAGCTTGAAAACATCACCCGGCTGGGTGCCTGCCGGCATATTATATTTTACATCCCCATCAAGCGTGGGCACCTTCAGTTCTGCTCCCAAAGTTGCCTCAACCATGGAAACATGCTTATCGTACCAAATATCATATCCCTCGCGCTTGAAGAACTTATGCGGTCTGATCTTAACAACAACCTTAAGATCGCCTGCCGGGCCGCCGTTCATACCGCTGTCACCCATGCCGTGGAGATTGATAACTCTTGTTTCATCAATACCCGCCGGTATATCAACGGACAGTTTCTTTTTAATCCTGACTTTTCCTTTTCCTGCGCATTTATGGCACGGCTTTTCTATTATTTTACCACGACCGCCGCATACATTACAAGGGCGCTGCTGGGTAACAATGGTAAAGCCCATTCTGTTTTGAACATTGATATAGCCCTTGCCGCCGCAGTTTGAGCAGGTCTTGGCGCTTGTGCCTTTTTCCGCGCCTGTTCCGCCGCACTCGCTGCAATCCTCCACACGCGGAACTTCTATCTCTTTTTTACAGCCCTTTGCAGCCTCCTCAAAAGAGAGCGTAAGACTGATCTGAATATCCCTGCCCCTTCTGGGCGCGTTCGGATTGGAACCGCCGAAGCCGCCGCCGAAACCGCCGCCGAAGAAAGAGGAGAATATATCGCCGAGGTCTATATCGCCGTCAAACCCAAAACCGCCGCCGTAGCCGCCGGCACCCTGACCGGCGCCGTAATTGGGATCCACGCCGGCAAAGCCGAACTGATCGTAGCGGGCTTTCTTTTCGGGGTCTGAAAGCACCTCATAAGCCTCGTTGCATTCCTTAAATTTTTCCTCCGCCTCTTTATCGTCAGGATGAAGATCGGGATGGTATTTTTTTGCCGTTTTTCTGTATGCTTTTTTTATCTCATCCTCTGAAGCGCCTTTGGAAACGCCCAGAACTTCATAGTAATCGCGTTTGTTTTCCGCCATATTTTCCTCCCTCTAATCATATTCAAGGTGACGGAATCTGCATATTCCGCCACCTTGTTTTGGAGAAAAAGCCTTTAACCGAATCAGTTATCGTCTACCTCAGTGAAATCGGCGTCCGTATAGCCGTCGTCACCGCCCTGCTGCGCTGCATTGGGATCCGCGCCGGGCTGAGCGCCCTGCGCACCCTGAGCCGCCTGGTAGAGTTTCTGTGATACCTCGTAAAATTTATTCTGAAGATCATCCTGCGCCGATTTGATCGCGTCTAAATTATCGCCTTTCAGCGCCTCTTTCAGCGTGCTGCACTTTGTTTCAAGAGCGGATTTATCATCTGCGGAGAATTTATCGCCGTTTTCGGAGATGAGCTGTTCCGTCTGATAAGCAAGCTGCTCCGCGCCGTTTTTAAGGTCAACGGCCTCACGCCTCTTCTTATCCTCCTCAGCGAACTGCTCCGCCTCTTTAACAGCCTTATCAATATCCTCCTTGCTCATATTGGAGGAGGCTGTGATGCTGATATGCTGCTCCTTGCCGGTGCCGAGATCCTTTGCAGATACATGAACGATGCCGTTTGCGTCTATATCAAAGGTTACTTCGATCTGCGGAACGCCTCGGCGTGCGGGCAAAATACCGTCCAGATGGAACATACCAAGCGTTTTGTTATCCTTTGCGAACTGCCTTTCACCCTGAAGAACATGAACCTCAACCGAGGTCTGATTATCTGCGGCAGTTGAGAAGATCTGAGATTTCTTAGTAGGAATCGTTGTATTCCTTTCAATGATGACTGTATTTACGCCGCCCATGGTTTCAATGCCGAGGGAAAGCGGGGTAACGTCAAGCAGAAGCAGACCCTTTACATCGCCGCCGAGAACGCCGCCCTGGAGCGCCGCGCCCATTGCAACGCATTCATCGGGATTGATGCCCTTGAACGGCTGTTTGCCGCTGAACTTCTGGATCGCTTCCTGAACAGCGGGAATACGTGTTGAACCGCCTACAAGAAGGACTTTATCTATCTCGTTCATGGAAAGGCCGCTGTCCTGCATAGCCTGGCGAACGGGGCCCATGGTCTTTTCAACAAGATCCGCCGTCATCTGATTGAACTGCGCTCTGGTAAGCGTCATCTCAAGGTGTTTGGGGCCGGTAGCATCCTGCGTAATAAAGGGCAGAGAGATCTGCGCCGTAGTCATACCGGAAAGATCTATCTTTGCCTTTTCAGCCGCTTCCTTAACACGCTGCATAGCCATTTTATCGCCCGAAAGGTCTATGCCGTTCGTCTTTTTGAATTCGGAAACGATCCAATCCATAACCTTTTTATCAAAATCATCGCCGCCGAGACGGTTGTTACCCGCAGTTGCAAGAACTTCCTGAACACCGTCGCCCATTTCGATAATGGATACATCGAATGTGCCGCCGCCGAGGTCATAGACCATGACTTTCTGATCCTCTTCCTTATCTATACCGAAAGCAAGAGCTGCAGCCGTAGGCTCGTTTATGATTCTCTTAACATCAAGACCGGCGATCTTGCCTGCGTCCTTGGTAGCCTGGCGCTGTGCGTCCGTAAAGTAAGCGGGAACGGTGATGACCGCTTCTGTTACTTTTTCGCCGAGGTAGCTTTCCGCATCTGTTTTGAGCTTCTGAAGAATGATCGCGGAGATCTCCTGCGGTGTGTAAGCTTTGCCGTCTATATTTACCTTATAATCGGAACCCATATGCCTTTTGATGGAGCTGATGGTTCTTTCCGGGTTTGTGATGGCCTGACGCTTTGCAACGTTGCCGACCATTCTTTCGCCGTCCTTGCTGAACGCAACGACGGACGGTGTTGTTCTTGCGCCCTCTGCGTTGGGGATAACGACGGGTTCGCCGCCCTCTATTACGCTGACGCAGCTGTTTGTTGTACCTAAGTCAATACCGATTATTTTTGCCATACTATATCTTCCTTCCTATAATTTCTGTAATTTGTTTATTTAATTAGCTGATTTTACCATGGCGGGGCGCACGATCTTATCGCCGATCTTATACCCCTTCTGGAATACGTCAACTATTTCGCCTGATTTGTAGTTTTCGTCTTCAACGTGCATGACTGCGTTATGAAGATTAGGATCAAAGATCTCACCCGGTTCGCCGAACACCTCTATCCCAAGCTTTTCAAGCACCGAAGTCAGATTGTCAAAAGTCATTTCAACGCCTTTTTTAAAAGCGTCATAATCCTTTGTTTCATTTGCAAGCGCCCTTTCCAAATTATCTATAACGGGCAGCAGTTCCTTAATGGTCTGCGCTTTTGCATAAGTATATGCTTCCTGCTTTTCCAGCTCACTGCGCCTTTTATAATTTGAATATTCGGCAGTTATGCGAAGCAACCTGTCCTTCGTTTCATCCAGCTCCTGCTGAAGCGGGTTTTCCTGTTGAACGGGTTCTTTTTTCTCCGCTTCCTCGGGTGCCGCGCTTTCGTTTGCCTGAGCGGTATCCTTTGCCGCCGTTTCCTTTTTAGACGGCTTTTTTTTGGTATCCTTTTCTTTCTTATTCAAATGACGCGCCTCCCTCTTTAAGATATTTTTTAACTGTATTCATTATATATTCAGCCCGCACGAGCACGGACGAATAATCTATTCTTGTTGAGCCTACTATGCTCAAAACAGCCGTTTGGCTGTTGTTGTAATTAAATTTTGAAATCAAAGTGACCGTGTTTTTGAGCATCGGATGCGGATTTTCTCTTCCGATATACAATTCTGTATCGTGCCCGGTTTTAACAAACTGCTCTATTGCCGAGCGCACCTGATTTTTTGACGCAAAGAACGAAAGTATCTTATATACGTCGTTTCCCAGCTCCTCGTGCGAGAGCAGATTTGTTTCGCCCTCAAATTCAAGCGAACCGCTTGCCGCCTCTGCACACAGCGCGCAAAGGCTTGTGAGCGCGGGCAGCATATCAAACACTCTTGCGCCGAGCGCCGGCACGGTATTCTGGAGCAGCGCCGGATTGACATCTTTAAGCGCAGTACCGATAAAAAACCTGCCCACAACGCTGTAAAAAAGCTTTCTGAATTCATCGTCCGCCGGGCAACTCAGTTTGCAGACGGAGGATCTGATCTTGCCGCCGACCGAAAGCATGACGATCATAGCCTTATTATTGCCGGCGGGGATGAGCTCCGCTCCCTGAACGCAATCATAACTGTCCCTGACAACGCTGTAAAGCGCTGTGCAGTTGGTCTCTGAAGCCAGCAGCGCAGCTGCGTCGTGCAACAGCCTTTCCGGATCGCCGGCATTCACGGAAAGCGCCTCGCGCATCTGCTGCTTTTCATAATCCGTTAAAGGCTGGGGGATCATCAGGTTATCGACATAATATCTGAAAGATTCCTCACTGGGGATCCTGCCGCCGCTTGTATGCATCTGTCTGAGCAGACCGAGCTGCGAAAGATGCGCCATTTCATTTCTGATCGTTGCGCTGGAAATCTTGTAAGGCAAAAGCTCGGCAAGGGTTTTTGAGCCGATCGGCTCGCCGGTCTTTATATAACTATCTATGATTAGGGCCAAGATAGCTGCCTGCCTTTCACCTAACATCCTTTCCACCGTCCTTTTCATCGGTTAGCACTCTAACGCTTTGAGTGCTAACTACATTTCTTATATTATATCCATTTCCCGCATTTGTCAACACTTTTTTTGAAAATAAATTATGAATAAGGCATGTATTTACTATGTATAAGCAAAATTAAAAAAGCAAAATAAAAAGACTGTGCAAAACACAGTCCTAAAATTTTTAATATTCGCAATGCGGGCAGATTACTGATTTGATCATCCGTTTTCGCCGAGCGCGTTTTTCAGCATCTCGCTGTTTATCAGCACTTCTTCCTGCTGATAAAAAAGGGATACCTGCGTAAATTCCGGGCTTTTCTTTTCTGCCGGGGCTACGCTGCTCATACCCTGCGCTTTTTCCGCCAGGCGCGTTTTGATATCCTGCATTTTTTCCTCTTCAAGCTGTTCAAGATAATCGCTGCTCATATAGATATAACCGTAAAACGTTTGACCGTATCGGTCTGTGCCGCTTTCAAAAACGGTTGTATCAAAATAATTACCGCCCCAATGGGATTGGGAAGCCGTAACGGTATTGCCGTCTATCTCCTCAACCACCGCCACATGATTGCTCCAGCAGGCAACAGCGCCTAACTGCGGCTCCTGCCCGTATTCGTAATAACCGTTGTTTTTGTTGATGAACCACCAGTCACCGGCGCTGCCTCTTGTTATCAGCGGCTTTTCACCCGTGATCTCATAGATCCTGCCGAATACATACGCCACGCAGTTTGGCATACCGTAACCTGTTTGTGAATAAACATTCAGCTCGCGGTTATAATACGGATTTGAGCGCGAAGGCGAAGTAAGCCTTGGCTCAAAGCCATCTGTTTGTGCCGACGCCGTTACGGGAAATGCCGTAAACAGCATGACGAGCGACAGCAGCATGACCGCAAGCGATCTGATAAGTGTTTTCATTTTAACCTCCGAAAAGCGGGATAACACCCGCGCGGGCACGGCATTTGCATATACAAGACCTGCCCGATGTATTTCAACAGCAAAGATTGTAACACATTTGTAACCTTTTAATCTATGTGAAATTTTAACAAGCGTTTTGTAACTATTTTGTAATAGTTATGCACCTTTTACAAAATTTTATAAAAAGTGTTGACACGTTTTCATACATATTTTGAATTTTGTAATATTTTCTTGTTTTTAAAATTTATATTTCTGTTCATTTTGGCAGGATTTATCATTTTTTACAGCTGATACTTTGTTAAAACGCACAAATAATAATAGTGCCGCGGCAAATGAAAGGATGATTTTATGCCGGATATTTTTAATTTAACAGATGAAATGAGCGCCTATTTCAATTCCCTGCCCAAGAGCGTGCAGAGTGCGCTTGTCTACAGCGGCGCAAAGGCGAACAGCCTTGCGGACCTTAAGCAGCTTGTTGAGGGCTTTTCGGGAAATGGATCAGCCCAAAAAGAATAAAGCCGTTTCATCTCCGCACCGCTCGTTTAGGAAAAAATACAGGCTCAACCCGCACATTACAAACAGATATTGCGCAAACATGAGCAATCCCACGGTTCAGCCAGACGAACGGACGGAAATGGGTATACCGATACCCAGCGTGGAAAACGTTGAATATTCCAAGGAATACCAAGAAGAAAACAAGCTGTAGGGGCGCAAAAAAAGACGGCAACAAAATGCCGTCTTTTTGCTACATATTATATATTTATAACAAATTTTACAGATGATAGATAAGATCATCGCTCTTCTTATTGAAGATGAGTATGCCTATAAAGAGCGTGCCGAATGCCCAGGCAAGCGCATACACAAGCAGTTTCCAGCTCATGGGCTGGCAATAGAGGATACACTGCCTAAACAGTTCAAGCATAGAATAGAGCGGGTTGACTTTGATAAGAAATTCCGTCCACTCCTGCTTGATCTGCTGAAGCGGATAAATAATGGGAACGCAGTAAAACAGCAGCGTGCAGAATACATCCCAGATATATTCAACATCCCTGAAATACACCTGCAAAACGGAAAGAATCAGCCCCACGCCGATTACGAATACAAGCAGGATTGCCATGGGAATGAAGAAAAGCAGCGCATAGCCGTTTATGGCAAGCCCGCTGCCCCCGCTGATGCCGGACACTTTAAAGAATATCCAAACGCACAGGTAACAGAGCAGAGAAATCGCAAATGTTACAAAGTTTGAAAGGACGCCCGAAAGCGGGTACATATATTTGGGAACATAAACCTTTTTGATTATGGGGGCATTGTTTCTGAACGAGGTCATTGCCCTTTTGGTGGACGATGTAAAAAATTCAAACATCAGCCTGCCCGTAAAAAGATATACGGGATAGCAAACGATAAATTGCCTGTTGGAGCCGAAAATGTTGCCGAACACAACGGAAAGAACGATCATTGTAAGCAAGGGCTGAAGAAAGCTCCAAAAAATACCGAGCCAGGAATCCCTGTATTTCAGCTTAACGTTTTTACGTGTAAGCTCGCCAAGCAGGTTCCTGTATTTGCTGAACATTTCAAAGAAATGCCGCAAGCTTTCATTTTTAATTTTATTCATATTATTTCTCCAAAAATAACCAAAAAGCTTGTATTAAAATCGCAGTCATTATAGCACACGCATATGGATTTGTAAATAATAGTAACAATTATTTAACCAATTCAAGGATTTGGAGCGCAACCTTTTTTACACTTTTGTTTCCGTTAACAACATAATCGGCGGCTTTCAGATATTTTGCGCGCCGCTCGTTAAAAAGCATTTTGGCATTTTCCCTGTTCTTAAAAAGCGGGCGTGTGGAAGCGTCCCCGACCCGTTTGCATATTACATCAAACGAAGCGTCTATAAAAACGATCTTTGCCCCCGTGTGAAGCGCCTTAACATTCCTTTCAAACGTAACTGCGCCGCCGCCCGTTGAGATAACGGCGTTTTCCATCTGCGCCGCGCGCCTGCACATAGTATGCTCCGCTTCTCTGAAATAATCCTCGCCCTTTTCGGCAAAGATCCTGCTGACGGGCATACCCTCCGCCTGCTGTATCAGCTCGTCCGTATCCACAAATTCCATGCCGGAAAGCTTTGCAAGCTCGCGCCCCACCGAGGTCTTGCCCGCGCCCATAAAGCCGCACAATGCAATATTCATCGCCTTAACAGCTCCTTTTCCGTTTTGCGGATGACCTTTTCAACGGCATCGGCAGAAAATTCGGCGCCTGTCCAGATCTCCTGCGCAACGGCCGCCTGCCACACAAGCATGGAAAGCCCGTTGGCATACTTGATGCCGGCCTCCTTAGCATATTTCAAAAGCTGCGTTTCGCCGGGGTTGTATACAATATCGTATACGGCCGAGGCGCTTTGAACGATATTTTCAGGAACGGCGCAGGTGTTTATATTGGGATACATACCGGCCGAAGTGGCGTTTACGATAAGATCCCAGCCCTCTTCAAGGCAAGCATATTCCTTTATAATTATATCCTTATTCAGCTTTTCATTTATTTCCGAACGGATCCTTTCTGCTTTGCTTTCAGAACCCTGCCTGTAAGCCAAAGTAAGCGCACAGCCGTGCAGCACGGCTTCAAACGCCGCCATTCTCGCCGCGCCGCCCGTGCCGCAGAGCAGCGTTTTGCCGCCGAGCACGATTCCCGCGCCGTCAAGCGCGCGCAGAAAACCTATGCAATCCGTATTATACCCCACGGTTCGTTCGCCGGTTTTAACGGTATTGACAGCGCCGAACAGCGCCGCTTTTTCATCAAGCGAATCAAGATATTTAATAATATTGATCTTATGCGGAATAGTAACATTAAAACCGCAAAGACTCATAAGAGAATCGATATTTGTGCGCAGGGCGCTTTCATCAAGCTCGTAAAGCCCGTATTCGCACTGCCTGCCGGTAATATCGAACAGGCATTTATGTATAAAGGGTGAAAGCGAGTGCCCGAGCGGGCAGCCGAGCAAGCCGTATTTTTCCATAAGCACCTCGTAAAACGCACGGCGTAAAAATATGCCCTAAGTATTGACAATGCCGAATAAATTTTATAATATAATAACACAAACTACTAATTTTAACAACTGTATTTTAGGAGTGTTTCTATTATGGTATTTGAAAAAGTGGTTCAGATCTTAGCGGAGCAGCTCAGTGTTGACCCGGATAAGATCACGATGGAGAGCATGCTTGAAGAGGACCTTGACGCGGACAGCCTTGACGCCATCGATATCGTTATGAGCATTGAGGACGAATTTGAAATTGAGGTTCCCGATGAAGTGATTGCCAATATGAAATCCGTTGGCGATATTGTGAACTTTATTGAAAACAACCAGTAAAAAACCGGCACTTTCCTTTAAGAACTGTTAAAGCTGCCCAAAAAGCGTTGTTTTTTAAGTATAAATTGACATAAGTGAAAATAAATATTAAAATAAGAGTAAGTATTAAAATACTTGCTCTTTTTTATTTTAAAGAGCAGCATATACACAAAAACGCAAGCCGCTTGGGCGGCAAAAACGGAAGGGCTTTTATTATGGATAAAAAATATGTGTTGGCGCTCGACCAGGGAACCACAAGCTCCCGGGCGATCGTTTTTAACAAAAAGGGAGAGATCGTTGCAAAGGCGCAAAAGGAATTCAACCAGTATTATCCGCAAAACGGCTGGGTGGAGCACGATCCGAACGAGATCTTATTTTCCGAGCTTGAGGCGGTTATAGAGGTCTTTCGCTCAGGGAAAATCAATGCAAATGAAATTGCCGCAATCGGCATAACAAACCAGCGCGAAACTACGATCGTGTGGGATAAAGAGACAGGAAAGCCCGTCTACAACGCCATCGTTTGGCAGTGCCGGCGCACTGCCGATTACTGTGAAGAGCTGAAAGCGCAGGGGCTGGGCGATTATATAAAGGAAACGACCGGCCTGCTGATTGACGCTTATTTCTCCGGCACCAAGATAAAATGGATTCTGGACAATGTTGAGGGCGCCCGGGAAAAGGCTGAAAAGGGCGAACTGCTTTTCGGCACGGTGGATACATGGCTGATATGGAACCTGACAGCGGGCAAGGTGCACGTTACGGACTATTCAAACGCCTGCCGCACCATGCTTTTTGATATTGACAAGCTGCAGTGGGATCCCTACCTGTGCGAAACGCTGGGCATACCCATGAACATGTTGCCTGAGGTAAAGCCCTCCAGCTGCATTTACGGCGAATGTGTTAAATTCCCGGGTATGGACGCCATTGCAGGCGTTCCCATCGCAAGCGCGATAGGCGATCAGCCAGGCGCGCTGTTCGGGCAGGGCTGTTTTGAAGAGGGGCAGGCAAAAAACACATACGGCACAGGCTGCTTTTTGCTTATGAACACCGGCGAAAAACGCATAAATTCCCGTTCAAATCTGTTAACAGGCGTTGCCTGGGGGCTGAACGGAAAGATAACATATGATCTTGAAGGCTCCGCGTTCAACGCCGGCTCCGTTATTAAATGGCTGCGCGATGAGGTAGAGCTTATAAAGAGCGCGCCGGAATGCGACGTACTTGCCGAGCAGGTACCCGATTCAAACGGGCTTTACTTTGTGCCTGCATTCACGGGGCTGGGCGCGCCCTACTGGGATATGTATGCCCGCGGGTGTATGATCGGTCTTACACGCGCCGTTAACAAAAAGCATATCTGCCGCGCAGTGCTTGAAAGCATCACTTTCCAAATGACGGATCTGCTGGAAGCCATGATGAAAGACAGCGGCATTCTTCTAAAGGACCTGCGCGTGGACGGCGGCGCTTCCGTTTCCGACATCATGATGCAGATACAGGCGGACATGACAGGCGTTAACGTAAACAGACCGGTGAACAAGGAAGCGACTGCGCTCGGCGCCGCATACCTTGCCGGGCTTGCTACGGGCGTTTGGGAAAGCACGGACGAGATAGAGCAGAACAGGCAGGTTGAAAAGATCTTTATTCCCTCCATGGAAACAGAAAAGAGAAACAAACTTTACACTGATTGGAAAAGAGCGGTTGAACGCTCAAGAAACTGGGAAAGATAATAACATCAATTCTTTGAGGTGAAGATATGGCAAAAGTCATCTGCCCGTGGGCGCTTATTACAGATTTTATAACAGACGCATTCAAGGGGTACGGCGTGCCGGACGGCGACGCCGAGATCTGCGCCGACGTGCTGCTGGAATCAGACAAAAGAGGGATCGAGAGCCACGGCTGCAACCGGTTTAAACCCATCTATATAGACAGGATCAAGGCCGGGATCCAGAACCCCGTTACCGAATTTGAGATCATACGCGAAACGCCGACCACGGCAGTGATTGACGGGCACGACGGAATGGGGCAGGTCATAGGCGTTAAGGCAATGAATATGGCCATTGAAAAAGCGAAAAAATACGGCCTTGGCATGACGGCTGTAAGAAACAGCTGCCACTACGGCATAGCGGGCTATTATGCCACGATGGCAACCGAACAGGACATGATAGGCATGACGGGCACCAACGCCCGCCCCTCTATAGCGCCTACATTCGGCGTTGAAAACATGCTGGGCACGAACCCGTTTACGATAGGTATGCCTACGGACGAAAAATTTCCGTTTGTGTTTGACGCGGCAACTTCCATAATCCAGCGCGGCAGGATAGAATATTACGCCCGCATAGGAAAGGATTGCCCTGCCGGCACCGTGATCGGCAGAGACGGCAGCGCGCTCACGAACAGCGAGGAGATCCTGACGCAGCTGAACACGCACGAGGCGGCGCTTGCCCCTTTGGGCGGCATAGGCGAGGAGCTGGGCGGCTACAAGGGCTATGATTTTGCAACGGCAGTTGAGCTGCTTTCCGCAGCGCTGCAGCAGGGGCAGTTTCTTTCCGCCCTTTCCGGCATCGGAGAAAACGGCGAAAAGAAAAAATACCATTTGGGGCACTGGTTCATTGCGATAGATACGCAGGCGTTTTTAGGCGTTGATTCCTTTAAAAAGACCGCCGGCGATATTCTGCGCGAGCTCAGAGCCAGCAAAAAGGCGCCGGGTGAAAAAAGGATTTACACTGCCGGCGAAAAAGAGTATGATATATGGAAAGAGCGGGAAAACAGCGGCGTTCCCATAAACGAGGCAGTGCAAAAGGAGCTGTGCGCCGTGCGGGACGAGCTTCAGCTGAAATACGTTTTTCCGTGGGAGAGCGGCTATGAGCCTTACCCGGAAACGGGAAAAACGACCGCCCATATAGAAAATCAATGAATCTGAAGAGGACAGGAATATGGATTACAGAAAAGAATCACTTAAGCTGCACGAGCAGTGGAAAGGCAAGGTAGAGGTGATCGCCCGCGCAAAGGCAGACGACAGCGACGCGCTTTCGCTTGCGTACACGCCCGGCGTTGCGCAGCCGTGCCTGGAGATACAAAAGGATTACAGCAAAAGCTGGGAACTGACGCGCCGCTGGAACATGGCGGCGGTCATTACTGACGGCTCCGCCGTGCTGGGGCTCGGCGACATCGGCCCGGAGGCTGGCATGCCCGTAATGGAGGGCAAATGCGTGCTGTTTAAGGAATTTGGCGGGGTGGACGCTTTCCCGCTGTGCGTGCGTACAAAAGACGTTGATGAATTCGTGCAGACAGTCTATAACATAAGCGGTTCCTTCGGCGGAATAAACCTTGAAGACATTGCGGCGCCAAGGTGCTTTGAGATAGAAGAAAAGCTGAAGAAGCTGTGCGATATACCCGTTTTTCATGATGACCAGCACGGCACGGCGGTAGTGGTTTCCGCAGCGCTGATCAATGCCACAAAGCTTACGGGCAAGCCGCTTTCCGAATGCAGGGCCGTCATCAACGGTTCCGGCGCGGCAGGCATTGCCATAGCAAAGCTTCTTATGACGCTTGGGCTGGGCGACGTGATCCTGTGCGACAGAACCGGCGCGATCTATGGCGGCAGAGAGAATCTGAACCCCTATAAAGCGGAGATCGCAAAGTTATCCAACAAAGCGGGCGTAAAGGGCACGCTTACGGACGCCGTGCGCAATACGGATATATTCATAGGCGTTTCGGCGCCGGGCGTTTTAACGCAGGATATGATCAAAACGATGAACCCGGATCCGATTGTGCTTGCCATGGCAAACCCCGTGCCGGAGATCATGCCGGACGAGGCAAAGGCGGCGGGCGCGGCCATAGTAGGCACCGGGCGTTCCGATTTTCCGAACCAGATCAACAACGTTGTGGCGTTTCCGGGTATATTCCGCGGGGCGCTTGACGTTCGTGCAAGCCAGATAACGGAGAATATGAAGATCGCGGCGGCATACGCGATCGCATCGCTTGTATCTGACGAAGAGCTGAAAGCGGATTATATTCTGCCGTTTGCGTTTGACAAGCGTATAAAAGACGCGGTTGCCACGGCTGTTGCCGAAGCGGCAAAAAAAGACGGCGTTGCAAGAATCTGATTGATATTCATACAAAACCGGCGGGGCGCTGAAATGATTTCAGCGCCCCGCTTTTATAATATCTATTTATAATAATTTTAATATTAATTACATTAAATTATAGTTTTATAGTCTGCCAGAGCCTACTGCGCCTTTGCGTTTACAATATTGAAATAGGAGCTTGACGTTATGCGGTAAACGATTACATAAAACACCGCAAAGACCGAAAAGCAGGCAACCGTGGTGCCGAGCAGCAGCGCGGGGTTTGTGAAACCGAGCAGAGTGATCGTTCTGTTGATCAGCGGGAAATTGAAAGCAAGGTGGATGCCCGCCATTACAAGCGGCGCGAAAAAGACGGTGAGCACCTGTGAATTTATGCTCTTTTTGATCTCTTTTTCCGTCATACCCACTTTTTTCATGATATCGAATCTGGAACGGTCCTCATACCCCTCTGAGATCTGCTTATAATACATGATCAAAACGGCGGCAAAAACGAATACGATCCCCAGCAGGATCCCAAGGAAAAACAGCCCGCCGTAAAGCCCCATAAACATTTCTAAACTTCCGGCGATACTTTCAATGGAAAAGCCGCAGCTTGCTGAGGTCAGCGTTGTGTTTGCGCCTATGCTTTCATCAAATGCCTCCGTAAGATCATATAATGTTTCGGTTTCACAATCAAAATCAGAACCTATGATATAATGTGAGCTCATGACCTTGTTGCCGTTCGGCTCCGTTATATCGGAAAACTGCGCGATATATTCATCATAATTCGGCACAAAAAGATAAATGCTGTCATTTACAGAACTGATATCGATTCCGTAGCCGATATAATCATCAACATATTTTGTGATCGTAAGCTCGCCCGTGCCGTTGATATTGATCGTGCTTTCGTCATAATCCGAAAGCTTTGTTGTATAGGCGATCGCTTCATTTTCCCCAAGCGTTTCGTTTTTGCCCATCAGGCGGTTGTAATCCTCCAGCGGCACAATCAGCACATTATATGCGCTGCTGTTATAAAATCCGTTCGTAACGATCTGAAAATCGCTGCCGCTGACGTTGGCGGAAAAATCTGAAAGCCGGTAACTGATCCTATTCAGAGGATTGACGCCGCTTTTTTTTACAGTGCCGTCAAATGTTTCATTTGCGCTGTTTATTATGCTTTCATCAATACTGCCGTCCTGCGCAGCGGTAATATCTATGACCAGATCGCGGGGGTAGCGTGTGCGCAGGCTGTCGTCCATGCCGGTATACAGGCACACCGTACAGGAAATCATAACAAGCACCATTGTGCTGAGTATGCAGATGGAGGCAAGCCCGGCGCCGTTTCTTTTCATTCTGTACGCCATGGTGGAAACGGATATAAAATGATTGGTTTTGTAATAATAATGCTTGTTTTTCTGCAGCGCCTTGCAAAGCGCAACGGAGCCGGAAATAAACAGCATATAAGTTGCAAGGATGACCATGATAACGGCAACAAAATACATAAAGATCGCCGCCGTGGGGTTCGTTATGGTAACGGCAATAATATACGCCCCGGCAAGGATCAGCGCGCCGAGCGCGGCTATAGCCCAGTTGGCTTTGGGCGGTTTTTCGCCGGTGCTCTCGCTTTTGAGCAGATCGGCAGGATTTGTCATATGGATCTGCCTTAACGCATTCAGAAATATCAAAACGAAGATCACGGCAAACCATAAAAACGCAGTGCTAATGGAATCCGGCGAAACACTTAAAGAGAAATCCGTGCCGGCCGTTAGGATATTTACCATCAAAAGCTGGGCAAATTTTGAAAACAGCAGTCCGCACGCAAGGCCGGATACCATGGATATGCAAAAGATCACGGCGTTTTCCCAAAACAGCACCCTGGAAAGATTGATTTTATCCATGCCCAAAATATTGTATAAGCCGAATTCCTTTTTTCTTCTGCGTATTAAAAAGGAATTGGTGTAAAACAGGATCAGCAGGGAAAAGACGCCCAGCACATAGGTGCCGAAAACAAGTATGCCCTGTATCTGCTCGCCGCCCGTGACGGCAAGCATGGATTTATCTTTGCTTAAAAATGCCACAATGTAAAACATGGCGATCATGCCGACGCAGGTCAGGATATACGGCAGATACAGCTTTTTATTCTTTTTGATGCCGTCCCACGCAAGGCGCAGGTAAAACGCTTTTTTCATACGGCATCACCGCCCGTTGCAAGCATGGTCAGCGTATCCGAAATACGCTGGTAAAGCTGTTCATCCGTGCAGCCGCCGCGGTAAAGCTGGTGAAACACCTCGCCGTCCTTTATGAAAAGCACTCTGCCCGCGTGGCTTGCCGCCTTTACGGAGTGCGTTACCATAACGATCGTGTGCCCGGCGGCATTGATCTCTTCAAACAGTCTTAACAGCTCGTCCGTTGCCTTTGAATCCAACGCGCCCGTGGGCTCATCCGCCAGGATCAGCTTTGGGTTCGTTATAACGGCTCTGGCAACTGCCGCTCTCTGTTTTTGGCCGCCGGAAATCTCATAGGGATATTTCTTAAGTATCTCCGTTATACCGAGCTGGGCGGCTATGGGCGGCAGCAGGCGGTGCATCTCCTCATACTTCATGCCGGCAAGCACAAGCGGAAGATAAATATTGTCTTCCACGGAAAACGTATCCAGCAGGCTGAAATCCTGAAAAACAAAGCCTATATTCTGTCTTCTGAACGCCGCGATATTTCTTTCCTTTAAAGAGGAAAGATCCTCGCCCGCAAGCTTTACGGCGCCCGATGTAGGCTTATCCAAAGCGGCAAGAATATTTAAAAGCGTGGTCTTTCCCAAGCCGGATTCGCCCATTACGGCAACATATTCGCCCTGTTCCACGCTGAAGGAAACATTGCGCAGCGCCGTTACCTGATTTCCGCCGAAGCGGGTCTGATAGATCTTTTTGATCTGTTTTACTTCAAGAATACTCATTCGTATCTCTCCTTTCCTGCTGTCATTATAGCAGGGCGGGGAAACGCAAGCCATCGATTGTGCTTACATTTCCCCGCGCATTTCTTACGGTGCTGTAAGAAATTGAAATAAATGCTATTCCGTTTCAAGCTTTCGGCTTCTCAGGTCTATATATACGGCGGTGCCGCCGTCTGATTCCGCCCATATACGGTGATTCAGATTATCGCAGATCCGTTTGCAAAGGTAAAGGCCGAGCCCGCTCGCTTTTTTATCCGCCCTGCCGTTCAGGCCGGTATAGCCGCGTTCGAATATCCTTGGCAGGTCTTCCGGCGCGATGCCGATACCGTTGTCCTTGATACAGAGTATGCCCGGCGTTTTCATGAATACGTTTATCTCTCCGCCGGCAGGGGTGTACTTGACCGCGTTGGAGAGGATCTGCTCGATCACAAACAACAGCCACTTTTCATCCGTAAGCGCCGTGAACTGCACCGCTTTATAATTCAGTTTCAGTTTTTTAGAGATGAACTGACCCGAAAAGCGGCGGAATGCCAGTTTTAATATTTTGTCCAAATCCTGTTTTGCAATCACGTAATCCGTGCTCTCACTGTCCAGCCGCAGATAGCAGAGTACCATTTCAACATATTGCTCGATCTTGAAAAGATCGCCGCTTATCGCGCGTGAAAGCGGCGAATCCTCCTCGCCGAGCGCAAGGCGCATGGACGCTATCGGCGTTTTTATCTGGTGCGCCCATACCGTATAATATTCAACCATATCACTGAATCTGCTGTTGAACGCCTCTTCCTCTGCTCTGATCTGCTGCCGTAGATTTGCAATGATATTCTGGTAATCCTCGTCGTCCTGTGTGATGCGTGCCGGCAGCTCCTCTATCAGTTCGGCGCGCATTTTTTCGATCTCGCACAGCATTTTGTGCTTGCGCTTTGCCTTTGAAATATCGATTGCCGCGATAACCGCGCCTATGCAAAGGCACACCAGCGCGGGATACAGCACCGCACCCGCAGGCAGGTGATATAAAACAAACGCGCACAAAAAAATGAGGCAGAACAAAAGGAAGGTCAGAATCAGCGTTTTGCGTTTCCTTAAATATGTTAAATAAAATCTCAATCGATCACCCTATTCAATGATGTAGCCCACGGAAAACTTTGTTTTGATAAAATCCTTAAGCCCTGCAGAATCCAGCTTTTTGCGCAGGCGGTTCACGTTTACCGTAAGCGTATTATCATCAATAAAGCTGTCCGTCTGCCAAAGGCTCTGCATCAGCTTTTCGCGGCTGACCGCCCTGCCCTTGCTTCTCATCAGCTCAAGCAGGATCCTGTATTCATTTTTACTGAGTTCAACCGTTTCGCCGCCGTATTCCAGCACGCCCCTGCCCGTATCCAGCAGCGCGCCGCGGTGCTCCAGAACGGGCGATGCGGGCGCAAAATCATATGCCCGGCGCAAAAGCGCGTTTATTTTTGCGATCAGCACATTCATATCAAACGGCTTAGCAATGAAATCATCAGCGCCCATATTCATCGCCATGACCATATTCATATTGTCCGCAGCGGAGGATATAAAGATGATTGGCACGCTTGAAACGGCGCGGATCTTTTCACACCAATAGTAGCCGTTATAAAAAGGCAGCGAGATATCCAGCAGCACAAGATGAGGCGAGAACGCGGAAAATTCACCTGCCACATTTGAAAAATCATTCACCGTTTCTGCCGAAAAGCCCCAGCCTGCCGCCTCTTTTTTTATAGCTCCGGCTATGCCGGGATCGTCCTCCACTATAAATATTTTATACAATCCTATCACCAGCTTTACGGCATAATTTTATCAGAATACAAAACCGCAATCAAGAACAACGCCGCATTATTACATTTTTGTAAGGAGTACGCCGTTATTTTGACCATAGCGGGGCATGTGTTTTGCGGTACTGCGTGGGCGTCATCTGCTTTTGGCGTTTAAAGAGCCGGTTAAAATAGCTGAGATCGCCGAACCCGCACTGATATGCGATCTCCGTTACCGTCATATATTCAAAACACAGCATCTCCCCCGCGCACTCTATGCGGTAATAATTGAGATAATCAACGGGAGTCTTGCCCGTTACCTGCTTAAAGACCTTGCACAGATACTGCGGATTGAGCCCCGCGGTGTGCGCCATATCGGCAAGCGTGAGCGGCTTTGAATAATCGTTTCTTATCCTTGCAAGCACTCTCTTTATCCTTGCGCTCTGCCTGCTTGCCCCGCCGATTTGGGAAGTTTGGCTTTGGCGGCTTGACTGCGCCAGTATCTCCCCCATCAGCTGCCACAGAAGTCCGGTCGTTTTAAACACATAGCCGGCGCTTTCCTTTTCCATCAGCTCAAACAGCGCATCGGCCAGCCTGCCGGCGCAGCTGCCCGGCTCAAAAACCGTTTGCGTAAGCCTGCCGCACTCACAGGCTGACCTGTATTCGTTCAGGCATGCCGCAGAGCCGCTCAAAAAGCTTTCCGCCTGGAAAACAACACACTCATAAACACATTCGCGCGGTATGCCGCCGTGGATAAATTCCGCCGGAATGAATGCGCACTGCCCTTTGGAAAGGCGCAGCGCCCTGCCGTTTACGTGCAAAAGGAACTCGCCCTTAAGGATAAGAATAAGCTCACATTCCATATGCCAGTGCAGCGGCATCTCATACTGCGGGTGCGTGTGATCCACATAATAAAGCTGAATGGGAAAGCCGAATGTGCCGCGGTTCGATTTTTCCTGAAAATCAGAATATCGCATAGAAAGGTGCTCCCTAAAAAAGTGAATATTGTACTACTTTATCACATTATACACCAAGTAGACGGGCATTGGCAACAGTATAATACAAAGTAGGAACCGTTTAATTTTAAGAGAGGAAAACGATTATGAGCATGGATGAGATTAAAGACCAGATATGCGATGTGTGCCACAAAATGTGGCAGCTTGGCTGGGTTGCCGCAAACGACGGCAATGTGAGCGCAAAGCTTGAGGACGGCACGATTCTTGCCACACCCACGGGCATGAGCAAATCCTTTATAACGCCGGATAAGCTGATACATATTGACGCAAAAGGAAACGTGCTTGAGGCGGCGCCGGGGCTGCGCCCCTCCAGCGAGATCAAGATGCACCTGCGCTGCTATGAAAAAAGAGAAGATGTTTTCAGCGTTATACACGCGCACCCGCCCGGCGCAACGCTGAGAAGATGTTTTCAGCGTTATAC
>URED01000014.1 GCA_900546785.1 uncultured Oscillospiraceae bacterium | reverse complement strand
TGCGCCGAAATTGGGGCGGAGAGTTTGAAAATGTGGCCATTCTGGTGGCGATTGCAGTGAATGAGGACGGATACCGTGAGGTTCTTGGTGCCGCCGAGGGGATGAAAGAGGACAAGTCCAGCTGGGTCAGCTTCTTCCAGTGGCTGCGCGGCCGCGGCCTGGACGGGGTTAAACTGGTGGTTGGAGACAAATGCCTTGGTATGCTGGAAGCTGTGGGAGAAGTATTCCCAGAGGCCAAGTACCAGCGGTGTACTGTGCACTTCTACCGCAATGTGTTCTCCGTAACGCCTCGCTCCAAGGTGAAGCTGGTGGCAAAGATGCTCAAAGCGATCCATGCTCAGGAGAGCAAGAAAGCTGCCCGGGAGAAAGCCAAAGCCGTGGTGGAGCAACTGCGCTCTATGAAGTTGAAAGAGGCCGCCAAGAAGGTGGAGGATGGCATTGAGGAAACGCTGACTTACTGCGATTTTCCCAGCGAACACTGGACTCGCATCCGTACCAATAACGTCATTGAACGGCTCAACCGGGAGATCCGCCGCCGCACTCGTGTAGTGGGCAGTTTCCCAGACGGCAACTCCGCCCTCATGCTGGTCTGCGCCCGGCTGCGCCATGTGGCCGGCACCCAGTGGGGCAACAAGAAGTACATGAACATGAAGCACCTGGAGGCTGCCCTTGAGGACGCCTCCATTGCTGGCTGACTTCTCTCATGCCAGGGCCTGCAAACCATTTTGCGAAAATTCCTTGACACTACCCAGACGCAAAGGTGTGCGCCCTTTTTGAACTTCCTGTGCAGCAAAAAAGCGCCGGTCTGATGGTTGCGAAACCAACAAACCGACGCTCTACTTTTTGTATATATTTTTTCCTCCATTTGGCGGCCTTCAGGGCTGAAAAAGGGCGCAGGGGAGGGGTAACCGGTATCTTATGGAGCGATCCGGGGTTCAATGTCCTTCTGTGGCTCCACAAGCCTCGAAAATATCTTTTTTTCAGAACACAAATTTCAGGGAAATAAAAAAGCCACACCCTCTGATACTCTAAGCATTCCGCTTAAAATATCCAGATTGGTGTGGCTTTATGGTTGCGGGGGATGGATTTGAACCACCGACCTCCGGGTTATGAGCTGCTACCGGCAGTTCAATCCTTTGATTTCAAGTGCTTTCCGACCCTTTTCGTTCCAGAAAACTGCCAAATCCCGGAGGTCGTATGCTGCCTGCTCCGCTGGGATTTTTCCCGTTCTGGGTCAAGTCATGGGTCAAAGTAGCAACACGTTATCAGAAATTCGTCACTATAAGACAAAACACCCCAACGGAGGCGCAAGGTCAAAAGAACAATGGCCTGCTGGTCATAAATTACATTCAAAACGACTGATTCATTGAAGCACACTCCAATAAACTCCTCGCTTTTTCATCAGTTCATCATATGTGCCGGACTCCACGATCCCCCGCTCCCCCACCACAAAGATGCGGTCGGCCCGGCGGATGGTGGAGGGACGGTGGGCGATCAGGAAGCAGGTGCGGCCCTCCAGCAGGCGGAGGGTGGCCTGCTGGAGCCGCTGCTCCGTGGTAGTATCCACACTGCTGGTGGCCTCGTCCAGGATGAGGATAGGCGCCCGGCTCACCAGGGCCCGGGCCATGGCCAAAAGCTGGTACTGCCCCTGGCTGAATTCCCCGGCCGCCCCCGACATGAGGGTTTGGTACCCCTGGGGCAGGCGCTGGATGAAACCGTGGGCATGGGCCAGTTTTGCCGCATGGACAACCTCCGCCTCCGTGGCCTCCGGGCGGGCATAGCGCAGATTGTCCAGCACCGTGCCGCGGAAAAAGACGGTCTCCTGGAGCACCACGGAGAAGCACCGGCTCAGTCCTTCCCGGCTGTACCGACCGAGGGGCACGCCGTCCAGCCGGATCTCCCCCGCCGTCGGCTCATAGGCCCGGATCAGCAGGTTGACCAGGGTGGTCTTGCCCGCGCCGGTCTCCCCCACAAATGCGGCCACCTCCCCTGCCCTGACGCGGAAGCTCACATGCTCCAGCACCGGCCTGTCCGGCTCATAGGAGAAGGACACATCCGCAAAGGACACCTCTCCCCGCACCGTCCGGGGTGAGACTGCACCCGGGACATCGGGGGGCAGCTCCGGCTCGTCCAAAATCTCAAAGAGCCGCTCGGCCCCAGCGACGGCCTGCTGAATGCTGGAAAAGAGGGCGGCAATGCTGTTCAGGGGCCGCCCCAACTGCCGGGAGTAGCCCAGGAAGCTGACCACCAGCCCAACGCTCACCGCGCCGCGGAGGGCCAGCACGCCCCCGGCGCAGGCGATCAGGGCAAAGCCCAGGTTGTTGACCATGTTCACCAGCGGGCTGAGCAGGCCGGCGCAGATCTGCGCCTTCACCGATGTGGCGCACAGCGCCCCGTTCATCTGGTCAAACCGCGCCAACAGCTCTTCCTGCTGGTGGTAGAGCTTCACCGTGCGGCTGTTGGAGAGGGACTCCTGCACCAGGCCGCTCAGGCGGCCCAGCTCATCGGCCTGCCGGCGGTAGAGCGTCCTGCTCCGCCGGGAGATCAGGCGGGTGCACAGGGCGATCACCGGCACAGTTGCCAGGGCCGTCAGAGTGAGCAGCGGGCTGAGGGCCGCCATGATGGCCAACGCCCCCGCCACCATCAGCAGGCTGGACAGGAGCTGAGTCACCGTCTCAGCCGCCACGGTGCTGACGTTGTCGGCATCGCTGACCAGGCGGTTCATGGTATCCCCATGGGGGTGGCGGTCAAAGTAGGACAGGGGCAGCCGCCCCAGCTTGGCAAAGCACTCCCTCCGGATGCGGGCCACCATCCGCTGGGAGAGGATCTCCATCCAGCGGCGTCGGCCCCAGTTGCCGAGCCACTGTGCCGCCGCGGCCCCTGCCAGAGTGGGCAGCAGCACTGACAGAGCGGCACGCTCCACGCCGCCCCAAGGCAGAAAGCAGTCCACCGCCCGTCCCAGCAGATAGGGTACCGCCAGGGCCGCCCCGGTGGAGAGCAGGGTAAGGCACACCACCAGCAGCAGCTCCCTGCCCCAGCGGGCGTAGAGGGCCAGGAGCCGCCGCACGGTGCCCCGCCCGTCCCTGGCCCTGGCGTGGGGGCCGAAGCGCTGCTGGAGGCTCCGCCGCTGGGGAGGCAGCACAGGGCCGCCGGACGCTTCACCGTGTGCCATCTTCTCCCTCCTCTTCCGGGGCCTGAGAGGCCCAGATTTCCCGGTAGGTGGGGCAGGTGTCCAGCAGGCTCCGGTGAGTGCCCAGACCCACCTGCCTCCCCTCCTCCAGCACCAGGATCCGATCTGCCGTGCGGGCCGCGCGCACCTTCTGAGTGATGTGGAGCACCGCCTGCCCCGGCCGCCGCTCCAATCCATCCAGCACCCTCCGCTCAGTGGCCGGGTCCAGGGCGCTGGTACAGTCATCCAGCACCAGCACCGCGCCTCCCCGCACTAGAGCCCGGGCCAGAGAGAGCCGCTGCCGCTGTCCCCCGGAGAGGTTGACGCCCCCCTGAACTAGCACGGCGTCCAGGCCGCCGGCCTCCGCCACGAAGTCGGCGGCCTGAGCAGTCTCCAGGGCGGCACAGAGCTGTGCCTCCCCCGCGCCCCGGTCACCCATGGACAGATTTTCCCGGATGGTGCCGGAAAAGAGGGCGCTCCGCTGGGCGGCCACCACCACCTGCCGCCGCACCCGCACCAGGGGAAGGCGACTCATGGGCCGCCCGCCCAGGTACAGCTCTCCCTTCTGGGGCTCATAGAGCCGGGCGCACAGCCAGGCCAGGGTGGTCTTGCCCGCGCCGGTGGGACCCACCACCGCCAGCCGCTCCCCCCGCCGCAGTGTGAAGGAGATGTCCTGCAGGGCGGGCACGCCGCTTCCCCCGGGGTAGGCGAAGGTCACATGGCGCAGCTCCAGCACCGGCTCCTCCACGCCTGTCTCCTCCGGCCCCTCCAGGGTTCCCTCCTCCGGGAGAGCCAGCACCTCCTCCACCCGCCGGACGGAGGTTCTGGCCCGGATGAGCAGCTTGAACACGTCAATGAGAGTCATCAGGGAGGTGAGCATCTGGGTCATATAGGTGACGAGGGCGGACACCGTGCCCGCCTCTGCCCCGCCGCACCCCGCCGCCCACAGCACCGCCGCGATGCCCAGGTTGACAGTGAGGGTGACCAGGGGGGCGAACCAGGCCGACAGGAGCTGAAGCCGGATGCCGGACTCCTCCAGCTCTCCGTTGGACGCCTGAAAGCGGCGGTTTTCCCACTCCTCCCGCCCCAGGGCCCGGATGAGGCGGATGCCGCGCAGAAATTCCTCCACGGTGGTGTTGACCCGGTCCATGGCCTCCCGCACCCGGCGGAAGCGCCGGCCGCTCTCCGCCAGATAGGCCGTGATGAGAGCCGTCACCCCCAGCACCACCGCCAGCACAATCCAGCTCAGCCCCATGTCCAGCCCCATGGCATAGACCACGCTGCCCACGCACAGGGCGGGGGCCTTGACACCAATGCGCAGGGCGGAGTTCACCGATCTGGAGAGCTGGTCACAGTCGCTGGACATCCGCGTGACCAGGGCGCCGCTCCCGAGCTGATCCACGCCCCCCTCGGTCAGGCGGAGGCATTTGGCACCCCTCTGCCGTATACCCTGAAGCCTGACGGCGCAAAGGGTAAAACGCTAAGATCCGCATAAGCGGAATCGTTTCCGTAGACTGTGCCTGCGCTGTAGTCCTTATATGCTCTTATACGCACAAAGTATTCGTCAGCGCCTTCAAAATCCATCGTATAGGAGGTGGCGGAAGCGTCAAGCTCGGCAGAGCCTGTATTTTGCGTAAAATCGCTGTCCGTCGCCCATTCAACGATATAACCGCTGCATGAAACAGCATTCCAGCTCAGCTGCGCGGCGCCGTTTTCGGTTATCCGTGCGGAAAGGCCTTCCACTTTTCGGGGAGCGGTGCATACCGTATACTCGGCGCTTGAGGACAGGGAGCCGGCGTATGCCTCCACTCTTATTTTATATTCCGTTGCGGGCGCAAGGCCTGTAAACGTAAAATTACTGTCTGCCGTTGTGCCGGCAAGCGTTTGCGAATCGCCTGAAACGGTATATACCCTGTAGCCCTGAACGCCGTCCATGTCGTTCCAGTCAACAGCCGCAGAAGTATCTGTATAAGCGCTTAAGCTGAAGCCGTCCGGCTCGGGCGGGGCGTAGGTAACGCTCAGGCTGCCGGAATAACTGCCGTATATCTTTGTTGTGCCGGAATTCTGCCAGGCTCTTATTCTGAAATAATAAGTTGCGTAGTTGTCAAGATTTAAAGTATAGCTGTTTGACGCACTGCCGGTAAGATCCACGCTGCCCTTGTTTGCGGAAAATGCCGGGTCCGTTGCCCATTCCAGACTGTAGCCGCTGCAGGTCATCGTATTCCAGCTGATCTTTGCCGCGCCGTTTGAAACGCTTGCCTGAAGACCGGATACCCCTGCGGGGGCGGTGTAAGCGCTGTAAGCGTTGTTTTTGGCAATGAGCCTTGATGCGTTGTATGCCTTTACCCTAAAGCTGTATTTTGTAGCCGGCGTCAGATCCGTAAAAGTGAATTTGTTGCTGGCGGACGTGCCTTTGAGCGTTTCGCTGCTGCCGTTTACGGTGTAAATCTCATATTTAACGGCGCCGGAAACGGCATTCCAGCTCAAGGTGAGATCGGTTCCGTTATCCCCTCTGGAATTCACGTTAAAGCCGATCACCTCATACACTTTGCCTATTTCCGAACCTTTGGGCAGATACATAAAATTGCAGTCCGCATTGCCGCTTATGCCGTTCACATCGCCAGAGCTGGAATACTGCCACATATAGTAACCGCCGGTGTAATCCGTTTTTGTTGTGTAATGCGCCAGCCATACCTTATAGCTCTTTGCAAGCCCGGCGCCGTCCAGCTGGGTGTTCAGAAAGGACTTGCTGGCGTAAATGCCGGCTTCGTAGCCGGCTGCCTCTATGGTTTGGCAAAAGGCGCGCGCGTTGGCGGTCATCTGGGATTTTGTGATCGTGCCTTCCGACCATGCGGAATCCAGCCTGCCGTCTGAGACGCTGGCAAATTCGTAATCGAAGAAAACAGGCAGATCAAGCTTTGTGCCGTTCAGGATCTCAAGCACCTTGTTTGCCTCTGCTCTTGCCTCCGCCTGCGTGAGCGCCTGGGAATACCAGTAAACGCCTACGGACAGCCCCGCGCTGCTCGCGCCGCTGATATTGGAGGCTGCAAGCGGGTCCGTGTTGATGGAGTGTCGCTTTTTTGTGTAGCCCGTAAAGCCCGCGCGGATCACGGCAAAGTCAATGCCGTCCGCCTTAACTTTTCTCCAGCTGACGGTGCCGTTGTGGGAGGAAACGTCAACGCCGTCGTACCGGTTATAGCCGTCAAACGCAGTGGCGTGCGTATAGGTTTTGCCGGTGTAGGGCGAAGTGCTGCTCGTTGAAGCTGCTGCGGCAACGGGGAACGATAACGCTGTGATTGCCGCCAGAAGCAAAGACGCAGCTCTTTTGATGAATCCTGCTTTAAACATGACGACTGTACCTCTCTTTTAATGATTTACAAACCAGTAGTTTAAGTCCACGCTTTTGCTGTTGACGCCGTCGCATTCGCCGCTTTTTGTGTACTGCCATATATCATAGGCTCCCAGATAGGAAACGGCTCCGTTGTAATCGGCAACCCAGATATAAAGCTCGTCATGAAGCTTTGAGGTGCTTACGTGCAGATTCAGCATGGAGGAGGAGGAATACACGCCCGAATATCTGCCGGCGTGTGTGATCACCTCGCAAAAGGCGTTTATGATCTCCGCCGCGTCCGCAGAAGAAAGGGCAGCCTCATAAAGCCTGCCGGTCAGCTCTCCGTCCTCGCCGTGGGCGTATTCAAAATCTATGAAAACGGGCAGCTCAAGCGCATATCCGTCAATAAGTTCAAGCACAAAGCGCGCCTCCTCGCGCGCCTCGGCGGGCGTGATCGCCTGTGAGTAAAAATAAACTCCGGCAGGGATACCGGCGTCATTTGCGCCGCGCAGGTTTTCCGCAAACAGCGTATCTTCAACGATCCTGCCGGTGCCGTAGCCTCTGTAGCCCGCTCTTATTACCGCAAAATCCGTTGCGCCGGCAACCGCCTGCCAGTCTATCCGGCCGTTGTGGCTTGAAACGTCTATGCCTTCCACATATTCGGCGTCCGTTTCAAAAAGCGCGGGTTTTTGCGCGCCGGAACGGGCGGAGAAGATCGCCGCCGCGCAGAGCACGGCGATCAGCAGCAGAATCGCTGCGGTCAGAAGCGCCCGGGCCTTTTTTGATCTTAAGGCTCTTAAACTGATCAGTTTTATGTGTGGTTTTTTGCTCATAATTCCCTTATACTTATCTCGCCGCTGCGCAGCGTTTTTTGTTCGCCGTCCGGCGTTAGGATCTCCAGCCCGCCGGAATCGTCCACGCCAACGGCTTTTGCCGTGTATGAAACGCCGTTTTGTATGTATCTTATCTCTTTACCTATAACGATGCTGCGGCTCCTGTAATCCTCCATGTAATCCGCGCCGCCCACGGCTTTGAGCAGCTCTGAGCAGACGGCGCCGGCAAGCCTTGCCCTGCCCACGTTTGCACCCAGGCAGCCGCCGTTTTCCACTTCCGCCGGAAAATCCGCCGTGCTTATATTGATCCCTATACCTATTATAACGGAAGATACGGTGGCGCTTTCAAAATCCGTGACCGCCTCCGTCAATATGCCGCATATCTTTTTTCCGTCAAGATAAACATCGTTTACCCATTTTATCCCGGGGCGCTTATCCGTAAGGCGCTCCAGCGCCCTGCATACGGCAACCGCCGCCGCCGTGGTTGCTGAAACGGCGTTTTGCAGCGGCTCGCCCGGGTGGGTGACCAGACTCATATAGATCCCCGTTCCCGCAGGCGAGTAAAACGCTTTGCCCTGCCTGCCCCTGCCGGCTGTCTGCCGCGCGGCAACAACAAGAAAGGCGCTGGTTTCTCCCTCGGCTATCAACTTTTTTGCATAGTTGTTTGTGGAATCAATGCTGTCAAAATAAAAAACTTTTATCTTCGGTTCGCAAAAACGCAGTATCTCATCTGCATTCAGTACGTCCGCGTTTTCGGTAAGGCGGTAGCCCATTTTGGTGTGCGCTTCAACAGGGTATCCTTCGCTTCTCAGGGCGTTCACCGCTTTCCATACGGCGGCGCGGCTCTTGCCGAAATCTTTTGCCAGGCTCTCGCCGCTCACATAGCTGCCGGTCTCGCGCAGCTTTGCAAGAATATCGTTTTTCAGGCTCAAGCCCTTCACCGCCCTTTGCTTGCCGCTTTGCCGCGCAGGCGCGGAATACGGCGTTCCTTAAAATTATACGAATCCCATCTGCGACCGTATGTAAAAGCTTTCGGAAAGCTATTATACAATAATACGCGCTGCCGTTCAAGACGGGTAATCTGAATCTTTTGTGAATTTTGGAAAATACGCAAAGTCCCCGCCGCGGAAGAAATCCGTTTTGCGGCGTCAAAAAAGCTCCGTTTCAGGATCTTGCAACGGAGCTTGACGATTCTTTATTTCCTCATATAAAATACGGCGAAGGTCTTTGGCCCGCAGTGGGAAGATATTGTGCAGCCCGCGTCCGCCGTTACGATCTCTTTAAAATCCGCCTTGCCGGTTGCAACGCCCTTTGCAAAGGCAATGATCTCTCCCGGCACTTCTCCGGAATCGGCAATGATGATCCTGCCGGTATCCATTTTGGAAGCGTTTTCAAAAACATCATCCACGTACTGCTTATAAACATTGTTTATTTTGCCGCGGAATTTTTTAACAACGTCCATCGTGCCATTTTGGGGGTCAACACCTATAACGGGCTTTATGCCCAGCACGTTTGCGCCGAATTTTGCAACGGCACTGCACCTGCCGCCCTTGTGGAGATAAACAAGATTATCCAGCACAAAGGCGGAATGCACCTTCGGCACGAGCGCCTGAATGCGGTTATATATTTTTTTTGCTTCAAAGCCGCTGTCCCGCAGGTCACACGCCTTGAGCACAAGAAGCCCCATACCGCCGCAAAGATTTTTTGAATCCACAACATAAACATTGTCAAAATCCCTCGCCGCCGTAACGGCGTTCTGGTGGCTTGATGAAATGGCGCCGGAAAGGCTGATATGCACAACGCTGTTGCCCTGTTTTTGCGCCTCGCTGAAAATATCGTAATAAACAGCAGGCGGCACGGCTGCCGTTTTCGGCATTTCGCCGGTCTTTGAAACATGGTCGTAAATATCGTCCCTCGTTATCTCCCGGCCGTCAAGAAAGGATTCGCTGCCAAGCAGTATGGAAAGCGGGGTTATTGTTATATTTCGTTCTTCAATTATATTTTTAGGCAGATCGCATGTGGAATCCGCCGTGATTACAACGCTCATTTACGCTGCTCCTTTGCAGATAATACGCGAATTATATCATAAGATCGTTAAAAGTTCAACAATTACGCTCTATTATGATGCCCAATTTATAAAAAATTAAGATTTTATATTTTATCCGATTATCTGGGCGGGGCGCTTACGGCAAGCTCGGGATCTGCTTCAAACGCCACGCTCTCATTTGCTATGAACAGCCCCGAATCGTAAACGGATATACCGCCGGTGATGATACCTATATCCTGTTCGCGGGAGTCTTCGTATACGGCGTACACGTGCATCTCTGTTTCAACGGTATCGGTCCGTGCATCGTAGCTTATAAAGGCGGGGCCGAGCCGAATGGTGTACAGCCGCACACGCTCACCGTTATCATCCGTCAGCGTTCTTGTGTAATATGCTCTGTATTCGGGCAGGGCAAGCCCTGTTTCGGTGTTGAACTGCACCTCCACCCCGTTAATGTCCATTACAAATTGCAGCATATCGGGATACGCATCCGGCTGGTTGAGATAGCAGGTGACCACATCGGTAAAAAAGCTTTGCCATTTTTCCCCGTTTGTGTAATAGACCTTGTATCCGTCCTCTTCGGGGCAGAGCACATAAAGCCCGTAAAGCCGGCGCAGGGTGGCTTCTTCCTCGCCCTCGTCGTCAAGGATAATGATATCGTCCGTGCCGTCGCCGTCAAGGTCCGTTTGCTGTATCTCCGTATCGGTAATGCCGAAATCCCTGCTCCAGTCTGAAAATTCCGTTTCTTCACCGCCGTTTGAAACGATTACGAAATCGCCGTCCCGGTAGACCGATATGTCGCCGCTTTCGGCAACAAGCTCCCTTTCGCCCGCTTTTTGCGGCATGGCGTTTCCGGCGTTATAGCTTGTGCTTTCCTCAACCGCCCGGTCAATGGACGGTACGTATACTTTCACATAGTAAAAAGCACCCGCCGCAATAAGCGCGGCAAGCACGCAGATGAGTATTGCTGCAAGCGCGGCGCCGCTTTTTTTCTCTTTCATCACAATCAGTCCTTGTATTTTTGCGAATATGTAAACTCCACGCGTCTGCCTTTTTCTATATGGTAGCATTTGCCGCCGGCAAGCGCAAAAATATATTTATCATGCCTGTAGGAATCGGAATAAACGTCTATTATTTTTATATCGTTTTTATCAAATTTTTCGTACAGACGGCGTACTTTTTCCTGCCCGCGGCAGTTTTCACCCACGATGGTGCCTGTTTTTTCACTGTGGCGCGTGCATATCAGATAATCAAAACCGGCACGCCTTGCGATCTCATCAAGCAGGAAATCAGGGCTGGCACTGATGATCACGCCGGGGCGCGGCCTTTCGAAAAACCAGGGGTAGATCTGCTTTTCATGTCTGTCCCAAAAGCCTTTTACCGCCTTTTTAAGCGGTATCATGGGCGTGAAAAGAAAGCAGAGCTTTTTAAAGGAGGTAAAGCTTATCACCTTCAGCACCGTAAGGATCAGCCCGATGATGATCAGCGGGGTCGTTATGATGATCCACGGGTAGTGCAGAATGCAGTAGCCCACAAACAGAGAACCGCTGTCAAAGGGCACAAGCGTTTTGTCAAAATCATAAATGTCAAGTTCCAAATCAAATGTTCTCCGCTTCAAAATCTATCTCAAGCTTTTTGGTGCTTTTGAATTCCGTCAGTTTAACGCCGGCTGCGGCAAGCATACGCTTGCTGGCAAGGTTGGCGTCGGTATCGCGATATTTATCACTTATGTAGACGATCTCTTTTATCCCCGCCTGAATTATTGCCTTGGCGCATTCGTTGCAGGGAAAAAGCGCAACGTAAATTCGGGAACCCTTAACGCCTATACCGTTTGAATTTAAAATGGCGTTCAGCTCGGCGTGGCAGACAAAGGGGTATTTTGTGTCGTTCTGATTATCCGCGCTGCGCTCCCACGGGAAATCCTCGTCCGAGCAGCCGCGCGGGAAGCCGTTGTAGCCCACGCTTACGATCCTGTTGTCATCGTTGACGATGCAGGCGCCTACCTGCGTATTCGGGTCCTTGCTGCGCATTGCCGAAAGCAGCGCAACGCCCATAAAATATTCGTCCCACGAAATATAATCTTCTCTTTTTGCCATGCCGAACACCCTTTCCTGATCTGCAATTCGGTTTCAACGGCCGGCTGAAATGCGGCCGTGTTGATCATTCTCCTTTTAGCGCGCTTACAAATTTATTCAGCTCGTCAAGCTGCGCTTCCTCTACCCGGCCGCTGTCAACCAGCCGGTTTATCCGGGGGTCTATGGGCAGCTTCGCAAGCACGGGCACACCCAGCTCCGCCGCAGTTTCATCAATCTTGGATTCGCCGAAGATGAAGTGCTTTTTGCCGCAGTCCGGGCATGTGAAATAACTCATGTTCTCCACAAGACCCAATACGGGGATATTCATAAGCTTTGCCATGTTGTACGCCTTGCCCACGATCATCTTAACAAGCTCCTGCGGGGTGGAAACGATCACGATGCCGTCCACGGGCAGGCTCTGAAAGACGGTCAGCGCAACGTCGCCCGTGCCGGGCGGCATATCCACAAACAGGTAATCGAGTTCGCCCCAGCGCACCTCAGTCCAAAACTGTTCCACCATGCCGCTTATGACAGGCCCGCGCCAGACGACGGGCGAATCCTCTTTATCAAGCAGCATATTTACGCTCATGACTTTTATGCCGCTTTGTGTTATGTTCGGCAGCAGAAATTCGCTGTCCTGCATCGCGCGTTGCGAAACGCCGAAGGATTTGGGCACGGAGGGGCCGGTTATATCGGCGTCCAGCACGCCCACGTTAAGCCCTGCTTTGCGGCAGGCACAGGCAAGCAGGCAGGTGACAAGGCTTTTTCCAACGCCGCCTTTGCCGCTTACAACGCCGATCACTTTTTTGATATTTGAAGCCTTGTTCATTGGTTTTAAAAAGCTCTGAGGCTCCGTCCTTTCCCCGCAGTTCTGCGAGCAGGAAGAGCAGTCATGACTGCATTCTGCCATTCAAAACATCTCCCGAAAACATAGATCTTATGTATAGTTTTAACTTTTTTAGGGATTATATCATATAAAGCCGCTTTAATCAATAGTCAATGCAGCCGGCGCCGTGCGCCGCAAACGAAATTTGGATGCCTATTCTCCGTAATTTCTGATCAGCGAAACCACTTTCCCTAAAACGGCAACCTCGTTAACGATGATCGGCTCGTAATCCTCATTCTCCGGCTGCAGGCGGAAATGCCCCTTTTCCTTGTAAAAGCGTTTTACGGTTGCTTCGTCATCTATGAGCGCAACCACGATATCGCCGTTTTTGGCAACGGGCGTGCGGCGCACAATAATGATATCGCCGTCCTGGATATGGGCGTTTATCATGGAATCTCCGCGAACGTGCAGTGCAAAATATTCGCCGTTTGCATCTACCGCCGCCGGGATATATTCCTCTATCTGTTCCTGCGCAAGGATGGGCATGCCCGCCGTAACGGTGCCGAGCAGCGGAACGGAAACGGATCTTGCGCTGCCGCCCGTTAAACGGAGGGTGCGTTTCCGATTCGGGTCTTTTTCAATATAGCCAGCCTTTTCAAGCGCGTTCAGATTATACTGCACGGTGGAGGTGGAGCGGAGCCCAACGGCTTCGCCTATCTCTCTTACAGAGGGAGCAACGCCCCTTTCGCCGATAATGCGCTGAATATAATCCAATACCGCCTGCTGTGTTTTGTTTATTCTGTTCAAAGCTTTCACCGCCGTGATGATCGGAATTTTTGTATACAATTATATATACCTGAAATATTGTACCATGCGCGCGCATAAATGTCAAACATTTGTGCTATATCCGTTGATTTTTTTAGGTTTTGAAAAAAAGTGTTGACAAAAGCAATTTAATATAATATAATCTACCTTGCTTGAAATCAGCTTTGTTATACGGCTTTATAGCTCAGTCGGCTAGAGCATGCGGTTCATACCCGCAGTGTCACTGGTTCGAATCCAGTTAAAGCCACCAACGGCCCGGTGGTCAAGAGGTTAAGACACCGCCCTTTCACGGCGGTAACACGAGTTCAATTCTCGTCCGGGTCACCACAGATCCGCCAGAACTTCGGTTTTGGCGGATTTTTTAGTTTAAAACGCTGATACTAAAGAAAAGATCAACCACAGCAAAAGCGCAAAGGCGGTAATCTATGAAACTATCTGTTATCTTAACCGGCGGTACGATATCAAGCGAGGCGCGCGGCGGTGTGATCTCGCTTGCCGAGCCGCCAGCAAAAAGGCTGGAGGCGGCTTATAAAAACGCCGGCGGCACGGCGCAGCTTGCATTCACCTCGCCTTTTACGGCGCTCAGCGAAGCGCTTTCGGCAGAAAATCTGAATATGCTTGTAGAAGCCGTGCTTCGGGAATATGCCGGCGGCGCGGAAAAGATCATCATCTGCCACGGCACGGACACGCTCCAGTATTCTGCGGCTGCGGTCCTGTACGCCCTTGCCGGAAAGCGCTGCACGGCGGTGTTCGTATCAGCGGCAAAGCCGCTTGATGACAGGGATACGAACGGTTTTGAAAATTTTAACGCCGCCGCATTTTTTCTTGAAAGATATGATGTTTACGGCGTTTTTGCCGCGTATCAAAACAAGGGGGAGAACGCCCGTATCCTGCCTGCCGAAACGCTTGCCCTGCATGCGGAGCGCAGTGATTCGCTCTGCTGCGTGGGCGGCGAATATGCGGCGGAATATGTAAACGGGAAAGTGACTTTGAATTCCCTGTTTAAGCAGCCTAAAAGCAGAGAACTCGGCTTTGCGCCGCGTTTTGAAGATACTGCCGGTATCCGCATCGTTACCGCCGCGCCGGGGCAGGCATATCCGCCGTGCGAAAGCGGCGTGCGCGCCGTGCTCCTGAAGCCCTATCATTCGGGCACGCTGAATACGGCAAGCGCCGCGTTTTCCGCTTTCTGCCGGGATGCAAAACACAGGGATATACCGCTGTTTGCCGTGGATATCATGCCGGGCGCGCAGTATGAAAGCACCCTTGCTTTTGAAAAGCTTAGCATATGCGCCCTGAAAGGCGCGGCGTTCGCGGCGATATATATCAAAATATGGCTTGCGGGCGATATGCGCGGCTCGGAGCTTCAAGCATTTGTCAAAAATCCCGTTGCGGGCGAGCTTGAATTTTGATTGCGGCTTTGCTGCCAAAACGGCGGTGCCTCCAACATGCAAAAACAAACGCAGACGGCGCTTTTTTATTGACTTTGACAAAAAATTGACGAATAACGGCTTGATTTTGGTGGAAAAATATGTATTGATTTTGCCGTTTATATACTTTATAATATTTGCGTAAAAACAGTAAATGAAATCAATATGAATGGAGAGGTAATATTATGAACGCATTAAACAAAAAGACCATAGAGGATATTGACGTATCCGGAAAAAAGGTTCTTGTTCGCTGCGACTTCAATGTTCCGCTTAAGGATGGCGAGATCACAAACGATAAAAGGATCGTAGCCGCTCTGCCCACGATCAAGTATCTGGCAGAGCACGGCGCAAAAGTGATCCTTTGCTCTCACCTCGGCAGACCGAAGGGCGAATACAAGCCCGAATTCAGCCTTGCCCCCGTTGCCAAAAGGCTTTCCGAATATCTTGGCAAGGAAGTTAAGCTTGCAGAGGATGAAAACGTTGTGGGCGAAAACGCAAAGGCTATGGCTGCTGCGCTTCATGACGGCGATATCATGCTGCTTGAAAACGTAAGATTCAGAAAAGAAGAAACGAAGAACGAGGAAAGCTTCTCAAAAGAGCTTGCCTCTCTGGCAGAGATCTTTGTGAACGACGCTTTCGGCACGGCGCACAGGGCGCACTGCTCCACAACCGGCGTTGCCGCTTATCTTCCCGCCGTATGCGGTTATCTTATCCAGAAAGAGATCACCTTTATGGGCGGCGCGCTTTCAGATCCCAAAAGGCCGCTCGTTGCTATTCTCGGCGGTGCAAAAGTATCCGATAAGATCGGCGTTATAACCAATCTGCTTGATAAGTGCGATACGCTTATCATCGGCGGCGGCATGGCATATACCTTTATGAAATCGCTCGGCCACCACATCGGCACTTCTCTTCTTGAAGAGGAGCAGGTAGAAAACGCCGGCAAGATGATGGAGGATGCAAAGGCAAAGGGCGTTAAATTCCTGATTCCCGTAGACAACAAGGTCGGCAAGGAATATGATGAAAATACAGAGGCAATGGTCGTAAACAGCGACGAGATCCCGGACGGCTGGATGGGCCTTGATATCGGCCCCAAGACGCAGCAGCTGTTTGCAGACGCCATCAAAGGCGCCGGCACCGTGATCTGGAACGGCCCCATGGGCGTTTCCGAGTGGGATAACTTTGCTGCCGGCACGATCGCGGTTGCAAAGGCTGTGGCTGATTCCGGCGCGATCTCCATCGTTGGCGGCGGCGATTCCGTTGCGGCTGTTACAAAGCTCGGCTTCAGCGATAAGATGAGTCACATCTCAACAGGCGGTGGCGCTTCCCTTGAATTCCTTGAGGGCAAGGAGCTTCCCGGCATTGCCGCTCTTATGGATAAGGACTGATCTAATCGGCAGCAGATAACGACGATAATTAAAAAAATTCAATGAATTATAGATAAAAGAGGAATCATTATGAACAAATCTCTTCGCAAGGCAGTAATTGCCGGCAACTGGAAAATGAACAATACCCCCGCTGAAACAACGGCGCTCATCAATGAGATGAAGCCCCTTGTTGCGGACGCGGACTGCGATGTGATCATCTGCGCGCCGTTCGTTGATCTGAACGCGGCTCTTGAAGCGGCGGCGGGTTCAAACATTATGATCGGCGCGGAAAACTGCCACTGGGCGGAAAGCGGCGCTTTCACGGGCGAGGTTTCAGCCAAGATGCTTGCCGCCATGGGCGTTCCCTATGTTATCATCGGCCATTCCGAGCGCAGGCAGTATTTCGGCGAGACGGATGAAACGGTGAACAAAAGAGTTCGCGCCGCGCTGGACGCCGGACTGAAAGTGATCCTTTGCGTAGGCGAGGTGCTGGAGCAGAGGGAGCAGGGCGTTACCTTTGAGGTGGTCGGCATGCAGACGAAGATCGCGCTTCAGGGCGTAAGTGCCGAGGAACTCAAAAATGTTATCATCGCCTATGAGCCTGTTTGGGCTATCGGCACGGGCAAGACCGCTACTGCCGATCAGGCAGACGAGGTAAACGGCTATATCCGCAAGGTGATTGAAGAGCTTTACGGCAAAGCCGCAGCGGACGCATTTGTGGTTCAGTACGGCGGCTCCATGAACGCAAAGAACGCAGAGGAGCTTATTGCAAAGGAAAATGTGGACGGCGGCCTTATCGGCGGCGCTTCACTCAAAGCGCAGGATTTTTCCGTTATTGTTAAAGCTGCGTCCAAATGATTCAAAAAGCCCTCATTCGAGGGCTTTTAATATGTATATATTTTTTCAGCGCCGAATCTGATTTCGGCAAACAGGAGGAAGATACAGATGAAAAAACCGGTTGTATTATGCATTATGGACGGTTACGGCAAAAACGATTCCGACTACGGCAACGCCATTGCAATGGCCAAAAAGCCGAATCTGGATAAGCTTACGGCGGAGTGCCCCATGACTTATATAGGCGCGTCCGGGCTTGATGTAGGCCTGCCGGACGGGCAGATGGGCAACAGCGAGGTCGGTCATACGAATATCGGCGCCGGCAGAGTGGTTTACCAGCCGCTCACAAGAATAACAAAGGCGTTTGAGGACGGCGAGGCTTATAAGAACGAAGTGCTTGTAAGCGCAATGGAAAACGCAAAGGGCAGGGCGCTCCACCTGATCGGTCTGGTTTCCCCGGGCGGCGTTCACAGCCACACGGAGCATCTTTACGCATTGATGGAAATGGCGAAGAAACACGGTGTTGAGAATGTTTATATCCACGCTATCCTTGACGGGCGTGACGTTCCCCCCGCCTCCGCAGCGGATGATCTGGAGATTCTTGAAAGCAAGATCGCGGAGATCGGCGTCGGTAAGATCGCTACTGTTACAGGCAGATTTTACGCCATGGACAGGGATAATATCTGGGACAGAGTTGAAAAGGCATATGCCGCTTTCGTTTACGGCAAGGGCATTCAGGCGGATGATCCCGTTCAGGCGGTCAGAGAATCCTATGAAACCATTGATGAGGACGGCAAGCACCTTACGGATGAATTCGTGATCCCCACGGTCATCGGCGGCACAGAGGGCAGAGTAAAAGAGAACGACAGTGTGATCTTCTTCAATTTCCGACCGGACAGAGCAAGGGAGATCACAAGGGCGTTCGTAGACCCGGATTTCACCGGCTTTGAGAGGAAAAACGGCTTTTTCCCGCTCAACTATGTTTGCATGACGCAGTATGACGAGGAGATGCCCAACGTTTCCGTTGCTTTCCCGCCCGAAACACTGAAAAACACCTTTGGCGAATATATTTCCGACCTCGGAAAAACGCAGCTCAGGATCGCAGAAACGCAGAAGTACGCGCACGTTACGTTCTTCTTTAACGGCGGCGAGGAAAAGCAGTATCCCGGAGAGGACAGGATCCTTGTTGATTCCCCGAAAATATCCACCTTTGACCTTATGCCGGAAATGAGCGCGCCGGAGGTATCCGAAAAGCTTAACGCCGCAGTGAGAAGCGGAAAATATGACGCCATCATAGTGAATTTCGCAAACTGCGATATGGTAGGTCACACGGGGATCATTCCCGCGGCGGTAAAGGCAGTTGAAACGGTGGACGCTTGTGTAGGCTCCCTTGCCGCAGCGGTAAAGGAAATGGACGGCGTACTGTTTGTAACGGCCGATCACGGCAATGCGGATAAGATGCTGGACGAAAACGGCGAACCCTTTACCGCACACACCACAAATCCCGTTCCGTTCATCGTTTACAATCATGCCTGCAAGCTGCGTGAGGGCGGCAGGCTTTGCGATATTGCGCCTACGATGCTGAAGGTCATGGGGCTTGACCAGCCGGCGGAAATGACCGGGAAGTCAATTATATTGTAGAACCGATCTGCCGCAAGGGCGGTAGGCTCAACGGTTTTCGGAAAAGGAAAAGCTCTGCTGCTGCCCTGAACCCTTAAATAATTAACAATTATACTAAAGTGTTTGGATAATTTATGAACATTTGAAAATTATTCAGTTATATTCATAAATCTAATAAAACTGTGTTCAATCACTACCCCAAATATGGTAATATCTTTGACGGGGTGTTATTATGAAAAAAATAGACAAACAGGCGATACTCGGCCTGCGCATTATGCAGAGGAGAAAGCAACTCGGCATCAATCAGAGCGAGCTTGCGGAGCAGATCGGTCTCAGTGAGCACCAGATTTCAAATATTGAAACGGGCAGAAGCTATCCGAGAATGAAAAGCTTTATCCGTATCTGCGAAATTCTTGAGGTGAATGCGGATTACTTCGTTTCAGGCGCAATGAAAGATGATATTGATGAAAATATCATTGATATGATCGCGTCACTTTCGGAAGAAGAGCGTAAAACGGTTTGGAAGCTGCTTGACGCTTATATTCACCGCAATGACGATTCAAGAGTTTAAAGCTGCCGCGCCCATCAACGGCGAAAAAGTGAAAAGTCGCCGCGATGGCACATTTTCAGCATACCGGGTTCAACTCCCGGCAGCTTACGAGTTGAAAGATCCGACGGTCAGTACCGCCGGATTTTTTATACGCATGCAAGAAAACCTGATGAGTTCTTAAGTGAAAAGAAAAGAGGAAGTTTTATGCTTTTTGACAAGGCGCAAAATATGGCCACGTATTATGAAAGCGCCCCCAGACTTGAATTCTGCGTGGAGTTTTTAAAACGGTTTGAAGAGGAGGCGCTGCCGGACGGCGAATATGAGATAGACGGCGAGCGCGTTTTTGCGAATATCCAGACCTATCGCACGAAGCAGCAGGACGATACCTGCCGTTTTGAAGCGCACAGAAAATATGTAGACGTGCAGTATATCGTTTCCGGAATGGAAAAGATCCGCGTGGCAAAGCTCGGCGATCTTAAGCTTACCGAGGAAAGGTATTCAAAGGGGCAGGATATTGCTTTTTATGAGGGCGAACCGCGGCTTGATTTCGTGCTTACAAAAGGCACGTTCCTTATGCTGTACCCGCAGGATGCGCATATGCCCGGTCTGAGCGTGGAAAAGGATTCCACCGTGCGCAAGATCGTTTTTAAGCTCGCGGTGCCTTTCAGCGGCCGAAATATAAGCTGACCGGGCGGGCTGAACACAATATGGTTTTAGGCGGCCGGTCTGCGTGCGCGCGTTAAGATCATCCCGCTTAAAACGGCTCAGCGTTTCGGGTTCAGTTCCCTGCAGCTTATCTCAACAAACTTTTTTAATACGGGGTTGGCTTTCAGCGTGGAGTAATAGATTCCGAAGGAAACCGGCGGTGCGTCTGTAATGGGTATGTATTTCAGGCCGCCGCCTTTTTGCGTGCCCAGCCGCGGCGCAACGCAGCCGCATAGTCCTGCCTCGGCGAGCACCAATGCGCAGTCCAGCGTTTCACACAGATAGATCTGGTTCTGATGCAGCTGTGCCGCTGCGGCGGAGGTAACGCGAAAGATCTCGTCAATGCTGCGTTGCCTTGAAACGAGCGCAAGGCTGTGCCCTTTAAGTTGCGCCTGCGTGATCTGATCGTGCTGCGCAAGCTCGCTGTTCTCTGCGCATATAAGGCAGATCGGGCATTTCATCAGTTCTCTGAAAACGATGCGCCCCTGTGCGGGCGCTTCTGTTTTATAAGAAAAAATAACGTCCGCAGTTTCATTTTCCGTAACGGAATAAACGGGCATAAAAGGCGATATCTTTACGGAAGGACGGCAGGCGGGCAGCTCTTTTGCAACGGCGCTTAAAAGCGGAGGCAAAACGGTGCTCATCTGAATGTTTCTGCAAACGATCCCGAGGGGCAGAACCTCTGTTTCCAGTTTTTCGCTTATCCTGGCTTTAGCCGTGCCGAGGATCTTCAGCGCGTCGTTTGCAGGGCCTATAAACCGGATTCCGTCCCTTGTCAGTTCCACGCTTTTGCTTGTTCTGTTGAAAAGCTTTGTGCCAAGCTCCGCCTCAAGGGAATTGATCTGGTGGCTTACGGCGGGCTGCGTCATCTTAAGGTTCTGCGCCGCGCGCGAGAAATTGAGCGTTTGCGATACTTCAATAAAGCATTCCAGCTGAACGGTATTCATAATCTGTGGGACCTCCTGTGTTAATTATTTAACAATCGCGATATTATCAATAAATATCTTTTATAGATAATAAACTATTTTTATTTGAAAATCAAGCATTATTGTGATATATATTATATGTAATCATTTTGTTTGCGAGTTGATTGTCAGCACGCAAACTATTGTAAAGAAGGTGGCAGAGACGGAGCCCAGGCAGGAGATAATTAAGCTGAACAAAGATATTTCCATAATCACCGATAAGTATTTGGACGCCAGAGCCGAAAAATTCGGACTTACGGCGGCGCAGGGAATCATTTTGCTTTGCATATCGCAAAGCGGCGGCATTATGGTGTCTGAGTTAAACGAGATAGTGGATATTTCAAAGAGTACGGTCTCCTCCACGCTCAAAAGGCTTTGCGGCAAGGGGTTCATAACTCTTGAAACGCTGGAGAGCGATAACAGGCAGAAAAGGATCGTGCCAACCGAAAAGGCGCTGCGTGTCAAAAACGGCCTTTTGCGTGAATTTGACTGCGCCGCCGGGGAGATCTTTGCCGGCGTTTCGCAGAGCGAGCTTGAATTTGTGCTTAAAATGCAAAGGGCGGTTCTGAAAAACGCGCACCGCAGCCTTAAAAACTATATGGAAACGGAGGAATCATATTGAAAACGGTTTTAAAATACGTAAAAAATTATAAAAAAGATTCTGTTTTAACGGTCGTTTTCACAGCGCTTGAAGTCATTATGGAAGTTCTGCTGCCGTTTGTAATGTCTTATATCATTGACTACGGTATTCAGGCAGGCAATATAAACAATGTGTATATCTTCGGCGCGGTAATGATCGTCATGGCAGGCCTTAGCCTGACTTTCGGCGCTTACAGCGGCAGATATGTTGCAAGAGCGTCTTCCGGCTTTGCGGCGAATTTAAGGAAAGGGATCTATGATAAGGTGCAGACCTTTTCTTTTGCCAATATAGACCGCTTCAGCACCGCAAGCCTTGTAACGCGCATGACAACGGACGTTACGAATATCCAAAACGCATATATGATGACGCTGAGGATCGCAACAAGAGCGCCGCTTACGCTTATATTCAGCTGGCTGATGTGCTTTTTTATCAACAAGGAAATCAGCCTTATATTCTTTGCAGCAATCATCCTGCTCGGCTGTGTGCTGGCAGTCATCATAAAGCTTTCGCTCAAGTATTTTGACAAGGCTTTCAATACGTATGACCGCGTAAATGCCGATATTCAGGAAAACATCTCCGCGATCCGCGTTGTAAAGTCCTATGTGCGTGAGGATCATGAGATAGAGAAGTTTGATAAGGTCGTAAAGCTTCTTAAAAAGTTTAATATCAAGGCAGAGGGCTATCTCACCCTCAACAGCCCTGCGCTGATGCTCTGCGTTTACGGCTGCACGATCGCGATTTCGTGGTTTGCCGCCCATTACATCATTGCAGACGATATGACTACCGGTAATCTTACAACGCTTCTTTCCTACATCATGCAGATCCTTATGAGCCTTATGATGCTCAGCATGATCTTTGTTATGATCGCCATGAGCTCGGCAAGCGTTCACCGTATCTCACAGGTGCTCAACGAGGTTCCCGATATACATAATCCGGAAAATCCCGTTGAAGAGGTTAAGGACGGCAGTATTGATTTTACTCATGTAGATTTTTCATACAGGAAAAACAGCGATAAAAATGCGCTCAGCGATATCGATATCCATATCAGATCCGGCGAAACGATCGGCATAATCGGCGGCACGGGCAGCGGCAAGAGCAGCTTTGTAAACCTGATCTGCCGGCTTTACGATGTAAGCGCGGGCAGCGTCTGCGTGGGCGGAACAGATGTTCGCGAATATGATACCGAGGCGCTCAGAAACAGCGTTTCCGTTGTGCTTCAGAAGAACGTGCTCTTCTCCGGCACGATCCTTGAAAATCTGAGATGGGGCAATCCTGACGCAACCGAAGAGGAATGTATAGCCGCGTGCAAGGCGGCGTGCGCAGATGAATTCATTGCGCGTATGCCGGATAAGTACAACACCTATATCGAGCGCGGCGGCACAAATGTTTCCGGCGGTCAGAAGCAGAGGCTCTGCATTGCAAGGGCGCTGCTTAAAAAACCGAAAGTGCTTATTCTTGATGATTCCACTTCCGCAGTGGATACGGCTACGGACGCCAAGATCAGAAAGGCGTTTGCAACGGCTATTCCGGATACCACAAAGATCATAATTGCCCAGCGTGTTTCCAGCGTTAAGGACGCGGACAGGATCATCGTGCTTGACGAGGGCAGGGTAAACGGATTTGATACACATGAAAATCTTTTGAAAAACAACGCGATCTACAGCGAGATCTTCGAGTCCCAGCAGGGCGGCGGAGATTTTGACCAGCAGTAAGAAAGGAGGGCGCACAATGAATAATAACAACAGCAGAAGCAATCTCAGAAACGGCGCCAAATCCTTTTCGCGCATTCTGAAGTATATGGTAAAAAACAACAAGGCGGCATGGTTTTTCGTTGTTGTATGCATCGTGATTTCGGCTTTTGCGCAGATGCAGGGAATGGTGTTTATTCAGTCGCTTGTAGATGATTATATCGAGCCGATGCTCGTATCCGGCTCCAACGATTACAGCGGGCTTGCAAACGCCCTTATAAGAGTTGCAGTCATCTATGTTGTGGGTATCATCGCATCTTTTTCGTTTACGAGGATCATGGTAAATGTAACGCAGGATACGATGCAGCAGCTGCGTACAGACCTTTTCAAAAACATGGAAAAACTGCCTATCAAATATTTTGATACGCACGCCCACGGAGATATCATGAGCGTCTATACGAATGATATAGATACGATGCGCCAGCTTATCAGCCAAAGCATTCCGCAGATCTTCAACTCCGGCATTACGCTCATTTTCTCGCTTGTTGCCATGATACGCATGAATATCGTGCTTGCAGCCATCACGGTGCTTATGGCTTGCGTGATGCTCATCGTTACAAGAAAGTTCACGCAGCGCTCCGGCAGGTATTTTGACAAACAGCAGAAAGCGCTTGGCGAAGTGGACGGATTTATTGAAGAGATGCTGGACGGACAGAAGGTAGTAAAGGTCTTCTGCCACGAGGAAAAAGCGAAAAGCGATTTTGATAAGATTAACGAAGAACTGCGTTTCAGCTCTTACAAGGCGAATAAATATGCCAATATGATGATGCCCGTAAACGTAAACATAGGCAATTTAAGTTATGTAATATGCGCTGCGGTGGGCGCTGCTCTTGCGCTCGGCGTTGGCGGCGCAACGGGAATCGCCGGCGCTACAGTAGGCACGGTTGTAGCGTTTATGGGTCTGAATAAGAGCTTCAGCAATCCCGTTGCCCAGATCAGCCAGCAGATGAACTCCATCATCATGGCGGTTGCCGGCACAAAGCGTGTTTTTGCTCTGTTTGATGAAAAGCCGGAAGAGGATAACGGCTATGTTGAAATGGTGAACGCCGTAGAGAATGCAGACGGCACGCTGAGCGAGACGGATCACAGAACCGGCGTATGGGCTTGGAAGCACCCGCATAAAGCGGACGGCACCGTTACCTATGAAAAGCTTCAGGGCGGAATCGTGCTGGACGGCGTGGATTTCGGCTATACGGATGATAAAATGGTGCTCCACGACATCCGGCTTTACGCCGAGCCGGGTCAGAAGATCGCGTTTGTAGGCTCTACCGGCGCGGGAAAGACCACCATAACGAACCTGATCAACCGCTTCTATGATATTCAGGACGGCAAGATCAGGTATGACGGTATCAACATCACAAAGATCAAAAAGCCGGATCTGCGCCGCACGCTGGGCATCGTTTTGCAGGATACGCACCTGTTTACGGGCACGATCATGGATAATATCCGCTACGGCAAGACAGACGCTACGGACGAGGAATGTATCGCGGCGGCAAAGCTTGCAAATGCGCACGGCTTTATTACCCGTCTGCCGGACGGTTATGATACCATGATAGACGGCGACGGCGGCAACCTTTCACAGGGCCAGTGCCAGCTGCTTGCCATAGCAAGAGCGGCGGTTGCCGATCCGCCCGTGCTTATTCTTGACGAAGCTACGTCTTCCATTGATACAAGAACGGAAGAGCTTGTTCAAAAAGGTATGGACGCGCTTATGAAGGGCAGAACCACGTTCGTTATCGCGCACCGCCTTTCCACCGTTAAGAATGCGGACTGCATCATGGTGCTTGAACACGGCAGAATCATCGAGCGCGGCAGTCACGATGATTTGATTGCCCAAAAGGGCAAATATTATCAGCTTTACACAGGCAATTTTGCAGAGCGCCCCGCATAAAGTACCAAAGGGGGCTGCCTCACAAAAAATCGTGAGGCAGCCCCCTTCTTGTTTATACAGGTTTTGAGCCAACTTTATTAATGGTGGAACAGTCTTATGCCGGTCATTGCCATTGCCATGCCGAAAGAATCGCAGCAGTCTATTACCGCCTGATCCCTTACGGAGCCGCCGGGCTGTGCAATATACTTAACGCCCGATCTTGCCGCGCGCTCAATATTGTCTTCAAACGGGAAGAAAGCGTCTGAGCCAAGCGCAACGTTGTCCATATATTCATGCCACTCGGTCTTTTCGTCTATGGTAAAGGGCTCCGGCTTTTCGGTAAAGTATCTTTGCCAAACGCCGTCTTTTAAAAGCTCTTCATATTCCTCGCTGATATAAAGGTCTATGGCATTGTCCGCGTCACACTTCCTTATGCCCTCAATAAACGGCAGGGAGGTGACCTTTTCATGCCGGCGAAGCCATAAATTATCCGCCTTGTTGCCGGCAAGGCGCGTGCAGTGTATTCTGGACTGCTGGCCGGCGCCGACGCCGATGGTCTGCCCGCCCATGGCGTAGCAAACGGAATTGGACTGCGTGTATTTCAGCGTGATCATGGAGATGAGCAGGTCGATCTTAGCGCTCTCGGGAATATCTTTTACCTTGGTGGGCATATCGTCAAAGAGGCTCATTGTGATCTTTGCGTCATTTCTCTTCTGCTCAAATTTTATGCCGAACACCTGTTTCGTTTCCATTTCTTCGGGCGTATAATTCGGGTCCATTTTGATGATGAGGTAGTTGCCGCGCCTTTTCTTTTTCAGGATCTCCAGTGCTTCGTCCGTATAGGAGGGGGCAATAATGCCGTCCGATACCTCTTTTACAAGGAATTCGGCAACGGATGCGTCACACTCGTCCGAAAGCGCCGCAAAATCGCCGAAAGAGGAAACTCTGTCGCAGCCTCTGGCTCTTACATATGCCTGCGCGATCGGAGAAAGTTCAAGCCCGTCCGGCACGAAGCAGACTTTTCTGTCCGTTTGTGAAAGCTCGCACGCAACAGCCGCGCCTGCGGGAGATACGTGCTTAAAGGATGCGGCGCTCGGCAGGCCGGTGGCTTCTTTCAGCTCACGCACAAGCTGCCAGGAATTGAAAGCGTCCAGCAGATTTATATATCCCGCGCTGCCGTTCAAGATCTCAAAGGGCAGTTCTTTGCCGTCCATATGGATACGGGCGGGATTCTGATTCGGATTGCAGCCGTATTTAAGGGTATATTCCGTCATTTAATATTCCTCCGCTATATCATTAAGTATATCTATTTTATATCAGCGCATTGAAAAAAGCAAGAAAAAATGATAAAGTATAAAAAAGTAAAAAAACAAATCGGAAATCACAACGAAAGGCGAAAAAAGTGAAAGGTATACTTGCGGTAAATCATTTTTTGACCGGCGAAAAATATAATACGCTCCACCGCCATCTGCTGGAAAGCGCGGCGGCGTGCGGCGTCGGGCTGGAGCTCAGAACCAATCTGGAGCTGGCGCTGGACGCGCCTGCGGCGGATTTTGTGCTGTTTTGGGATAAGGATGTAAATCTTGCCGCGCGGCTGGAAAAGAACGGCATTCCCGTTTTTAACAGCGCAAAAAGCATAGCCCTTTGCGATGACAAGGCAAAAACGTATATCGCGCTCGGCGGTATCGTAAAGCAGCCCGAAACGCTTGCCTCGCCGATGACGTATTTTAAGGCGGATCTTTCCGAATTTGTAAACGGCGCCGTCCGGCGTCTGGGGCTTCCGCTTGTTTTTAAGGAATGCTACGGCTCGTTCGGGGAGCAGGTGTTTCTTTGCAAAAGCAAAGCGGATATTCTGCGCCATATTACGGAAAAGCCTTTTATTTTGCAGGAATTTATAGAAAGCGCCGCAGGGCGGGATATCCGAATAGAGGTCGTCGGCGGCAAAGCCGTCTGCGCGGTAAGGCGGGAAAACAAAAACGATTTCCGCGCCAATGTAACGAACGGCGGCAGCATGACGCCCTATACGCCAAGCGCAGAGGAAAAGCAGACCGCAGTTGCCGCCTGCGAGGCGCTCGGTCTTACGTTCGGCGGGGTGGATCTGTTTGAAGGCGGCATCGTCTGCGAGGTAAACAGCAACGCCCATATCATCAATATCATGAACTGCACGGGCGTGGATATTGCGCCGCTCATCTTTGAAGAGATAAGGAGCAGGCTGTGAACGGAATCCTGATATACAGTGCGGCAGAGGCGCGGCGCAACGCCTTTTCCGTAGAAAAATTTAAAAAGCATCTGGGCGTGCGCCTTGTTTTGGAGGAGGAGCTTGACCCGGATATGCCCGCCGATTTTGTGATCAACAGAACGAATAATGCGGAGATCGCGCAGGCGTTTGAACGCCGCAGCGTGCGTGTTTTTAACCCTGCCCCGCTGACGCGGCTTGCAAACGACAAGCAGCGCTGCTATGAATTTATGCAGAAAAACGGCATAAGGATCATGCCGGTCAATCAGACGCAGCCGCCGCTTGTTGAAAAGCCGTCAAACGGCAGGGGCGGCAGGGGCGTGCGGCTTATTAAGAGCGGAAAGATAGAGCTTAAACCCGGCTATGTTTACCAAAAGCCCGCCTCGCAGCTTGGGCGCGATCTGCGCGTGTGGCTGATCGGCGGCAAAATCATCTGCGCCGTTTTAAGAACGAGCGAAACGGATTTCCGCTCCAATTACTGCCTTGGCGGCTCGGCAAGCGTTTATGCGCTCAGCGAAAGCGAAAGGGCGCTTGTTGACAGGATCGCCTCCCTGCTAAAATATGATTATATCGGCATAGATTTTGTTTTTGACGGCGGCGCAGCCGTTTTTAACGAGATAGAGGATACCGTGGGCGCAAGAATGGTCTATGATAAAACGGATATAGATATCCTGCGCCTGTATTGCGAATATATAGAAAAAGAGATGAGCTGAATGGAAAAGATCGCGGTCATCGGTTTTGAAAACGCCGGTAAGATCGTAAAAAAATACGGCGGCAGAGCCGAATTTGATATTGACGTTCCGTGCAGAACGAACGCGCAGAACTATGCATACTCGGCGGTTTTTATTCAAAGCAATCAGAGCCGCAGCGTAATTAAAAGCTGGCTCGGCAACGAGCATCTGCGCCTTGCCGCAGATGAAAGCGCCCTTGCCGCGGAGATCGATTTTTTCCTTGGCATACCCGAACCGCTTGAGATAGAGCGTAAATTTTTGATAGAAAAGCCGGATGAAGAAATGCTTTTGCGTTACGAGCTATGCGATTTTGCAGATATTGCGCAGGCGTATGTGGAGAATGCCGGCGGCAGGTTCCGGGTAAGAAAGCGCGGGCGGGACGGCGATTTTATCTATATCAAAACAGAGAAGATCAAGCTTTCCGAAATGAAAAGGATAGAGCATGAAACGCGCATCACGCAGGCGCAGTATGCAGAAAGCATAAAGGGTCAAAAAGTGCTGTATAAACGGCGCTATCTGCTGCTGTACGGCGAAAAATGCTTTGAGCTGGATATTTTCCCGTTCTGGCAGGATAAAGCGCTGCTTGAAATAGAGCTTAAAGCTGAAACCGAAAGCTTTGCGCTCCCGCCGTTTTTGAAAGTCATAAAAGAAGTTACGCAGGATAAAGCTTATCGCAATTCCGTTTTAGCCAAGATCTACGGGATCAAACATTAAAGCTATAATCTGAAACAGATAAATACGCCGCTTGAACTAAATGTTCAAGCGGCGTTTGTTATATCGTTTGTTATCCTTATCTTAAAGCTTTTCCGTCCGCGTCGTTTTGCTTGCCGGCAAATATCTTTATTGCAATGACTATATTATATACCCAGATTGCCGCAAGGCCCAAAAAAGTTAGCCAAGACAGAAAAACGAGCAGGAACGTGAACAGCAGGCAAACAAGGGTGAGCACGATATTGATAATGCCCTTTGTATTGAATTTGAGATAAAACCAATGTATTCCCAGATGCCCTAAGAAAATTGCCAAAAGCCCTGCGCGTAACAACAGATTGGCTGCTTACAGGTGAAAGCGAAGCGGTTTTCATTGAGAGCGAATTAGGTGAACTGACTTATGAAAACAGGCGGATTATAAATGATATAATAGAAAAATGTATTGAACTCACAAAAAAACAGGCCGATCGATCTTAAAATCAATCAGCCTGTTTTTTATTTGTTTGTATGATGTGAAAATCAGTTCAAAACCTTGAAATCTACTTTGCCCACCTTGGTGCGGGGAAGCTCGTCGATATAAACGATTTCTCTGGGAATGCTCCATTTGGAAAGGTTTTGCTCACCAAAATGCCTGATCTTGGCGGTGAGCGCTTCCTCATCGTCCTTTGCGAATTTCTTGTTTTTAACAACAAAGAGCTTCAGCATCGTTTTGCCGCCGTCCTCTTTGCCGATCACGCAGCAGTCATAGATCTCCGCCATGGAGCGGTAGGTCTCCTCAATAAAGGAGGGGTAAACAAGGTATCCGCTGATCTTATAAACTCTCTTCAGGCGCTGGCGGTAATAGATATCGCCTTTTTCGTCAATAAAGCACATATCGCCGGTATGGAGCCATACTCTGCCGTCCTCATGCTGAACAAGCATTTTTGCGGTCTCCTCCGGGTCATTCCAGTAGCCCTGCATTAGGGTGGGGCCGTAAACGCAAAGCTCGCCGTCCTCGCCCTTGACTTCCTCCGTAGTGCCCGGCTTAACGGTCATGACCTCAATATTATAGGTGGGAATGCCGATGCAGCCCTGGGGCGCCTCGCGAAGCGGGTCGGTAAATGTGCAAACCGTTACGCATTCGGTTAAGCCGTAGCCCGTAACGAAGTGGCATTTTGCGCCGTTGTCTTTAAGCAGCCGATCCATTTTTTCGGTAAGCGTATAGGGCACAACGTCTCCGCCGGAGCCGATGAGCTTCATATTGCTCATATCTATGCCCTTGAGGTAGCCGGCTTTATATACCTTTTCAAAGAAATCCGGCACGCCGAAGATATAATTCAGATGATATTTTTTGATTGCCTGTGAGCACATTTTAGCGTCAAACTGCGGCCAAAGCGACTGCGCCATGCCCACGCACATGGAAACATGCATGCAAAGCGCAAAGCCGAAGCCGTGGAATACGGGAAGCGCGGTGAGCATGCCGTCCTTATCCTGATCTATCTGCATGTCAAGAACGGTTGTAACAACGTCCACAAGCTCATAGGAAAGGTTGTTTATGTTTTCAGAAGAGAGCATAACGCCCTTGGGGTTGCCCGTTGTGCCGCCCGTCATCATAACGGCGGCGGTTGCGGCATAATCCGTCTGCGTTTCGGGTATGCCGTTCTCCCTGATGTACTCGTCGCCCTCTTTCAGGAAATCCGCCCAATCGATCAGCTTTTTAACATTTGTTGCAGGGGCGGTCTTGCCCTTGATCTTCTTTTTGTAAACCAGGTTTGCCATAAAGCCGTACGGCGTTTTGGGGAAATAATATGCCGTTTTGCACTTAACGACGGTCACGTCCGGATTATCCTTGAAAGCCTTTTCGGAAACGTCAAAGCAAAAGGCAAATTTAGCGCCCACAAGCTTGATGGCGTAATCCGCCTCTGATTTAACGGAGAGCGGGTGCAACATGGAGGCGATCGCGCCGAGCTTGTTCACAGCGTAAATGGCGGCTATGCACTGCGGCATGTTCGGCAGGCAGATGATAACTCTGTCGCCCTTCTTTACGCCGTTTGCGGCAAGCGCTGCGGCGCATCTGTCCACCAGCTCGCTCGTTTCATTCCAGCTTAAGGTGTTGTTGTAGTAATACAGGCAGGGATTATCTCCCCTTTGCTTTGCAGAATTTTCAAACTGCTGGTACATCGTTGTTCTTACATTATACTTTGAAGTGTATTCCATATGAATATCTCCGTTTCTGATTTTTGGTTGTTTCGGTATCATTTTAATAGAACCAACGCAAACTTTCAACATTATAGGCAAATGTTTATCAATTCTTAATAAATAGTTTTTGATTTTATACAAATCATTAAGCCTGTTAAAAAGCATGCTTATCAGTTTGCGGGTGAAAACCGCTGTTTCGGCGTCATATTACAGCGCTGCGGCATTTCTGATTTTTGCATGTTTTGAGCTTCGCAAAACCGCTGTTTAAACAGACCGCTTTTTTTTGATTTGACTTTTTGCCCGTTTATGATATAGTATATCTGTTATTTATTTTTAAAGGAAAATGATTATGGCTTATCAATTAAAAAAACACCCCACGAAAAGCATACCCAAGGCACAATTTGCCTTTTGGATCCTAACGCGCATTGCGCTTTTGATATGCGCGGCATATTCTTTTATAAACGGCGATCTGGTTATGGGCTTTGAATCCGTTTTCTGCTTCATATTTACCCACCTGTGGGATATGTTTCAGGTATTCGGCAACGGCTCGTTTATAGAAGAGGTGCCGCCGCTTTCGCAAACGCTGCTCAATATCATCATCTTTATCGGGATCGTCATAGGTTCTTATATGGGCATGTTTGATAAGATCTGGTGGTTCGATATTTTTATGCACGTGCTCTCCGGCTTTGTGTGCGCGTCCTTCGGCTATGATTTTGCCTGTATCATCCAGCGCAAAAAAGGGCAGTGCGCCGCAACGTTAGCCGCGATTTTCGGGCTTATGTTTGCGCTTTCCATTGCCGTGGGCTGGGAATTTTACGAATTTCTTATGGACACGCTGCACGGCACGAATCTTCAGCTTGCCAAGGCGGGGGAGGAGACAGCCATGTTTGACCTTTCCAAATACAACGGCGAATACGGCTATCTGGGGCTGTATGATACGATGACGGATATGATGATGAACGCCGTTGGCGGCGTTTTGGGAATGATCTTTATGATCGTGCTCAGAAACCGCAAAAAAAATAAAAAAAGGTGATCTGAATTTTTTGATCTTCCGCGCTTCGGCGCGGTTTTTTTATTTTATGAAAAGTATTTTCCCTGTGTAGGAAAGGTTTACCCTTTATGACAATTTTTTTATCCTTCCTGATTTATACTTTTGCTGTGTGAATAAATTACGGAAGTGAAAAAAATGAAAACGGCGCAGAAAAACGAAAAACTTGCCAAAATAAAGAAGACCGTTAAGGGCAAAAAAGCGCATGCGGTGCTGGAAGCCGCTGCCTATTTTGCCGCGGCGCTCATTCTGGCGCAAAGCACCGTGCTGCAAAGCGTTTCTCCCTTTGCCGTTTCTCTGGTCACCGTTTCCAAAAAAAAGAATTATTTTTATTCCGCCGCAGGGGCTGCGCTGGGTTATCTTCTGTTCCGTCCGCAGGATTTTGCGCGCTGCGCTGCGGCGGTGCTTATTGCTTTTCTAGGCGCGCTTGCGCTTGATCTTGCAGATTGCAGGGCAAATATTTTTTTACCCATGCTGCTCTCCTTTTGTGCCTCTGCGGCAACGGGACTTGTTGTAGATATAAAAACGGGCGGCACGGCGGCGGATCTTGCGATCACTGCCGCGCAGAGCATCCTTGCCGGGGTGGGCGCATTCTTTTTTTACAGAACGCTCGGCTGCAGCTTTAAGCGCTTACGGCTGCGCGCCCTGCCGGTATCGGATTTGACGTGTATTATCATCTCCGCGTCGCTTCTGCTTACGGGACTTGCGGGCATCACCATAGCGGGCTTTTCCGTTGCCAGATGCGCCGCCGTACTTCTTGTGCTGATAACGGTCTGCTACGGTTCGGATAAAATGGGGATCATGCTTGCGCTGTGCACGGGCTTTGCACTTTCCCTAACAAGTGAAGAATCGCTGTTTTTAACAGGCTCTTACGGATTTTCGGCGCTCCTTGCCTGTCTTTTCTGCTCGTTCGGCACGGTTGCCGCGGCCGTGTCATTTTGCCTTTCTTCCGCGCTGTTTACCGTTGCGACGGGCGCCGGCATAGAATATTTTGCGGAGAGCGCTGTAGCCTGCGCCCTGCTTGCGCTCTGCCCGGGAATAGTAAAGGATAAGCTGACAGCGTTCTTCAGGGGCGGCGAGAACATTACGCCGGACGGCTCTTTGCGCCAAAGCCTTGTTATGCGGCTTCGCTTTGCCGGCGGGGCGATCAATTATATCAGTGAGAGCGTAAATGAGGTGCGCGAAAAGATTGACGAAATGAACAGCAGGCGGGCGCAGCTTGCCGATAAAGAGAACGGCTTCCCCGCTGAGGAGCTGATCAACGAAAGGACGAACGAGATCAGAATGGTGGCGGCGGATCAGTTTTTTTCGATCTCCGATATGCTGTTTGATCTTGCAAGGGAGTTTGACGAGGCGGAATTTTTTGATACTGCCGCTGCGGGCAGGATACGCCGCGCCCTGAGCGAATACGAGATATACCCGAAAAGTATTTCGGTAATAGAAGATAAATACGGCAGAGAGCGTATAGAGATCCTTGCGCCGGGGCGGGAAACGGGTTTTTCTGACAAAACGCTGCAAAAGGAGATCGCAAAAGCGTGCTCCCGTTATCTTGACAACTGTTCCGTAACGCATTTCAAGGACGAGACCATGATCACGTTTACCGAGAAACCCTGTTATTCGCTGGAGATCGGTTTTGCGCAGCACAGCGCAGAAGGCCCCCTCTGCGGCGACACGATCAAGACCGTGAACGACGGGCACGGCAGAAGCGTGCTTATCATAAGCGACGGCATGGGTCAGGGCGGCAGGGCGGCGATAGACGGCGCCATGGGCGCGGGTCTGCTTTCCAGGCTGCTTGCCGCGGGGTTTGGTTTTGACAGCGCGCTCAAGGTTGTCAATTCCGCGCTGCTCGTTAAATCGGCGGACGAGAGCCTGGCAACGCTTGACTGCGCATGCGTGGATCTTTTTACGGGCAGAGCGGAGATCTACAAGGCGGGCGCGCCCGCGACCTATATCGTTAAAAACGGGAAAATAACGAAGTGCGAGCTTTCGTCGCTGCCCGCCGGGATACTGAGAAGCGTTGAATTTGCAAAACGCACGGCGGCGCTTAACGACGGCGATCTTATCGTTATGGCAAGCGACGGCATTTCCGCCCCCGATACGGAAATACTGCTGAACGCGCAGGATATGAGCGCGGATACGCTTGCAAACGCCATACTGCAAAGCGCGCTTGAAGCGGCGAAAAACACGCGGGAGGACGATATGAGCGTTATCGCCGCAAGGCTGCACCGCTTTGAAGATGAATTTTGATTTTTACGGAGTGATCTTATGTGCGGAATTATCGGATATATAGGTAAAAGCGAAGCTACGGGCATCCTTATAAAAGGGCTTAAGGGGCTTGAATACCGGGGATATGACAGCGGCGGAATCGGCGTTTTAAACGAGGAAGGACTCAGCATAGTTAAGGCTGCCGGCGAGATCAAGAATCTTGAAAACAAGCTGAAAAACATAAAGCTGAGCGGTACGCTCGGCATCGGGCACACACGCTGGGCAACCCACGGCGCGGCAAACGAAACGAACGCGCACCCGCAGGCGAGCCGCAGCTTTGCCGTTGTGCATAACGGAATTATAGAAAATTACGCAGAGCTTAAAGAGAGCCTGATCATGATAGGCTTTACATTTGAGAGCGATACGGATACGGAAGTCATCCCCAAGCTTCTGGAGCTGAATTACACGGGGAACGCGCTTGAGGCGATCCAAAAAACGCTCCCCCTGCTCAAGGGCTCCTACGCGCTGGGCATCGTCTGTAAGAATGACCCGGATACGCTTTACTGCGCGAAAAACGGTTCTCCGCTTATCATCGGAACGGGGAGCGGGGAAAACTATATATCCTCAGACCTGAACCCGCTGCTTGGGCATATCAGCGGCGCCATACACCTGGAGGACGGCGAAACGGCGCGGATCACCGCGGGCGAAGCGACTGTTTTCGGCAGGGATTTTGCGCCCGTAAAAAAAACGGCGCAAAAAATAGAAGAAAAACATACTGCCGCCGGAAAAGACGGTTTTAAGCACTATATGATAAAAGAGATATTTGAACAGCCCGCCGCCGTAGCCGCAACGCTTGCCGGCATCACGGGAAAGGAAGGTGTAGAATTCGACGGCTTTCCGCTTACGGATGAAGAGATCGCGGCGCTGAGCAGAATATACCTTATAGGGTGCGGCTCTGCATATCATGTTGCGCTTATGGCAAAATACGCCTTTGAAAAGATTGCAAAAACGCCGTGCTTTGCCGAATACGCGGGCGAATTCCGCTACCAAAGCCCGGTGCTGGATCAGAACTGCCTTGTTGTTATCATCAGCCAAAGCGGTGAAACGGCAGACAGCCTTGCCGCGCTGAAAACGGCGCGCGAGCACGGCGCAAGAACGATAAGCATAGTAAACGCGCCGCACAGCTCCATTGCAAAGATGAGCGAATACAGCATCATAACGCCGGCGGGGCAGGAGATCGCCGTGGCCACTACAAAGGCTTTCACGTGCCAGGCGATAACGCTGGATATGCTTTGTATCTACCTTGCCTTAAAGCGCGGCGCCTGCTCTGCCGAATTTGTGAGAATAGCGGTCAACGCAAGCCGTCTGCTGCCGGAAAAAATAGAAGAACAGCTTAAAAACGAGCAAAAAATAAAAACCCTTGCCGCCCGGATAAGCAAAGAGCGCAGGTGTTTCTTTCTTGGCAGGAACGCGGATTATGCCGCCGCGCTTGAGGGCGCGCTGAAACTAAAGGAGATAAGCTATATCGACTGCGCCGCCTATCCGGCAAGCGAACTCAAGCACGGCACGATAAGCCTGATAGAAGAGGGCACCGTATGTTTTGGGCTGATCAGCAATGCAAAGATCATGCCGAAGACCGTTTCCAATATGCAGGAAGTGATCTCGCGCGGTGCAAATGTAACGCTGTTTGCGCCGCAGAGTCTTGAAAAGGAACTCAGCGGCTTTGAGGATATCATCACTTTTCCGGACGCGATACCGCTGCTGGCGCCTCTGCCGGAGGTGATCGCCATGCAGCTGCTTGCCTATTACACGGCAAAGGAAAAGGGTCTGCCGATAGATAAACCGCGCAATCTTGCAAAATCGGTTACGGTAGAATAGTTTTTTTGCGGCGGTCACGGGTGCATATTGTTAAAAAGAAGATAATGCAGCTTAAATTCTGCCTGCCTGTTTGCCGAAACAGGCACTTCATATTCCCCGTGGGGATATTTCAGGGTGAGTTTTGATCTGGCAAACGATTCAACATAGCGCATATTTACGATGTAGCTGGAATGGGGAAAGGCGAAGCAGGAGGCGCGAAGCATCTTTTTCCACTGCGAGATCTTAAATGCGCTGCTGTATTCCGCATTTTCCGTGACCACCCTTGTTTTTCTGCCGCTCGTCTCAACAAATACGATCTTTTTTGCAGGAATGCGCAGCATCTCGCCCGTGTGGGTGTGCACAAAGGCAACGGTGCTTTCGTCTATTCTTTTTACCGCGCAGTCCAGCGAAGCAAAAAGCCTTTGCGTTTCAACCGGCTTTTCAAAATAACGGAATGCTTTGATATCAAAAGCGTCGTCTATACGTTTGGAATCTTCGGCGGTTATGATAAGGATAACACGCGGATTCCGCTTTTTAAATTCACGCGCGGCCTCTATTCCGTATAACGGGCCCGGCAGTTCGTCAAAAAAAGCAATGTCTACCGGCCGTCTGTCCGCTTCCATTTTGCGCACATCCGTATATTCAAATAGTTCAAGCGGGAGGCGCCTGCTGCCGCAGTAGGAGAAGAGCCTTTGTCTGAGTTCGTCCTGAAAAGCCCCGTCCGCACCGCAAATAGCAATGTTCAAATATCATCATCTCCGTAAATCATTACACAATAAATATATCATAAAAACATATTTGTTGCAATATACTTCCGGAAATGAAGATAGACATTCGTTGCATGAATATGCAAAATCCCCACCCGGTTTTTGAACAAGTCCGTAAAAAACGGACAATAGAATTTTCCGGGTGAGGATTTTTTGTTTACCCAAACAGGGCCTTATTTATCTATGTTTTTACAGGCAACGAAAGATATGCCCGTGCCGAAAAGATCTTCAATAACGGTATCGCCGCACTTTACGGGCGTTTTCAGCGTAATATCGTCCAGCAGGCGCATCGCGTCTAACATCCTGCCCTTGGGGATCGCGCCGTTGGTCTTAACGGGGCAGCGCGGGTATTCCGCGCTGTTTGTGCGCACGGTGGAGGTCACGACCCGAACGGGGTTTTTCAGCTCGTTCCTGCCGTATTCGGCGCCGCGCGGGCATGCGTTGCCCGTTACGGCGTAATCGTTTTCCTCATCAACCGTTAAGTGGCAGCCCTTGGGGCAGGTTATACATATAAGATGTGTCATGCTTATGCCTCCTCTGCCGCCGATATTTTTATCTTATCGGTAGTTATCTTATCCAGCAGCACCTTGGGCAGGGTGATCTTTTCCATCTCGCCCGGCGCCATATGCTCTCTTTTGAATTTTGCGATCACGCTGCTGCCGTCTGTTACGGTTATGCTCGATCTTTCAAAGATACGCCTTACTCTGAAGAAGATCTCCGCCGTATCCGCGCCGCGCCTTATTTTTTGCGGCACGGTGTAGCTTATAAATTCATTCGTTTCAAGCGCAATACTGTTTTCACGGCTTTTTTCGCCGTTTAAAACGAATTCGGCAGCAGCCTTACCTGCTCTTTGGCTCTCGCCCGTAACGAAATCCACAAGGTCATGCACATGCACAACGTTGCCGCAGGCAAAAATGCCGTTTTCCGATGTTTCCATGTTTTCAAAAACGACTGCGCCGTTCGTGCGCGCATCCATTTCAATGCCCGCCGTCCTTGTCAGCTCATTTTCCGGGATAAGGCCTACGGAAAGCAGCACCGTATCGCAGTCAAACCGGATCTCCGTGCCGGGGATCGGTTTTCTGTCCGCCCCCACCTTGGCAACGGTAACGCTCTCTACACGGCTCTTGCCCCGGATATCGATGATCGTGTGCGAAAGATAAAGCGGTATATCAAAATCGTTTAAGCACTGCACGATGTTTCTTTGCAGGCCTCCCGAATACGGCATCAGCTCCACGCAGGCAAGCACCTTTGCGCCCTCAAGCGTCATACGGCGCGCCATGATCAGCCCTATATCGCCGGAGCCGAGGATGACTACGCGCTTGCCGACCATGTGCCCTTCGATATTTACATATCTCTGCGCCGCGCCGGCCGTTAAAATACCTGCCGGGCGTGTGCCGGGAATGGAGATGGCGCCCCTTGTGCGTTCGCGGCAGCCCATCGCAAGCACAACGGCGCCTGCCTCAAGCACCTGATAGCCGTTCTTCGCATTTATGCAGTGCACCTGCCTGCCCTTGGTGATCTCCAGCACCATGGTATCCGTCATGACGGCAACGGCAGTGCTTTTGAGCATCTCAATAAACCTGCCGGCGTATTCCGGGCCGGTAAGCTCTTCCTTAAAATAATGAAGCCCGAAGCCGTTATGTATGCATTGGTTCAAAATGCCGCCAAGCTCTTTGTCCCTTTCAATAATAAGGATATTTTCAAGCCCGTTTTCGTAAGCGGAAAGCGCTGCGGCAAGACCCGCCGGACCGCCGCCGATCACGATCAGCTGATACATTATTTTGCACCTCCGCTCTTTGTTTCGCCCGTAAGGATATAGCTGCCGGTGTTATCCTGCAAAACGTCCTCATACGGAATGTTTTTAAATTTCGCTATGATCTCAAGCACCTTGGGGCCGCAGAAGCCGCTCTGGCATCTGCCCATGCCGGTGCCCGCCCTTCTCTTTATACCGTCCAGCGAAACGGGCGGTATCGGGGAGTTCAATGCGTCTATGATCTCGCCCTCTGTAATTGTTTCACAGCGGCAGATGACTCTGCCGTAGGCGGGATTTTCTTTAATAAGCCTGTTTTTTTCCTCGGCGGGCAGCTTTTTAAAGCGCAGATGCTTTCTGGAATCCACATAGTTTTCTTTTTTATTCAGCGCAAGCCCCTTTTCACCGAGCATTTTAACAGCCTCCAGCGCAATGGCGGGGGCGGCGGAAAGGCCGGGAGATTTGATGCCTGCAAGATCCAGAAAATGCTCTGCCGCAAACGCAATGATGAAATCATCTTGATCTGTATTTGCGCGCACGCCGGTAAAATTACGTATATTTTCCCGAAACGCGATGGACGGCACGGATTTTACCGCTTTTTCCCTGATATAATCAAGGCAGCGGGATTTGGTTGAGGTATCGTCTTTATCCCGCACATCCGCATTGGGGCCTACAAGCAGATTGCCGTGGCAGGTGTGCGTAACGAGCACGCCCTTGCCGTCCTTATCCGGGCACTGGAAGATGACGTGGTTCGCCCTTTTTCCCTCGCTCAGATCAAGCAGGTAGTATTCGCCCGCGCTCGGGATCACCTTAAATTCCGGTTCGGCTACCATGTTATGCACCGTATCGCAGTCCACGCCCGCCGCGTTTATAACGTATTTTGCGTCCACACAGCCGGCAGGGGATACGATATGCCAAAAGCCGTCCTCTTTTTCGATAGATGTAACTTCAAATTCCAGCTTTACCTCTGTGCCGTTTCTTACTGCCGTTTCCGCAAGCGCAATGCCGTATTCCCACGGGTTTACGATTGCCGCCGTGGGCGCATAGAGCGCACAGAGCGCTTGATCGGAAATATACGGTTCCATTTTTTTCAGCTCTTCTGCGTCTACGATGCGAAGCCCCTCAACGCCGTTTTCGTTACCGCGGCGGTAAAGCCTTTCCACCTCCGCTTCATCCTCTTCTGAGAAAGCGACTACAAGAGAGCCGATTTGCTGATACGGCACATCCAGCTTTCTGCAAAGCTCGCCCGCCATTTTGGAGCCTTCCACATTCAGGCGCGCCATCAGCGTGCCGGGGAGCGGGTCATACCCGGCATGGATGATTGCGCTGTTCGCCTTGGTGGTGCCGCAGCAAACGTCGTTGTTTTTTTCAAGCAAGGCGATCTTAAGATCATGCTTGCTGAGCTCATATGCGCATGCCGCGCCTATGATCCCTGCGCCGATAACGGCAACATCATACATTTTTACCCCTCCTTGTGTATCAGTAATCCGCTTCGGATTGTAAGCTGGTTTCTTCTTCATTCGCATCCGTATATACGGTTGGGTACCATTTAGATGAAAAACGGTAAGGATTGGTCTGCCCGTGTTCGTCATACCATACCTGCGGATAATGCACGTCGCTGTTTTCCTGCGCGCTTTGCGCCTGCGGGGCGTTTTGCACGCAAACAACAACAAATTCAAAATCCGGCATAAGATCGGAATCCGCCGCAAGGGTGAGCAGCTTATCCTCATAATAATCTATCCTGTAGCCGGAATCGTACAAAAAGCGGTGATAAAGCCGGTCCGTATAATCGTTAAAGCTGATCGGCGTCATTTTTTGCGTAACGCCGTACGGGAAAACGTAGCCGCCGTCATCTTCGGCGTTTTTATTTGTGTAAAACGCGCCGATCACGGTAAATGAATAGTCCTCATAAAGCGTGGAATACGTTACCTGCTGAGAGCCGGAAAGAAAGCGCTGCGCATCTGAAAACGCGCCCTCAAGGTCGCACGCGCCGGCCGGCAGGTGAATGACCGTGTTGAAATCAAGCCCGTCCGCCGTGTTTTTAAAGCTGAGCGTTGTTAGCTTTGCAGAGCTGCTTTGCACAACATAGCTTGTGTAGCCGCACGCCTCTATGGAAATGCTGCCCACGGTAGACGGCGATACGGCATACTGCCCGCAAAATTCCTCTCTGATCCCCTCCGGGAAGCTCACATTCGGGTACAGCTCCTCATATTCGCGCAGATAAGCGTTTTTCTGATGATCGTAGATCGCAAAGCCGCACGCCGCCACGCATACGGCGCAGAAAACGGCGGCAGAGGATATAAATATCTTTTTTCCTTTTTTCGTTTTTGCAAACTTTTTTAAGCGGGCAAAAAACGCCTTGATCTTTTCACCCGCCGGTTCTTTGCTTTTCTGCGCCTGCGCGTCGTTTTCCGGCGCGGATTTTTCGGCAGGCGTATCGTGTGCCGTTTTACGCTCCTTTTTTGCGGGATCGGAAAAATCTATTTTGCCAAAATTTTTTTCGCGTTTTTCCTTTTGCTTTTTGTAATCGCCGAGCAGTTCGTCGATCTCATTTATATCCCGGTTTTTATCCTTATCGCTCATATCCCGCCGCCTTTATGAATCTGCGCCTTGCGCCGCTGACGGCGGCGTCTATCATCTGATCAAGCCCGTGTATCTTTGCCTCTGCCGCCTCCACGTCCTCCGGCTTCGGGCGCGTGCGCGGGTGCTTGGGCGTAAATACCGTGCAGCAGTCCTCATACGGCTGAATGGAGGTCTCAAACGTGTCTATCTTTCTGGAAACGGCAATGATCTCGTCTTTATCCATGCCGATGCAGGGGCGGAAAACAGGCAGCTTTGCAACGCTGTCCGTACACTGCAGGGCATAGATCGTCTGGCTTGCCACCTGCCCTAAGCTCTCGCCCGTTATGAGCGCGCGGCAGTTCTGGTTTTCAGCAATGATATTGCTGATCCTCATCATGATGCGGCGCATAACAAGTGTAAAATATTCCTCCGGGCAGTCATCGCGTATCGCTTCCTGTATCTCTGTAAAAGGCACAATATAAGTTGTGATGGTACCGCAGTAGGCGGAAACTTTTTTGAGCAGGTCCATGACCTTCATCTCCGCAAGTTCGCTTGTGTAAGGCGGGGATGCGAAATGAACGGCAACCAGCTCTATGCCCCTTTTTGCCATCATATATGCCGCAACGGGGGAATCTATGCCGCCGCTTATAAGCACCGCCGCCCTGCCGCTGGTGCCCGTGGGCATGCCGCCCGCGCCCTTGATGTTGTTGCCGCGCACAAAGGCGTGATTATCGCGGATCTCCACCGTAACGGTCACATCCGGCTGATGCACGTCAACCTTTAAATGATGAAAGCTTTTCAGCAGCGCGCCGCCCAGCTCGCGGCAGATCTCCGGCGATTTGAGCGGGAATTTTTTATCGCTGCGCTTTGCCTCCACCTTAAATGTGGAAACGAGTGAAAGTTCGTCCGCAAGATATTCCCTTGCGGTTTGAATGATCTTCTGCATATCCTTTTCGCACACGGCGGCGCGCGAATATGCTGCTATGCCGAATACCTTGCCAAGCCTTTGAGCGGCTTCGTCCAGATCCGCGCCCTCCGGCGCCTCCACCATGATGGTGGACTGGCTTTTGGTGAATTTGAATTCGCCCATGTCCTCTAAATGGCGGCGCATATTCTTTATTAAAATGTCCTCAAAGGAGGAACGGTTGAGCCCCTTTAAAACAAGCTCTCCGTTTTTTACAAGTATGATCTCTTTCATATCTACCTCGGGTGTTTTTGGGTCAGTTCTTTGATTGCCGCGGCGCAGACCTCACAGTCGTGCCGTGTGTTAAAGCGTGAAAAGCTGATGCGTATGCTTTTGTCTGCGATCTCGTCCGAAAGGCGCATTGCCGAAAGCACATGGCTCTTTTTGCCCTTTGCGCACGCGGAGCCGTTGCTGACAAAGACCTCGTATTTTGAGGAGAGCTCCTGCACGATCGTCTGGCTGCGCATAAAGGTGGGGATATACACGTTCAAAATATACGGCGATGCGTTTTCATCACTGTTAAAGGCAATGCCGTCTATATCCCCAAGCAGGTGCCTGAGATACAGATTCAGCTCCTTTACCGCCTCGCTCTGCGTGCCGATCTCCGGCAGTGCCGCAGCGGCGGCGCCGAAGCCGGCGATAAGCGGTGACGCTTCCGTTCCCGGGCGCATGCGTTTTTCCTGCTCGCCGCCAAAGGTGCGGGGCAGTATCCTTGCGCCCTTTTTTATGTAAAGCGCGCCCGTGCCTTTGGGGCCGTGTATCTTATGTGCCGTTATGCTCACAAGATCGGCGCCCAGCTTTTTGGGGCTGAATTTCACTTTGCCGAACGCCTGCACACAGTCCGTATGGAACAGCGCCGGCGCCTTTTTCATTTCAATGATCCTTTTTATTTTATTTACGGGCAAAACGGAGCCAATCTCGTTGTTGATATACATGACAGAAACAAGAACGGTCTTTTCGTTCACTGCCTGTGCGATGTCGGCGGCGGTTATATTGCCGTGCTTATCCGGCATCAGGCGGATCACCTCAAAGCCCTGCTTTTCCAGCTCGTCCGCCGCGGCGGCAACGCTTTCATGCTCTATTGCCGTGGTAACGATCCGGTTCCCGGCGCGCCGCTTTGCTCCGGCGGCTCCGAAAAGCGCAAGGTTGTTTGCTTCCGTTGCGCCGCTCGTAAAATACAGCTCCTCTTTTTCGCAGCCGAGCGCGCGGGCGACCGCCTCCCTTGCGGAGATGAGCGATTTTGCCGCCTCTATGCCCGCGGCATGCAGGCTGGAGGGGTTGCCGTAATTTTCCGTTATCATATACTGCACAGCCTCCGCCGCCTCGCGGCAGGGCTTTGTGGTTGCACTGTTGTCAAGATAGACCGCCATTTTTTATCATTTCCCTGATCTTCATAATTCCTATCTGCGTTTTTGCGTCCTTGAACTCGCCGTTCATGACGCGCATAAACGCTTCCTCAAGCGGCACTTTATAAACGTCCAGCCGCTCGTCTTCGTCAAGATGCTGTTTGCCGAAAGTCAGCTTGGAGGCATAGTAGAGCCTTATGATCTCGCCGCAGTAGCCGGGGGTGGGGTAAAGCTCGCCGATATATCTGAAATCGCCCGCCTCGCAGCCGCATTCCTCGGCAAATTCACGCTTTGCCGCCTCAAAAGGATCCTCGTCCTTTTCCAGCTTGCCCGCAGGGATCTCAAAGATCGTTTCTTTATAAGGCGCGCGGAACTGCCGCACGAGCAGCACCTCGTTATCCTCCGTCAGTCCGATAATGGCAACGCCACCGTTATGGTCCACGATCTCGCGCTTTGCTTTGGTGCCGTCAACAAGCGTTACGGTGTCCTCATGCACGGTGATGATCCTGCCGCTGAAGATGCCGTTGCTCTCTTCCGTCTGCTCAAAATAGCCCAGGGCTATAGATTCAACGTCCTCTGCCTTTTCCGCAAGAAAATCCGTGCCTGCCTCTATGAATTCAAATTTTGTGCCGTAGCCCCACAGCGCGCCTACGGAAAGCATGCCGTTTGCCTTTGCGCCGTCTGTATCGTAGCTTTTGTCGCCCACCATAACGGCGTCTTCACCCGCAACGCCAAGCGTTTCCAGGCAGCGGGAGATGATGCTTGCCTTTGATTCGCAGTCCGCCGTGAAGCTTACGCCGCAAACGCAGTCAAAATACTGCATAACGCCAAAGCGTTCCAAAAGCGTTTCTATATATTTCTGCGGCTTGGACGAAGCAATGCCCAGCTTGAACCCGTCTTTTTTCAGCGCGGAAAGCAGCGGCTCTATGCCGCCGTAGAGCTCGCTTTCGTAAACGCCCTGGTTCGTGTATCTTTCCCTGTACTTTCTAACAAGCTCCAGCGCCGTCTGCGCGTCCGCCCCAAAGCGCTCCTGAAATGTTACGAGCAGCGGCGGGCCTATAAAAAATTCCAGCTCGCTCTCGTCCTCCGGCACGGGATAGCCAAACGCCTCAAGCGCGTATTTGGCGCTTTTTACGATCCCCGGCGCGGTGGCGCAGATGGTTCCGTCAAAATCAAAAATAACAGCCTTAAACTTCATAGATTACCCCTGTAAAAATATTCTTCAGCCCAGCTTTGCCATGAATCGCTCGCTCAAAACGGCAAAGCGCTCGATCGTGCCGGAGCCTACGGCGTCTCCCGTTTCGTTTTTTGCCTCAACGGCAAAAACAAGCTTCCTGCCGCTCACTTCCTTGATCTCTGCGCGGGCAGTTATCTTTTCCCCTATGCCGCTTGCTTTGGAATGGGCAACGTTGATCTGCGTGCCTACGGTCGTTTCCCCCTCTTCAAGAAAAGGTGAAACGGCGTCGCACGTGGCGGCCTCCATAAGCGCAATCATAAACGGCGTTCCAAGCACCGCAAGGCTGCCACTTCCCGCCGCCGCAGCGGTATTTTTTTCATCAACGGTGAGCGACCTTTGGGCAGCCGCGCCAATCTTAACATCTTTCATAAGCAGACCTTTCCGCGCCGACGCATTTTCAGTATATCGCGTTTGACCCCCGGCAGGTAAACTGCCGCGCGGCGGCGCATTATAATACACTTTAGTATAACATAATTCTTTTAGTAATACAATATTAATAATTATAAGAAAGAAGCCGGCATGAAAAACAGACCGCAAATGCGGCGTGTTTTGCACGGGGCTATGGCTTTTTACAAAAATATATGCTACAATACCGTATAGGATTTCACAGCAGGCAGGGAGTGAGCAGATGAAAGAGGGGCAGCGCAGGATATACCTGCTTGACGAGCTGCGCGGATTTGCAATCGTATGTATGGTCTTTCACCATATGTTTTATGATATAGGCTTTGTGCTGGGCTACGATATAGGGTACAGGATCTTTGATTTCCTTTGTATATTCCAGCCGCTTTTCTGGGCGCTGTTTATCGTTACCTCCGGCATTTGCAGCCGCCTTTCCAGAAATACGGTGCGCAGGGGCGTTATCGTGTTTGCCGCCGGGCTTATCGTTACGCTGGTTACGGCGGTCATCATGCCCGCAATGCGCATAACGGGGGCGGAGATCTATTTCGGCGTGCTCTCCTGCCTTGGCCTTTGCATGATCATAACGAGCGCGTTTATGCCGCTGATAAACAGGCTCGGCACGCGCGGCAGCATTGCCGGGGCGGTCATTTCCGCGGTTCTGTTTCTTATAACCTATACCGTGAATTCCGGCAGCCTGCTTTTCGGGCTGATCGAATTGCCGGCGGCGCTGTATGAAACCAACTATCTTGCGTTTTTGGGCTTTCACAACGGCAATTTCTTTTCGGCAGATTATTTTTCGCTGATACCGTGGCTGTTTTTGTTTTTATTCGGCGCGTTCCTCGGCAAATGGGCAAAGGGGCAGGCTCTGCCGCAGGGATTTTACAAAAGCCGCGTTAAATTTTTGCAAAAGATCGGCAAAAACAGCCTGTGGATCTATCTGCTGCACCAGCCGGCGCTTTACGCAATTATGTATCTCATCAGCTTTATACAGCTGCTGTTTATCTGAAATGATATAAAATGATCCCGCACACGGCAGGCACATACGCCCGGGCGGGATCTTCTTTTATTTACTGCGATTCATTCATCGTTTCGTACGGGTACCAGAATTCATCGTTTTTATACGGATTTTCGCGGTCTTTCAGGTCATACCAGATCTGCGGATATTTCGGGTTCGGATTTTCATACGCGGCGGCGGTATTCACGCTCAGGCTCTCTCCGTCGCGCACCATTCTTGCAAGAATAACGATGCGGCAGTCCGCGCGGTAAGAGCGCGTGTCCACTTCCCGTGTGCAGGTGGAAAGGGTAAGTATCCTATCGTTTTCATTCACGTCTACATCCGTGTAATAAAGCGTGCGCTTGTTGATCTCAGCCATATAGCCGTCAAAGTTAAGCCCGCCCATATCCGGGTAAACGTAGTTGAATACGTATCCGTTGTCCTCGTCTGCGGAGGCGGTCGTTATAAACACGGCAAATATCTTCCACTTGTGCATCTCTGTGCGTGAATTGTATTCAATTACGGGGTGTTCGCGGTAATATGCAATATCCGAATACTGCGGCAGCTCCGAAAAGACGGTATCGTCCAGCCGGTTGTGCCCGTGGATAACGGTGTTCATATACCCGGAATCCGGGTCGCTCAGATAATCCATATATATAGTGCCGCGCGATTCACGCTCTTTTTCAAAATTGTGGCTTAAGTAATAATCGTTGTCGTTTCCCTGCACAACGGGATAATCGATCTCCGTGCCGTCAATTTTTATCCAGCCCACAAAATCGTTGTTTTGCGCGTAGTATTCCTCATAAACCGCCGGCACGGTGTTTGCCTCTGAAGAGGCGGTGCTTTCCGTTGTCTGCGGTTGTTCTTTTTCAGAATACCCGCTGTACGCAAGGTAGGCAATAACGCATACCGCTGCAATCAGTACCACGGCAGCGGCAATCATGATCTTTTTTTCTTGCTTAATTCAAGCCCTCTCCCGATTTAAGTCCGAATCAATCCTTAAAGCTTCTTTTCGCTCAGCAAACGCCTTTTTTCGTCCCAAAGTTTCTTGGAAAGGTCAACGTAATAGGTGTGCGGGTTCTCAAAACGCTTGACCTCGTCCCAAAGCGTTCCGATCTGCTGTTTACAATAGCGCTTGATCTCGTCAAGTTCAGGCAGTTTGTAGACCAGCTTTCCGTTTTTAAAGATCTGCTCCTGAAGATCGCGCACGGTATAATCAGTAAGCGTTTTTGTTTTCCATACGGCGTTTTGGTCAAATATGGTGTGGGGTTCATTCTCGTTGATCACTTCGTCTCTCAGGCAAAGCTCGTCCGCAAGCGCCTTGCCGCTCTCGCGGTCATAGAATCTGTAAAGGCGCTTGAAATGCGGGTTCGTGATCTTTGCGGTGTTTTCGCTTATCTTGATCTTGGGAATGATCTTTCCGTTTTCGTCCTCCACTGCGGCAAGCTTGTAGACGCCGCCGAAAACGGGCGAGCTTTTGGCTGTGATCAGCCTTTCGCCAACCCCGAAAGTATCGATCTTTGCGCCCTGCATCATAAGATCGCGGATCAGATATTCGTCCAGCGCGTTTGAAGCGGTGATCTTGCAGTTCGTCAGCCCCGCCTCGTCAAGCATCTTGCGCGCCTTTTTGGAAAGATAAGAAATGTCGCCGGAATCAAGGCGTATCGCAAAATCGGTTATCCCCTGGGGCAAAAGCACGTTCTTAAACGCCTTTATCGCGTTCGGAACGCCGCTTTTCAGTGTATTGTAAGTATCAACAAGCAGCGTAGCGCTGTGCGGATAGAGCCTGCAGTACGCCTCAAACGCCTCATATTCGGAATCAAACATCTGCACCCAGGAATGCGCCATCGTGCCGCCTGCCGGAACACCGTAAAGCTCATCGGTAAGCGTGCAGGCAGTACCCGCACAGCCGCCGATATAGGCTGCTCTTGCGCCGATGACTGCGCCGTCCGCGCCCTGCGCTCTGCGGGAGCCGAATTCAAGCACGGTTCTGCCCTGCGCCGCACGCACGATGCGGTTTGCTTTGGTGGCGATAAGCGACTGGTGATTTACCTGCAGCAGCAGGTATGTTTCAATGAGCTGCGCTTCGATTGCCGGGGCGCGTACCGTTATGATCGGTTCGTACGGAAAAACGGGCGTTCCCTCCGGAACGGCATAGATATCGCCCGTGAATGAAAAGCTTTCAAGGTAGCTCAGAAAATTCTCGTCAAACATATTTTTGGAGCGCAGATAGGCAATATCCTCATCGCTGAAGTGCAGGTTTTGAATATAATCAACGACCTGCTCCAGCCCTGCGGCTATGGCAAAACCGCCGCCGTCCGGCACCGTGCGGAAAAACACGTCGAAATATGCGTTTTTTTTATGGATATCGTTTTTAAAATATCCGCCCGCCATGGTTAGCTCGTAAAAATCACAGAGCATCGTTAAGTTCCTGTTTTCCATCATACTTTCTCCCTGTTTTTGATCTGCACGTTGAGCGATTCAAGCACATCAAGCGCAGCGGAATTCAGCTTTTCGTCATTCGACGCGGTGCAGAGCGCGTCAACGGTAATATCCGCCTCCGGCAGCGCCGTTTTTGCAAGCACGGCGTTGGAGATCACGCAGATGTTGCTTACAACGCCGCAAAGCTCGATCTCGTCATAACCCGCCGTTTTCAGATATTCGTACAGCGCGTCAGAGCCGTAAGCGCTCTTTTCAAAGTAAATATCTTCTTCGCGCGCGGCTTTTGCGGTCTCGCCGTAAAGGCAGTGCCCGTTTGTGCCTTTTATACAGTGCTCCACGGGCAGATAACGGCCCTCGCGCGTTACAAGATAATCTTTTCCGTGCGTGTCCAGCGTAAAGATGATATCACCGTCTGCCGCGCGGTATTCAGCTATCTTTGCGCAAATTCTGCCGTCCAGCTCCCTTGCCTTTTCAAAGCCGAGCGAACCGCTAACGAAATCGTTTTGGTAGTCCACCACGATCAAACCGTGTTTCATATTCACACCCCATAGGTTTTAATATATTAATATAATACCCTCAAAAGCTGCGCTTTGCAAGATAAATTCCGCCGAAAGCCGATTTTTGCACCTGCGCTTGACAAATCCTCCGCCTTATATTATTATATTTCTTGCAAAGCGCAGTGACCTTTTTTGCAGCGAAACAGAGCGATGCGAGCGAGGCAGAGAGCAGCGCGACAATTTCGCAAGCCGGGCGAACAAAGCAGAACCTTAACCATCTTATCAAAACAATTCAATAATCTATAATTATATCGGGGTGTAGCGCAGTTGGCAGCGCGCCTGCTTTGGGTGACGAAACCGACCGCTGCCGGTGGCAGATAAAGGGAGGTTGAGGAAGCGCAGCGAAACAGAGCGATGCGAGCGAGGCAGAGAGCAGCGCGACAATTTCGCAAG